>CAYTEK010000161.1:0-5967 GCA_964436715.1 uncultured Verrucomicrobiota bacterium | reverse complement strand
TGACCGCCGGATTGCGCGGATCGTCTTCGGGAATGCCGGCTTCCACCTTGCCGACCAGATCCGCGCCCACGTCGGCCGCCTTGGTGTAGATGCCGCCGCCCACGCGCGCGAACAGCGCGATCGAACTGGCGCCCATCGAGAAGCCCGTCAAAATCGGCAGCACCGCGTGCTTGATGGTCTCCATGTCGATGCCAAAGCGCTTCGTGAGTGCCCAGAACGTCAGCGTCAGCCCCGTCAATCCCAGTCCCACCACGCACATGCCCATCACGGCCCCGCCGGAAAACGCCACTTGCAGGGCGGCCGGCAAGCTCGTCCGCGCCGCATTCGTCGTCCGCATGTTGGCGGCCGTCGCCACCCGCATGCCAAAGAAACCCGACAACGCCGAACAAAATGCGCCGAACGCAAAAGCCACCGCCACCAGCCGAATCGCCCCCTGATTGATGGCCGCCAGCAAAATGGCCGCCAAAATCACGAACACGGCCAGCACCCTGTATTCCCGTTTCAAGAACGCCATGGCGCCTTCGCGCACCGCCGCGCCGATTTCCAGCATGCGGGCCGTGCCGGGATCCTGCCGATTGATCCACTGCGTGCGCCACCAGGCGAATGCCAACGCCAGCAATCCCGAGCCGAGGGCCACGCCAAGTAAGTTGTTCGTGCTCATGGTGAAACGCTTCTCCTTCCGGGTTGTCCAAATCAGTTGGATTTTAGGGTAGGAAGTTCGGCCCTCCCTGTCAAACCCGAAGATCGATTTAGAGCAAATCGCCGCTCTTGCCGCCGAAGTACATCTCCAGCCCGAAGCGGATCGAAGGCCGGGCCTCGTACTCGTCTTCCTTGGGGAATTGGATCTGCGGCGTGATCGTGTAGTAGATCCACCGCCGATAGAACGCATCGCGCCACGTCAGGTTCACCAGCGAATCGTCCCAATACCAATCCGAACTCCGGATGTGCGGGAAAATGCTCGCCTGTGCAACCCATCCCCGGCCCTTGCCCGAACGCAGCCAGGCGAACCGCAGGCTTTGCTCGAGTTCCACGTCTTCGCGGCTCTCCGAGGATCGTTCCGCCGTCTGGGTTTGGAAGTAGGTGCGCGCGCCGAGCGCGCGCGTCCAGCGCATGGCGATCGTCTGCCCGAATCCGTCGTCGGTGTAGTACACGGCATGCGGATTGAAACAGAACCGGCCGGCGCTCATGTCGCGCTCCCACTTCCAATCCAGCGAGACGTAGGCCACCGGTTGCGAGTGGCGCCAGCGCAGGCCGCCGCCCATCGTCCATTCGTTGTCCTTGAGCGTGCGCAGCGCCGCGCGCACGCCGATCCGGGTGTCGTCGTTCTGTTTCATCGGGTCCGCGCCCGGCAGCGATTCGCGATCCGCGTTGTCCACGAACAAATGAAGCCGGTGTTCCAGTCCCGGCAACGCCACGTCCGCGCGAAACCGCACCTTGAATTCGGAATCCGGCTCGCTGCTGCGCCCTCCGTACCGCCCCAGCAGCTTCAGCCGGAACGTGGAGGTTTCCGGATCGTAGGGCGCGTCTTCGGCCAGCCAGCTCATGTCCACGCGCCGCACGGCGTTGTCCATCCAGCGATAGGTTCGCGCATGGACGTCGTCCACCCAACGCGTGAAGCGGTTGTGCCGCGGGGAAAAGTCTTCGCCTTCGTATTGCGCGTTCAACGCCTGCATCTGCAGCGTCAGCACGTGTCCGGGATTCAGCTTGAGCGGCTGGTGCGGCGTTTCCGGCGCGGTTTTCTTCTTCGCCTTGGTTTTGGTTTTGCCGGCTTTCTTTTTCGCGCGCGCCGAGGATTTCTTTTGGGCGGAGGCGGCTTTCGTCGGTGCGGACAAGGCGGCATTCGCTTCCTTCGCCGAATGTTTTTCCGCGTGCGCGCAGACCGGCGCCAGCGTCCAGGCCAACGTCGCGACCCAGATCCCGGCCCAACCGAATGGATGCGGGAACTTCACGATTTTGGCCGCCGCGCCCAACAATCGTATTGGCGAGTCCGCACGATCTTCGCCCGCACGAAATCGCCCGCCTGCACCCCGCGGCCGGCGTTTTCCAACACCGTCTCGCCGTCCACTTCCGGCGCCTGCCACGGCGTCCGCCCATGCCAGCCGTCTTTCTCGCGGCGTTCCAGCAGAATGCGGGTCGTCTCTCCCTTGCGGGCGCGCAGCCGCGCGGCCGACGCCTGCGCCTGCGCCGCCATCAACCGGTCGCGCCGTTCCGCCGCCGCCGCCGCCGCCACGCGATCCGCCATGCCGGCCGAAACCGTGCCGGGTTCCGGCGACCAGCAGAAAACGCCCACGTGGTCGAAGCGGCCCGCTTCCACGAACTCCAGCAATTCGCCGAATTCCCGTTCGCCTTCGCCGGGATGCCCCACGATGAACGTCGTCCGCAGCGCCGCGCCCGGCAGCCGCCGGTCGATCTGCTCCAGCACGTCATCCACGCGCGCGCGGCCATAGCCGCGCCCCATCCGCTTCAGCATCTTCTCGTTCACGTGCTGCAGCGGCAAATCCAGATACGGACAGATCCGCGCATCCGCGGAAAGCGCTTCGAGCACGGCGTCCGACAGGTGCTTCGGATGCGCATACATCATCCGCAGCCAGAAATCTCCCGGGATCTTCGTCAATTCCGCCAGCAACTCCGGCAACCGCGGTTCCCCCGCGAAATCCAGGCCATACGCCGTCGTGTCTTGCGCGATCAGCACCAATTCCTTGGCGCCCGCCGCCAACAGTTCCCGCGCTTCTTTCAGGATCGCCTCCGGCGCGCGGCTCGCCCGCCGCCCGCGGATCAGCGGAATCGAGCAATACGCGCAGCAATTCGAACACCCCTCGCCGATCTTCAGATACGCCGTGGCAGCCGAGCCGATCCGCATCCGCGGCTGGCTCAGCCAATCCAGATAGCGGGTCGGCAGGGTTTTCCCTCCGTAACCGCTGGCCGCGGGAGGCGCGGCTTTCCCGGCCAGGAGGCGCCGACAGAGGTCCGGCAACCGCGGATAATCCGCGAAGCCCACCCGCGCATCCGCCGCCTTCAGGAAGTCGTCCAGTTCCGGCGCGCCGCCGATCCGTTCCACGAGACAGCCCGTGGCCACCAGCAAAGGCCGGCCCTTCCGGCCGCGCTGCGCCGCCAATTCGGCCAACACGCCGGCGGCTTCCCGCCGCGAGGCGTCCAGGAATCCGCAGGTGTTGACCAGGCAAATATCCGCCGCGGCGGGGTCTTCCGCGAATTCAAACCCGGCCAGCGCCAGGCTGCCCAGCAGGCCCTCGGAATCGACCGTGTTTTTCGGGCATCCGAGGTTGATCAGGCTGAAGCGCTGTCCGGTGCTAGCCACGTTTCTCCATCAGACCGAACAGCCACGCGATTTGTTCGCCCAAATCCTGCATGTTGGCCAAGCCTTCGGCGTCGCCCCGCACGTCGCCGGGGTCCCGGCCCACGCCGAAATTCCAGTAGGTCGATCCCGGCACGATCATTTGGTTGGCCAAGAAGAGATGCTGGATCGAATCGACCGCATGGATCGCGCCGCCGCGGCGCTCCGCGGCCACCGCCGCGCCGATCTTCCGCCGGAACAAGCCGCCGTTCGCCCGCGCCACGCGCCCGGCCCGGTCGATCAGCGCCTTGGTTTCGGCCGTCGCGTCGGCGAAATAGACCGGCGATCCGATCAAGATCGCATCGGCCTCGAGCATCTTCGCGAAGGCCAGATTGAACACGTCGTCCTCGATCACGCAGCGCTTGTTCTTCATGCGCCCGCAGGCGCCGCAGGCCGTGCAACCGCGGATGCGCGTGCCGCCGACCTGCACGTAGTCCGTCCCGTGTCCCGCCGCCGCGAGCGGCTCCAGCGCCTTGCGCAACAAGGTTTCCGTGTTGCCGCCCTTGCGCGGACTGCCATTGATCGCCAATGCCTTCATCGTTCCTTCCCAATCTCCGAACGAGCTCCGTCTGCTTCCACCTGTTCCCAAATGCCGTCCCAGCAGGCCACCTCGCGGTCCGGGCCCACGCGGCGCAGAATCGGCGCGATGCGGCCGCACGCCGGCCGCGCCAGCGGACAGCGCGGCGCGAACCGGCACCCCGGCGGCGGATGGGCCAACGACGGCAATTGCCCGGGAATGTCCGGCAGCCGATCCACCCAGCCGTGCAGGCGCGGCATCGCCGCAAGCAACCCGCGCGTGTAGGGATGCGCCGGCCGATCGAACGTCGATGCGCGCGTGCCCTTTTCCGCCAATCGCGCCGCGTACATCACGTGGACCCGGTCGCACACGTCCCCCACCACGCCCATGTCGTGCGTGATCAAGAGCACCGCCGCGTCCCCGCCGCGCAGATTCAGCAGCAGTTCGAATATCTGCGCCTGGATCGTCGCGTCCAGCGCCGTCGTGGGTTCGTCGGCGATGATCAGTTCCGGCTCCGGCAGCATCGCCATCGCCAGCATCGCCCGCTGGCGCATGCCGCCCGAAAGCTGGTGCGGAAAATCCCGCATGCGCTGTTCCGCATCGGGCAGGCCCACGCGCTTCAGCCAATCCAGTCCCAGCGCCCAGGCGTCCCGCGCCGACAGATTCCGATGCAGCCGCGCCGCCTCGGCCTACTGGTCGCCGATCCGATGCAGCGGCGACAGCGCCGTCATCGGTTCCTGGAAGATCATGGCGATCTCGCCGCCGCGGATGGCGCGCAGTTCCTCGATCGGCATCGCCAGCAGGTCGCGCCCATGAAACCAGGCGTGGCCGCCCTCGATGACCGCCGGCGGCCGCGGCAGCAGCCGCAAGAGCGCCAGCGCCGTCGCCGTCTTGCCGCAACCCGATTCGCCCACGAGTCCCAGCACTTCGCCGCGGCGAATTTCGAACGAAACCCCATCCACCGCGCGCACGAATCCGCCCGCGGCCTCGAATCCGACGCGCAACTCTTCCACCTGGAGCAAAACCTCGCCCATGTCTGCGCCACTATCCGATGCCCCTGCGCCCGTGGCAAGCGTTTTGCGCCGCGTCCCGCGTGCCGCCGGCGGCGGCGGACCCGGCCGGCGCCTTCGTCTTTTGGGATTGGCGTTTCCGATTGTCGCGCGGTATCTTCCCCGCCATGAAATTGGACCGCTTGCTTGAAATGCCCGGCACCGAACGCATTCTGCCCGCTCCTGCGGACGTCGAAGTCTCGGCCGCCTTCACTTCCGATCTCCTGAGCGACGTCTTGGCCCACGCCGTGGAAAATTCCATTCTCATCACCATCCAGGCCCACCAGAACGCCATCGCCGTCGCCACCTTGGCCGGCATCCGCGCCATTTTGGCGTGTTCCTCGCGTCCGATCCCGGCCGACATGCTGGCCTCCGCCCGCAAGGAAGGCGTCGGCATTTATCGCACGCCGCTCAACCAATTCGACGCCTCCGTGGCCGTCCACCAGCTGTTGGCTTCCGCCCGATGAGTTACCGCGCCTACCCAACCAATCCGTTCGCCTCCCGCTCGCCGGGTTTCTTCGCCAACCTGCCGCCGGTCTGCGCGTGGTTGATCAAGGCCAACGTCGCCGTCTTTCTGTTCTTTTGGCTTTTCCGGCCCGGATCGCTCTACGGACTGCTGGCGCTTTCGCTCGACGGCCTCCGGCATGGGTTCCTCTGGCAGCCGTTCACCTACATGTTCCTGCACGGCGGATTCACGCACCTGCTCTTCAACATGTTCACGCTCTATTTCCTGGGCCCCGAAACCGAGCGCGCCATGGGCTCGAAGCATTTCCTGGCGATGTACCTGCTCAGCGGGCTTCTCGGCGGCCTGGGCTGGATCTGGCTCTCGCCGCAGCCCTATGCCCTCTGCGTCGGCGCTTCCGGCGCCATCTACGGCGTCCTCGCCGCCTTCGCCACGTTGTATCCCCGCCGCCGCCTGACGCTGCTGATCTTTTTCATCTTCCCCGTCACGTTGATGGCGTGGCAACTCGTGGCCGGCCTCGCGCTCGTCGAATTCGTGCTCGCCCGCGACCAGGCTTCCAGCATCGCCCACACCGCCCACCTCGCGG
>CAYTEK010000160.1:0-5967 GCA_964436715.1 uncultured Verrucomicrobiota bacterium | reverse complement strand
CCCGATGCCGACCGCGGAAAACGTCGCCAGCATCGGCCCCTGCGGAACGAAACCGGCGTCGGCGTTGCGCCGGCGCAGGAAACGCAGCTTCCAGCACAAACCCAGCGGCTCGAGAAACAGCACCAGCAGCAGCAGGAGGCCCGGTCCCCACAGCGGCGCATCCGCCGCCAGTCCCGTCCGCAACGCTCGCGCCAGCAACGGCGCGCCCGCCAAGACAAAAAGATAGAACGCCGCCGACACGGCGTGCTGCCCGATCCACGTCCCGATGCGTCCGGCCGGTTTCACGACTGTTTTCGTAGCACAAACCGCGCCGTTGGCCAAGCCGCGGAACGCGCAATGGAATTTTCATTCCAAAATCCGTGCCAACGTCGTAGCATGTGACTATTGGTCAAGGTTTGTCGCCCCGACCGCAGGAAAAAGGAAGCCCATGACGTCTCGCCCCCGCCTCTTCGCCCTCGTCGCCCTGTTGCTCGTTTCTGGCGCCGGCCGGCAACCGGCCGCCGCCCAGTCGCCGACGGTGGACGGCCAGCTGGATGCCGCGTTCTACGGCGCGCCCGTCGCCGTGCAGGACACGCCGACTTCCTTCGGCAACGCCACCAACGGCCATCGCCGCTTCGCCGTGCAGGGGTCCGAATTGGACGCCGCCTACGCGCGCGTTTCCGACGGCTATCTGTTCCTCTTCATCGCCGGCAACCTCGAAACCTGCGGCAACGGCATCCAGTGGTCGGTCGGCAACCTGAACAAGCTCGAGATTTTCGTCGATGCCATCCCCGGCGGCCAGAACAGCCTGCGCGGCGACAACGTCGACGTCGATGGCGGCGCCTTGAGCTGCATGGGCCATCTCGATCCCGCCAACGACGGCCTGAAGTTCGACGACGTCTTCGAGGCGGACTTCTACCTGACGTTCAACAACCGCACCGAAGTGGTTCCCTATTACGACCCGCCCCAGATCGAAGCCTGGCGGGGTTATCTGTACTACGCCACGCTGCCCACCGGCGGCGGCGGCGCGGCCCGGACGCTCGGCATCGCCCAAGACCCCACCCACACCAGCTTCGTCACCACCTTCACCTTCACCAACGGCGTCCAGCTCGGGTTCGACAACGGCAACGTCGGCGGCGTCTGGGGCACCGCCGCCACGAACGCGGCCGACGTGTCCCAAGCCGCCGACGTGACCACCGGCCTCGAACTGGCGCTGCCGATCGAGCTTTTCGCCGACGACGCCGGCGCCCTCAACGACTCCATCCGCATCGCCGCCTTCGTGAACGACGTCAACCACCGCTACGCGTCCAACCAGGTGCTCGGCCCGATGGGCCAAGCCGCCGGCGGCTACGGCAACCTCGGCGACCCCCGCCTGTTCGATTTCGGCGAATCCTACAGTCCCGGCGACCAGTTCTTCTCCGCGGCCAATCCGTATTTCTCCGTCCGGGCCATGCTGCCGCCCGACGTCGGCGCGAACGACGTGCTGACGCACCATTGGCTGGCCGCGGTCGGCCACGCCTACGTCCTGCAGGTCGCGACCAACCTGGCCGGCACCCAGATCTGGAGCAACGCCAGCGGCATCGTCACGTCCAGCGTGCCGACGCTGAGCGCCGCGGCGACCAGTTCCGCGCCGCTCAGCGTCTATCGCACGCTGCGGCTCGATTGAGGGTTTCCCGGGTTGCCAAACCCCGCGCCGCAAGGGTAGATTGCCGGCCATGGATCCGAAAGCCAAGCGCATCGTCCTGATCGTCAACACGGTGGGCTTCGCGGCGTATCTGGCGTGGCTCATGCAGTACAACCTCGGCGAGAGCCTGCGCACGCAGGGCGGCATCCTCTACTACGTGCCCTGCATCCCCTTCATTTTCCTCTACGTGCTGATGCTGCCGCCCAAGGCCAAGAGCCGGCCGTGGTGGCAAAGCGAAGAAGACTACGAACAGGAACAGCGCGCCAAGCAGGCGGCCGCAGACGCCAAGGCGGCCCAGGCGGCGGACGCCAAGCCCGAAAAACGCACCTGACCCCGGTCCGCCCCGCCGGCGGCCGCGGCGAAAAAGAAACGGTTGCCATTCGTCTGGCCGTCTCGTATTGTGCCGAATCAGTTTTTCACGTTTTATGACCACAGGCCGTGCAGTTGCCAAGCTTCGCCGACCGGCGTCTCCGCCGGGCCACTCGGCCCCCTTGTCGTTTGCCCCTTCCCGTCCGCCCGTTTCGGCCGTCCGCTCTCCGCTGGCGGCCTTTTCTTCTTTCCGAAAGGAACCCTCATGGAACAAGGCGCCGCAAAAATAGCCAAGATGCTGGCCTTCGCCGTCCTGCTCGGCATCGCCATCACGGCCTTCAATCCCCATTACCGCGCGGCCTTTTTGGCCATCGCCCGCGGCACGCCCCAGGAAAGTCCGATCTGGAAAACCAACCTCGACTACTATCCCGACGTCGTTCTCCCCGGCATGCCCCCCTACAAGCCGGCGCCGCCCGTCGTGGACGACGATCTGCGTTCCGTCGCCAACGCCCCCGCCGTTCAACCCTAACCCCCGGTTTTCGCCATGACTCGGAACAAACTCATCGCATTCTGCTATCTGTTCATCGTCGGCATCGGCTTCGCCATGCTGCATCCCGCGGGACCGGACGCCTTGCCCGCGCTTTGGGGGGCGACGGGCCTGCTGGGGCTGGCGACCATCGCCGCCTTCGCGTTCGTCTACCGGCGGCCGCCCGATCTGGACGAAGCCCTGTCGCTCCACGGCGCGCCGCCGCCCGACCGCAAGCAGGTGGCGCTCTGGGTGCTCATGCTGCTGGCCGCGACCGTCTTCGGCTACACGCGCTACATCGCCTTCATCCAGTCGCCCGACACCCTCGTCGGCACGCTGGCCGTCGCGCCGGACAGCCAGGCCTGGACCCCCGGCCGGCCGGTGTCCCAGACCTCTTTCCTCAAGATCAAGACGCTGGCGCCGACGACGGAGGATCTCCGCCTGCGCCTCGTCGGCCGCCTCGAAGCGCTGAAGCCGGTGCTCGACGCCGACGGCACGCCCACGCTGGACGCCGACGGCCGCTGGGTGTTCACCCAGTACAACCTCGACCAGAAGAGCGATGAAATCGTCGTGCCCGCCGGCACGCCCGCGCGCACGGAACTCCTGGTCGAACAGGCGTTCACGCACCTCGACCGGGTGGAACTGGTCGGCGCGCCGACCGCCGCCGCCAAGATCGCGGTCATGCAGCCGGAAAACACCGTCGCGCTGTTCTCCCGCACCGGCCGCAACGTCGTGCCCGTCAGCGTGCTCGGCCGCATCAACGCCGATCCGTGGGTCTATTCCTTCAAGACGGTCCTGTCGATCAAGCCCGACTACGTCCAATACCAGCCCGAAGGGCCGTATTTCCCGGTGGACCGGCAGAACATCCGCATCACCATCGATCCCACCACGCCGGAATACGAACGCTACGCCTGTTCCGCCGCCTACGGCTACGACGTGGCCGTGACCGGCGAGCTGCTGGGTGCGCCGCATGCGTCGAACAAGGGCTCCTTCGACCAGGCCAACTACCTGCGCAGCTACAACATCGGCGGCCAGATGCGCCTGCGGATTCCGCGCGAAGGACCTTCGCCCATCCACATCGTCCAGCCGCAAGGGGCGACGGAGCCGCGCCAAGGCAACGGCCTCGTCGAATTTTCGCTCTATCTGCGCGACGAAATCGTGCGCGTGATCAAGCAGACCACGCCCCAGCCGAACTCCGCCTTCCACGGCGCCCTCACGCTGGGCCTGCGCTACGGCATGCAAAGCACGGTTTCGATGGCGAACGACGTCTACAAGTCTTCGCCCGTGCCGCCCGCCATTCCCCTCGGCAAGCACACCGACCGCCTGATCACCGACGAATTCCGGTATTCCGGCATCAACCACGTGCTGGCCGTTTCCGGCCTGCACGTCACGATCATCACGGTGTTGTTCATGGGCATCTTCATCATGATGAAGATTTCCAAGAAGGTCTACGTGCCGATCATCGTCTTCGCCTTGGTGGTCTTCGCCATCATCACGGGCGCGCGGCCCTCGACGCTGCGCGCGGTGATCATGAACTCGCTGTTCTTGCTGACGTGGGGCTATCTGGGCGAAAGCGTGCGCGCGTCCGCGCTGCTCGGCGTGCCGCTGGCGGCGCTGATGATCCTGCTGCAGAACCCGGCCATGGCCATCGATCCGTCGTTCACGCTGTCCTTCGGCGCGATCCTTTCGCTGGCGCTGCTGACGCAACCGTTCTTCGACCTGTTCAAGCGGCTCAAGGGCAACGATTTCGCGGTGCTGGTCATCCTGCTCGCCGTGCTCACCTGGGGATTTGCGGCGCATTGGTTCCTGGTGGTCACCTGGCGGTTCTGGATCGGCTACGTCCTGCTGGGCGCGGCGCTGTTCGCGCTGTCGCACTACCTGACCCGCAAGGGCTTCAAGCCGCTGGGCGACTACGGCCTCGCCAACGTGCCGCCCGCCATCGCCGGCTTCTTCGCCGCCCAGTTCGGCATCCAGATCGGGATGATGTTCCCGCTGTCGCCGTTCTACTTCATGCGCTGGCCCGTCGCCGGCGCCTTCGCCAACCTGATCGCCATTCCGCTGGTCGGCGTGGTGCTGCAGCTCTCGCTGCTCGCCGGCCTGCTCGGGCTCATTCCGGGCATCGGCATCTATCTCGCGCTGTTCCTCAGCGCCGCGAACTGGATCTTCTCGATCGGCTTCCTGCTGATCGGCCACTACTTCTCGCGCTGGTTCATCTATCCGTTCATGATCCGGCCCACGGTCTTCGATCTGTTCGTCTACTTCTCCGTGGTCGCGGTCTTCGTGTGGTGGCGCCCGCTGTGGTTCCGCCTCGTGCGTCCCGGCTGGGGCCGCGCGCCGCTGTCCCGCCGGCTCGTCTACGTGGCGATCGCGCTGCTGGTGCTCGGCATCGTCGCCTGCAAGCGCCACGCGGAAAAGCAGGCCATGCGCCCCGCCGGCAAGCTCGAAGTCTCCATCCTGGCCGTCGAATATGCGTCCGCCATCCTGGTGGACACGCCCGACCACCGCACCATCCTGATCGACACGGGCATCGCGGTCACCAATCCCACCCGCCGCGTCGATGCCGAACGCACCATCCTGCCCCAACTCTACACCCGGCAGATCACCGAACTCGAAGCCCTCGTCGTCACCTCCCCCGGACCCGAGTACAGCTCCGGCCTCGACACCGTCTTCATGGGCATCGACGTGAACCACTTCTACCTGCCGGCCGCCGCCGCGCCGCTCCTGCAGAAGGAACCGCTCGCCGGCATTCTCGCCGAGCGCTCGCCCGCGCGGCTCAAGCACCGCATTTCCGGCACCGCCGTCGCCCCGCAGATCGTCGCGCCGGGCGACGTCCTCTACCGGTCCGAATGCGACGGCAAGCCGATCCTCGTCGAAGCCGTCGGCCCCGCCGATCCCACGGGCCAAAATCCGCTCTCGATCCGCATCCAATACGGGGAGACCGTCCTGCTGGTCTTGTCCGACCTGAACCTCGCCCAGCAGCAGGCGTTCCTCGCCGGCACGCCGGCCGAAAAACTCCAGGCCGACGTCGTGGTCGCCCCGCATCACGGCACCGCCGGCATCGAAACCATCACCCTCGGCCTGCCCGACGACCTGCCGCAGCGCCTCGCCGACGTCACCGGCGCCCTGCTGAAGGCCACGGCCGCCGAGGCCGTCGTGTTCGAATTCGGCAATCCCCGCCCCGTGGAACCGCTGCTCTACAAGGAAGCGCGCAAGATCCACGGCCTGGCCCGCCGCGCCGCCGAAGACGCCCTGCCGGAAGCCCTCAACGTCGCCACCGACACCGACGGCGCCATCCACGTGTCGTCCGACGGCGCGACGCACCACGTCTACACGCAGCTGAGCGAAACCGGCAGCGAAGTGGACGAGCCTTCGCTCCTCGAAATCGGCGGCTGGTAGGCCGCGCGCCGGCGCCGGCCGCGGCTTCCGCCCGGCGCCGGACGTTTTCCGCGCGCTTGCGCTTGCCTCCGCC
>CAYTEK010000159.1:5365-6008 GCA_964436715.1 uncultured Verrucomicrobiota bacterium | reverse complement strand
AAAGGCGGCGGCGTCCATGACTTTCAGGCGGCGGGCGAGCGCCTCGGAATAGGTCAGGCGGTCGAACTTCACGGCCTTGGGGTTCTGGACGGGATCGGCGTCGTAGATGCCATCGACCTTGGTGGCCTTGAAGAGGACTTCCGCGCCGATTTCGGCGGCGCGCAGCGCGGCGGCGCTGTCGGTTGTGAAGAACTGGTTGCCGGTGCCGCCGCCGATGAGCACGACCGTGCCGGCCTCGAGCAATTCGATGGCGCGGCGGAAGGTGTAGATCTCGCAGATCGCCGGCAAATAAAAAAACTCGAGCGCCTTGGCGGGCACGCCGGCGGCTTCGAGCGCGGCCTGCAGGGCGAGGCTGTTGATCATGGTGGCGAGCATGCCCATGTTGTCGCCATGGGCGCGGCCGAAGCCGCGGTCCTGGCCCTTCAGGCCGCGGAAGATGTTGCCGCCGCCGATCACGACGCCGCCTTGCACGCCCATGTTCCGGACGGCTTTGATCTGCGCGGCCATTTCGGCCAGGATGGCGTCGGACAGGCATTCGCCCGAGGCGTTGTCGCGCAGGACTTCGCCGCTGAGTTTCAGGAGAATTCGACGGAATTTCGCTTTTTTCATGGGGGCTCCGGGGTGGGGTTTTGAAAGCGTGGCG
>CAYTEK010000159.1:0-5355 GCA_964436715.1 uncultured Verrucomicrobiota bacterium | reverse complement strand
CCGGGCAGACGGCCAGGACGTAAAGATAGCGTGGCGCGAGATGGTAGAGCGCCGCGGGGGGGGGGCCGTTGTCGGCCGCGTAGCTGCGGGCGGCGGCGGCGATGGCATCGAGATTCACGGCGCAGGCGGCGGCGCGCTTTTTCCGGAGATTCTCCCGGAGGGCCGGCACGGAGATGGCCGCGATCAGCAGGAGCAAAGCCACGACGATCGTGGTTTCGACGACGGTCATGCCGGATTTGGCGTTCATGAGGCGGCGAGATGCTCCTGGAGTTGCGTGCGGATGTCGGGCGGTATGGGCAGGGGCTTGCGGTTCTTGAAATCGTAGTGCACCACGACGGCGTTGCCTGCGGCGCTCCGTTGGCCGTTTTGCCAGGCTTCCTGGTGGACGGTGAAGGAGGTGTTGCCGATCTTGGCGACGCACGTGCGGATTTCGATGTCCGCGCCCAACTGCATCGGCAGCAGGAAATCCACGTCGATGTGCGCCATGATCAGGTTCCAGTTTTCCAGGCGCATGTCGGGATTGAAATAGCGGAAGAAGGGTTCGCGTCCCAGTTCGAACCAGATGGGCAGGCGCGTGTTGTTGATGTGGCGCAGGCCGTCCACGTCGCCGAACCGAGGAGTGACCGTTTTCGTGAACATGTTTCGTTGAAACCTCGAATGAACGGCGAGATTTAACGGAGAACCGCGGGAAGAGTAAAGCGGAAAGCGCGCGGGGACGCGCGGCGCGAAAAAAAGGCTTCACCGGCCGGGGCAATCCGCATAGAGTGCGCCGGAACTCCAAAGGAATTTGCGACATGCTGGCAACGAAACGATTCGACTACGTCCCGTTCGACAAGGTGCACCTGCATCCCTCGGTGGCGAACCACCGGCCCCTGAACGAGGCCAAGGTGGCGCACTACGCCGAAGACATCCTCCGCAACGGCTTGCTGGAGCCCATCGTGGTGTGGGAACGCAATCCCGGCGAATTCTACCTGGTCGGGGGATTCCACCGGCACAACGCCATCCGCCGCATCCGCTCCCAAAATCCCGGCTATTTCGACCGGGTGGACGTGCGGGTGGTGCACGGCGAACTCGACGAGATCCAGGCGCTCAACCTCAAATTGAACGCGGATCGCCTCGACGCGCGGATCACGGACTACTTCGACGCGGTCATTTTCATGGCCAACGCGAATTGGGACAAGAACCGCATCGCGCGGTTCCTCGACAAGAACGTGGCGTGGATCGAGGACATTCTGCGCTATGCGCCGGGCATGGATTCCCGGGTGCGGCGGATGCTGGAAAACGGCGACATCAGCTGGGCCAAGGCCAAGGCCATCTGCAAAGCGACGCTGGCCGCGCCGGCCGGCCAGGAACGCGCCACGCTGGACGCCGCGCTGGAAGCGCTGCGGTCGCCGAGCATCCCCAAGGCGCCCCGGGCGTTGACGTTCCGCACCGCCGCCAAGCGGCTGAAAGGCCGCAAGGAAGCGTTCCGGGTCACCGGCGACGATCTGCTGGCCCTGCTGCACGTGCTGCGCGGCAGCTCGGCGTCGGCGGAAACCGTGGATCGCGTGCGGGCGGCCTTCCCCGGCTTGTTGGACGCCTGACGCCGGTTTGAACTTGTTTGGGGTGGGGCGGGGGAGTATGTAGGCATTCCCATGAAAATCGTTCGTCTCCTGATGGTCGCCGGCATTGGGCTGGCGGTGGTTGCGCTCGCCGGCGGCTGCGCGCTGCTGCGCAAAGGCGCCGCGCGCATCGTGTCGCCCGTGGCCGCCGAACTGTCGGACGGACTCATGCACCAGAACGACGTGGATCTCGTGCGGGAAGGCGCGCCGGCTTTCCTGCTGATGCTCGACGCCTTGGCCGAAGCGCATCCCGAAAATCCCGCCGTGCTCATCGCCGCCGCGGAGGCGCAGATCGCCTACGCCACGGTGTTCGTGGATCGATCCCAGAAGGAACGGGCCAAGACCATGTTCTTCAAGGCGAAGACCTACGGCATGCGGACGCTGGCGCAAAACCGGCGGTTCGCGCGGGCCCTGACGGGTTCCCACGAGGACTTCGTGCGCGGCTTGGCGGCCTTCAAGAAAAAGGACGCGGAAGCGCTGCTGGTCACGGCGACCGCCTGGGTCATGTGGATCATCGCCAGTTCCGATTCCCCGGCGGCCTTGGGCGACATGCCCAAGGTGCTGGCCATGATGGATCGGGTGCGCGCGCTGGATCCGAACATCCGCCAAGGCGGCGTGGACCTGTTCTACGGCATCTACTACACGGTGCTGCCGCTCGGCGGCGGCCGCGACCTGGACGAGGCGCGGCGGCACTTCGAACGCAGCGTGAAGATCGCCGGCGCCGATTACCTGCTCAACCAGGTGACGTTCGCCGAATATTACGCGCGCTACGCCTTCGATCGGGACTTGTTCGAAAGCACGCTGAAACAGGTGTTGGCGGCCCAGCCGGACGTTCCGGAGTTCACGCTGATGAACGCCGTGGCCAAAATGCGCGCCCAAGCGCTCCTGGCGCAAGCGGACGAATTGTTCTAGGAAAGGCAGACGAGCATGACGACACGATGGACGACGCTGGCGGCGCTGCTGCTCTGGGCCGGCGCAGCCGGCGCGCAGACGACCTTGAAGCTGGCCACGATGGCGCCGGACGGCAGCATCTGGATGCAGGCGCTGACCGACGCCAAGACGGAAATCGAGGCCGCCACCGCCGGCGCGGTGAAGGTGAAGATCTATCCGGGCGGCATCATGGGTTCCGAGAAGGACGTCCTGTTCAAGATCAAGACCGGCCAGCTCCAGGGCGGCGGCTTCATGGGCTATGCCATCGGCAAGATCTGCCCGGATTCCAGCGCGTTGATGTTTCCCATGGTCTTCCGCAACTACGACGAGGTGGATCGCGTGCTGGAGAAAATGCGCCCGTTCTTGGATGAAAAATCGCGCGCGAACGGCTTCGAGACGCTGGGCTGGACGGAAGTCGGCTTCAGCTACGTCTACAGCGTGAAACCCATCGGCACGCTCGACGCCTTGCGCGCCACCAAGGTCTGGGGCCTGGATGCGCCCATGCTGACGGAACTGCTCGCGGCCGCCGGCATCGCGCACATCCCGGCCAACGTGACCGACGTCCTGACGGCGCTGCAAACCGGCCTGCTGGAAACCGTGTTCGGTCCGCCGACGGCGGTGATCGCCGTGCAATGGCACACGCGGCTGCGCTGCTACAACGACATGCGCCTGACCTATGCCGTCGGCGGCGTCTTCGTTTCCACCGCCAGCTGGAGCACGCTGGCGCCGGCGCAGCGGGAAATCGTCCGCGGGGCGTTCGACAAGCATTGCCGGCTGCTGACGCCCAAGGTTCGCCAAAGCGACGTCGAAGCGCTGGATTTCATGCGGACCCAAGGCATGCAAGCCATCGAGGAAACGCCGGAATCGCGCGCCGCCTTCGAGCAAGTGGCGGCGACGGCCTTGCAGAACATTCAAGGCGCGGTTTTCTCGACGGAAGCGTGGGAACTGCTCCAGAAATGCCTGCAGGATATCCGCCAGCCATGATGCGGCGCGGCGAGCGGATCTTCCGCAGCGCGCGGCGCTGGACGGATCGGATCGAGCGCGCGGCGCTGGCGTTGCTGGTCTTGGGCATGGTGGGTCTGGCGGCGCTGCAAATCCTGCTGCGCAACGCCTGGCACACGGGGTGGAACTGGGCGGAACCGCTGCTGGGCATGGCGCTGCTTTGGCTGACCATGCTGGGGGCGCTGGCGGCGGCGGGCTTGGGGCGACATCTCTCGATCGACTTGGCCGCCGCGTTGCTGCCGCGGCGCTGGGCGCTGGGCGCTGGCCGCGCCACGGCGCTCTTCGCCGCGGTCGTCTGCGGCTTGCTCGCCTGGGCCGCCGGCCGCTACGTGGGCTTCCAGCGGGAGATGGACGACACCGTGCTGCTGGGCTGGCCCACGTGGAAATACTACCTCGTCATGCCGGTCGGCTTTTGGCTCATGACCGTGCGCTTCGGCATCCGCGCCTGTGCGCCGGCGGCGTGGTTGGTTTCCGAGCGCACGGAGGGCTTGCCGGGCGAGGGGAGGACGCCCACGTGACCTGGCTCGTGATCGTCTTCGCCGCGCTGGGCGGGCCGATGTTCGCCGTTTTCGGCGCCTTGGCGATGGTGGCCTATCGCTCCGGCGGCATGGATTTTTCCATCCTGATCGGGGAACTGACGCGGTTGACGAGCATGCCCATGCTGCAGGCGCTGCCGATGTTCGCGCTGGCCGGCTACGTCCTGGCCGGCAGCCGCGCTTCCGAACGCCTGTTGCGCATCACGCGGGCGGCGTTCGGCTGGATGCCGGGCGGTCTCGCCATGGTCGGGATCGTCGTCTGCACCTTCCTGACGGCCTTCACCGGCGCCTCCGGCGTGACCATCGTGGCGCTGGGCGGCTTGCTGATGCCCGCGCTCCTGAAAGACGGCTATCGGGAAAAAGCCGCGCTGGGACTGGTCACCAGCGGCGGCAACATGGGCGTGCTGTTCGCGCCGAGCTTGCCGTTGATCCTCTACGCCGTCATCGCGCAGCCGATTTCCGGGGAAGTCACGATCGACGCCTTGTTCCGCGCCGGCGTCTTGCCGGGGCTGGTGGCGGTGGGCGCGCTGTGCGGCTACGGGGTTTGGGCGGGATTGCATGCGCAGATTCCGCGCCGCCCATTCGTGCTGCGCGAACTCGGCGCGGCCCTCTGGGAAGCCAAGTGGGAACTGCCGTTGCCGTTCGTGGTCCTGGGCGCGATCTACGGGGGGTGGCTGGTCGCCAGCGAAGCCGCCGTCATCACGGCCGCCTACGTGCTGGTCGTCGAGGTGCTCGTCCACCGCGAAATGCCCATCCACAAATTGGCCCACGTCGTCCGCGACACCGTGGTGCTCGTCGGCGGCGTTTTGCTGATCCTAGGCATGGGCATGGCCATCACCAACTTCCTGATCGATCAGGAAGTCCCGCAACTCATTCTCGATTGGGTGGGTGCGCGAATCCACAAGCCGGTGGTTTTTTTGATCGCGCTGAACCTGTTTTTGCTGGGGGTCGGGTGCATTATGGACATCTACACCGCCACGGTGGTGATCGTCCCGCTGCTGGCGCCGCTGGCGGCGCGCTACGGCGTGCATCCGATCCATCTGGCCGTGATCTTCTTGGCCAATCTCGCCATCGGCTACAGCACGCCGCCGGTCGGCATGAATCTGTTCATCGCCGCCATGCGCCTCAACCAACCGTTGCTCAAGTTGGCGGCCGCATCCTTGGCTCTGCTGGGGTTGATGCTGGCCGTTCTGGCTTTGATCACGTATTGGCCGGCCTTGAGTCTGGCGTGGGGCCATTGACGGCATAAGCAAAGCGTCGATCATGTCAGCCCGAATTGAACCGGG
>CAYTEK010000158.1:0-6020 GCA_964436715.1 uncultured Verrucomicrobiota bacterium | reverse complement strand
GCGGAGACCGTCGCGGTCAGCGCCAGGTTTTCGGCGACGTCGTCGTCCAGCGCGGTGGCCGTGACGACGCTGTCCGCGTAGCCTGCGGCCGACACCTGGAAGGCGGCGGTTTCGCCGTCGGCGTCTTCGTCGGCGGCCTGCGCCAGCGTCACGGCCTGCCACGTGCTCCAGTTCAAGGCGGTGAAGGAACGGGAGGACCCGCTCTGGACCGTCAGGCTGGCGTCGCCCGCGCTGCGGGCCACGGTGACCGCCACGTTGCCCGTCGGCGCGCTGGCCAGGCGCACGAAGAAGCGGCCTTCCCCGCCTTCGCGCACGTTGACGGCGTCCGTCGAAAGTTCCAGTTCCGGCAGCGGGCTGGCCGCGCCGAACACTTCCAGTTCCGACACGACCACGTAGGCGTTCGCCGAGTTGGACGTGCCGACGAAGCGCAGGTAGCGCGCCGGCTGATCGGCCAGCGTCCAATCGTCCCAGCCCATGCGGTCCGCGCCGGTCGCATCCACGAGCGACGACCAGTTCGCGCCGTCGAGGGAGGATTCGATCGTGTAGCGGTGGACGCGATAGACCCAGTCCCAATTCAGCAGGCGGATGCGCGAGATGCGCGTCGACTGCTTCAGGTCGAGAATCATCTTGCCCTGGGGCACGTTCGTCCAGGTCGTGTAGCCGTAGTTGGTGCTGACGACGTGGATGCCGTCGATCAGATCCGCCGGGCGGCTCGAACCGGCGATGGTGCTGCCGGCCGAGGCCAGCGCCAGATTGGCGCCGATGTCGTCGTCCAGCGCGGTGGCCGTCACGAACTGATCCGCCACGCCCGGCGACGAAATCCGGAAGACGGCGGTTTCGCCGTCGGCGTTTTCATCGCCGGCCGCCGCCAGCACGATCGCCTGCCACTGGTCCCAGTTCGAGGCCTTGAAGGTCCGGGTGGCGCCGCTCTGGATGGAAATGCCCTCGTCGCCCGAGTAGCGCTCCACGTTCACGGTCACGAGCCCGTCCGGCGCCTTGTCCAGGCGCAGGAAGAAGCGGCCTTCGCCGGCTTCGCGCACGTTGAGGGCCGAGGCCGACAGCGCGGGCTGCGGCAAGCCGGACAGATCGCGCGTGCCGTAGACTTCCAGTTCCGGCACCGAGAGGGCGCCCTGGCCCTGGGTGGTGGATTCGCCCGTGAAGCGCAGGTAGCGCGCCGCCACGTCGGCGACGGTCCAGTTGTCCCAGCCGTGGTGGTCTTCCGACGTCGCGTCGATCAGCGTCGTCCAGTTCGAACCGTCGGAGGACGATTCGATCGTGTAGCGATGGACCAGGCGGACCCAATCCCAGGTCAGGATCCGCACGCGGGAAACCGTGGAAATGGCCTTGAGGTCCAGCGTGATCGTGCCCGGCGTCGCGCTCGTGCAGACCACGTAGCCGTAGTTCACGCTGGAGGCGTGCACGCCGTCGATCAGCTGTTCCGGCCGGGAATACGCCGCCGAAGCCGAAATCGCGCTGCCGCCGGTGGCCAGCGCCAGATTTTCGCCGATGTCGTCGTCCAAGGCGGTCGCTTCCACGAACTGGTCGTCCGCGCCGCTCATCGAGACCTGGAACGTCGCCGTCTCGTCGATGGCATCCTCGTCGGCCGCTTCCACCAGCGTCACGGTTTGCCAGGAACTCCAGTTCGAAGACTTGAAGTTCCGGGTCGCGCCATCCTGGATCGAGAGGCCCGCGTCGCCCGCGCTGCGCGCGAGGGTGACGACGACGTCGGCGCCCGGATCCTTGTTCAGGCGCACGAAGATGCGGCCTTCGCCGCCTTCGCGCACGTTGACGGTCGCCTGGCTGATTTCCGGCCGGAGATGTTCAAGCGTGGCGACGCTGGCCACGGACGAATCGACGCTCGGGCAGCCGCCCTCGCCTTCCGCCCGCACGCGGAAGTAGTAGACAACGCCTTCGGTCAGGCCCGTGACGGACGCGCTCGTGCCCGCCACCGCCAGATTCTCGAAGCCCGCCACGTAGCTCGGATCGACACCGAAGTCGGCGACGTGGGCGTTGAGGTGCGATTCGTCGCTGATGGCATACTGGTCCCACTCGGTGGCCAAGGTCGGGAAACCGCTGCCGGGGTTGCTGGTCACGCCGCCGGCAACCGTGGACTTGCGCACCAAGGTCTTGTCCAGCGTGCTGAAGGACCCGCTGGTCCAAGCCGTGCCGGGATCCTCGCCGATGCGGCCGAAAATGTCCACGTAGGCGCCCGTGGACTTCTTGCGCAGGGCGATGGCGTCGTCGCCGTTGTAGTTGACGGAACTGCTGGTGGAGCCGATCGCGTTCGTCGCGCTCGCGTTGCGGTAGACGGCCACCGCGCCGTTGGCCAGCGTGCCGGACAGCGTGTTGCTGGCGGTCGGCGTCGTCGCGCCGTTGGCGAAGAGCATCAGGGCGTAATCCGACAGGTCCACGCTGGCGCCGGTGCCGTTGTAGATTTCGACGTACTTCTCGTTGCTCGCGCCTTCGACGTATTCGGAGAAGAACAAGTCGGTTGCGGCGATCGGCGTGCCGAATTCCTCGCTTTCGGAAACGTCGAGGCGATAGCCGGTGGCGCCGTCCACGGCGGTCCAGTTCGCGACGAAATCCACGTAGTTCGTGGGATCGGCGCGCAGGCCCGTCGGGGCCGCGGGTTCGCAGGCGCGGGTGGACGCCTGCGCCACGACGCCGGCGGAATAGTAGTCGTTGTTCACGGAATAGAACTTGAAGTCGTAGGTCGTGTCGTCCGCCAGGCCGGACGCGGTGGCGGCGACGTCCGATCCGACGTAGACGACCGTGCCGGCACCGAGGACGGCATCGACGGCGTAGGCCGTGCCCTGGGTGGGCTCCGTCCAGGAGCTGCTCGCCAGCTTGCGCACGATCATGACCGGCTTGCTTTCCGCGTTCTGGGCCCAGGTCAGGTCGATCGCGCTGGTCGGCTGCGTCGCGCTGCGCGTGGCGGTCTGCGCGGACGGATCATTGATCGCGCTGACCGTCACGGAGAGGGTCGCGCCGCTGCCGGAGGCGGACAGATCCGCCCAGTCGGCGCTGCTGGCTTTGTACCAGAAATCGGTGCCGTAGGGGCTGCCGTAGTCCATTTGCAGGCCCCAATACCAAGTGCCGGTCTGGTTGAAGACGCCCGAGGTGCGCGTCTTGTTCTCGTCGTTGACGTAGCTGGTCCAATCGCCGGCGGTGCCGCCGGTCAGGTCGGCGTTGTCGTGGCGCAGCCAGAGGCGCGCGGCGCCGTAGTTGGCTTCGATCTGGCCCCACGAATCGAATCCGAAGGTCAGGCCGGAATCGCCCAAGAAGATCGTGCTCGGCGCCTGCGGCGAACCGCCGCTCGTGTTCCGCGCCTGCGGCATGGCGGTGGTCACGGCCGTCGCCGTCGCGCCCGCGGAATAATACGAAGCGTTCTCGGAATAGAACGTGAAGTAGTAGGTGACGCCCGGAATCAAGCCGGTCACCTCGAGGCTCGTGCCGCTCTGGCTGCCTGCGACCACCGTTTGGTTGCCGAAGACGTTGCCGTAGCTGTAGGCCGTGCCTTGCGCCGGACTGCCCGACGGCGTCGCCGTCGCCACCGTGATCAGCACGTTCCGGTCGTTCCAGCGCGTCCAACCCAGATCCACGCGCGTGGCGGGCTGGGTCCCGTCGGTCGCCGCCGTCGCGTCCGCCGGCGCCGTCAGCGCCTCGACCGCGAAATAGGCCGAAGAAAGGTCCGCCGGCGGATACACCGTGGAATTGCCCCAGCCGGCGCCGGACTTCGAGGTGTAGGTGTCCTCTTCGGCCGCCTTGGCCTGGCAAATGACGTAATGGTTGCCGGTCGCCGTGAACTGGACGCCGTTCAGATTGCGGCGCACGCGCTTGTTGGAGCCCTCGCCGTCTTCATACCAATTCGCCGTGCCCCAGGCGTAGCTGGCACCCAGCAGGCTGGTGCCGAGACCGACCCGGGCGTCGTTCCACGACGCCTGGCCGATTTCGAAATTCACGTACCAATCGCCCAGCGTGTCGCCCAGATAATAGGTGCCCATGGGCGTGTTCGCGCTCAACGGATTGATCCAGATGCCGCCGACTTCCGAATCCGTCGTGCCGCTGCCGGTCGCGCCGAACGCGGTCTCGACGTTCTCGCCGTTGCGCGCCTTGACCTGGAAGAAGTATTCGGTCGCCGCGGCCAAGCCGGTCGCGGTCTTGGTGCCCCAGCCGGACTTGGTGGCCCAGGCGGCCGTGTCGCCCCAGGTGCCGTCGGTCTGCAAATACTTGTCGTCGCTCGTGCGCTGGATCGCGAATTCCGTCGCGGACGGGTTGCCGTTTTCGTTGATGGCGACGTCGAGGGAGGACGCCGTGGGATTGTCCACCGTCGGCGCCGCGGGCACGTTCGCCAGCGTGGTGAAGCTCAGTTCATTGGCGGCCAGCGTCGTGCCGACGCCGTTTTCCGCATAGGCGCGGAAGTAATAGATCTGGTTGACGGAGAGCGAGGCGAGATCGACCGAGAAGGCGCCCGTGCCGCCGGCGGCCGCCGCCGTCGGGTTGTCCGTGAGGACTACGCCGCTGCTGGTCTTGTAGCACACGCCGCGTTCGGTCACCGCGTCGCCGCCGTCGGCCGTCACGTCGCCGTTGGCCGTGGCGCCCGTCGCGTTCGTGGCGCTGGCCGCCACCGTCGTCACGGACGGCGCCGAAGCCGATTCCGCCGCCGGCGTGCCGCTGGCTTCCGTTTCCGTGGAATAATTGTAGGCCTTGTCGTACGCATAGAGCTTGTAATGATAGGTCTGGTCGGTGGTCAGGTCGCTGTCGGTGAAGGACAGGCCGTCGCCCTGGTAGACGACGGTGCCGTTGACCGAACCGGAAACGACGTTGTTCGTCGCGTAGATGCCGTTGGCGTTGGGGTCGTCCGTCGCCGCGGGGGCGGCGGCGTAGCGCACCACCAGATAGCCGCCGCCATCGACGTCCGCCGATGCGGTCCAGCTCAGGTCCAGCGCCGTGAGGGAATTGGTCGCGATCGCCAGCGCGCCGGGAATGGCCGGCGCCACGGTGTCCACGGAACCGTCGTAGATGCACAGATCGTCGACGTACAGGTCGCCCGCGCCGGCGGACACCGCCCGGTGCATGATCACGCCGGCGATGCTGCTGAAGGTCGCGCTGGACGGACTATAGGTTTTCTTTTCCCACGTGTTGATGGACGACGGCTTGTCGTAGGTGCCCTGCAGGCTTTCCGTCGCCCGCAGCACGCCGATCTGGTTCGTCTGGCAACTGGACGAATTGGTGATCATGCGATAGTACTGGATCGTGACGCCCGCGGTCTTCGAGCCGAACGTCACCAGCGGCGTCCACGTGCGCCGGGCCGTGGTGGCCGAATTGTACAGGCGGATGGACTTGCTCCCGCTGCGCACCCGCGTCGTTTCCTCCGCGATGGTCTGGGTGGTGTTGTTCTTGGTCCACTTGCCCGCCGTGGGCGGATTGGTCTGCGAGTTGTCGACGATGGCCGTTCCTTCGAGGCCGCCATCGCGTCCCAGATAAACGTCCGCGGCCGCCGGCTGCGCCAGCATCCAACTGGCCGAAAGCCCCAAGATCGCGATCCATTTCCACGTCGCCGATGTTGCCGTTTTCATGCGTGATCCCTCGTTTGTATTTTTAAATCGTCCAAGCGCCGGAACGATCGTTCCAGTTTTCCCTCGTTCGTTTCGTCGGCACTGGCCTCACCCATCCATAACCTTATTAGGGAGCGATTGATCAAAAGTATCCAAAGGACATATTTTCGACAACGGATTTACTGTTCGTTTCTCGTTAAGAACCGATAGCCAAGAAAAACCGTTTTACTTGCGCCGGAACTAGTTCCGCCAATGGCAAGGGGGACAAACATCGACAAAAAGCAGGCGGCGCATGTGCGCCGCCTGCCGGGCTATTAATTGGCCCTAAACGAGTTAGGGATTCGGCCGGACGTCGACGACCGCAGGGATGGCTTCCGTGCCGTCGCCCGGGAAGACCAGCCACAGGAAGTTCAAGGAGCCGGGGGTCTTCTCCAGATCTTCCGGCAACGGCTGCCATCCCAC
>CAYTEK010000157.1:0-6058 GCA_964436715.1 uncultured Verrucomicrobiota bacterium | reverse complement strand
GGCGAGCCCGAGGACGTCGCGAAGGCCGGGGCGTGCCTGGCCAGCGACGCCGCCGGCTACGGGAACGGCCAGACCTTGGCCGTGTGCGGCGGCATGGTGTGGTGATTTAAAAAAGAAAACAACAACGGAGAACTACAATGGCGCTTGCAGACAAAGTCAAAGACATCATCGTCGAACAGTTGGGCGTGAACAAGGAGCAGGTCGTTCCGGAAGCCTCCTTCATCGAGGATCTGGGCGCCGACTCGCTGGACACCGTCGAGCTGGTCATGGCCTTCGAAGAGGAATTCGGGGCCGAGATCCCGGACGAGGACGCCGAGAAGCTGACGACGGTCGGCGCGGTGATCAACTACCTGAAGGAAAAGGGCTTCGACAAGTAAGCCCGCCCGATCGGGTGGATCCGTGGGGCCGGGACCGCTCGCCGCGAGGCGGAGGCTCGGCCCGTTTTTCAAGTCGGAACGCACAGCAGAGATGGGACGGTAGGCCATGACGGAACAGAGACGCGTAGTCGTGACGGGTTTGGGCGTGGTGAGCCCCGTGGGAAGCACGCTGGTTTCCTGCTGGGCGGCGATCCAGGCCGGCGAAAACGGCATGGGACCGATCACCTATTTCGATGCGACGGCGTTCGACACGAAGTTCGCCGGCCAGGTCAAGGGCTTCAACGTCGAGGATTTCGTTCCCAAGAAGGAAGCGCGCCGGATGGATCCGTTCTGCCATTACGGCGTGGCGGCGGCCAAGATGGCCGTGGCCGATTCCGGCTTGGACATGGCGCAGGAAGATCCGACCCGGATCGGCGTCGTGGCGGCGTCCGGCGTGGGCGGCTTGCAGATCTTGCAGAACCAGATGGACGTGCTGCGCACCAAGGGCCCCGGCCGCTTCTCGCCGTTCATGATTCCGCAGATGATCACCAACATCCTGCCGGGCCTGATTTCCATCAACCACGGCATGAAGGGTCCCAATTTCGCCATCGTGACGGCCTGCGCGTCCGGCACCCATTGCATCGGCGAGGCGCTGCGCCTGATCCGCTGCGGCGCGGCCGACGCGTTCGTCTGCGGCGGCGCGGAAGGCGCCATCTGCGAACTGGGCGTGGGCGGGTTCAACGCCATGCGCGCCCTGAGCACGCGCAACGACAGTCCCCAGACCGCCAGCCGCCCGTTCGACAAGGATCGCGACGGCTTCATCATGGCGGAAGGCGCCGGCATGCTGGTCATCGAGGAATACGAGCGCGCCAAGGCGCGCGGCGCGAAGATCTACTGCGAGCTGGCGGGCTTCGGCTGCACCGGCGACGCCTACCACATCACCGCGCCCGACGCGAGCGCCTCCGGCCCGTCGCGCGGCATGATGCTGGCCATGCAGGATGCCGGGCTGACGCCCGCGGACGTCGATTACATCAACGCCCACGGCACCAGCACCGTGCTGAACGACGCGGGCGAAACCAAGGCCATCAAGCTCGCCTTGGGCGAAGAACGCGCCCGCCAGATCGCCGTCAGCTCCACCAAGAGCATGACGGGGCACCTGCTCGGCGCCGCCGGCGGCGTGGAATCCGTCGTGTGCGCCTGGGCGATCCGCGACGGCGTGTTGCCGCCGACGATCAACTACACGAGCCCCGACCCGGCGTGCGATCTGGACTACGTGCCCAACGTCGCCCGCAAGGCGAAGATCCGCGCCTGCCTGAACAATTCGCTGGGGTTCGGCGGCCACAACGCGACCCTCTGCTTCAAGGCCATCTAAAGCGCCGTCGGCGGTTGCCGGCCGAGAGGAGCCCCCGAACCGGGGGCTCCTTTTTTGCTTCCGGGAAGGTCCGGTCGGCCCATGCGGCGCCGGGTGCAGGCGGTCGCCCGTCGGGGCCGGCGCGGGCCGAAAAGAGGTTGACGGCGCCGTTTGGGAGGCCGTACTATCATCCGCGTAGTCTCGAAGACACGGAGGTTCTCCCATGCCTGGCGAAAATGAACTCAAGCCCTTGGACATCAGCGCGGTAAAAGCGGCGACGTCGCGCATCGACCTGAGCAAGGCCACCATTCCGGCTTCGCCGACCACCAGCGGAATCCGCATCGGCACCAATCCCAAGAAAGCCACGTCGCGCATCGACATCTCCGCCATCCCCGGCGCCGGCAAGTCGCAGACCTCCCGCGTCGGTTTGGGCGCGATGCCGCCGGCCGACGAAGACGCCTACAAGCGGCGCACGGCGCTGCTCGACACCAGCAAGATTCCGCTCAGCACCGCGCCGGCGGCCCAGCCCCGGACCATCCGCATCGGCAATCGCCCCACGGTGCGCGTGGGCGCCGCCGCCCCAAGCACGTTTTCGCCGGGACAGGCGGAAGAGGCCGCGCCGGAAGGGACGCACGGCCGGCCGACCATCAAGCTCAAGCGGCCCGGCGGCGCCTCCGTTTCGGTTTCCAGTTCCGCGCCCTCGCTGTCCGTCCCGGAGCCCGTTTTCACGATCCAGGAAGAAGAAGGCCCCGGCGCCGCTTGGTCGGCGATTTCCATCGTTTCCATGCTGGTGATCATCGGCCTGATCGTCGTGCAGGTCATGACGATGAATGGCGCCGCCTACTAGTTCCGCTTGCGGAAACGGGGGCGTGCGGTAGATTTCGATTTGCGGGGGCGACCGGTTTCGACGTGCCAGTTGAAGCATCGGTCGCGCGCCGAGGACCCCGGTTGGCCTCGTTAAACCTCCGGGAAAAAACACAAAAGCCAACGAACAATTGGCCTTCGCGGCTTAGTTCCGCGACGTTCGGCCGTCCTCGCCTGCGGGGCGGACCCGGACGTCATCAGCAGGCTGGCGACCAAGGCCGGGCTACCGGGCCGCGGAGCGAGAACTTACAGGTGGATTGCGGTGCCGCTGGCCTGTCCGTGGGCAGGCGGCATGGCGAAACCTAAATGCGGAATACGCGCGTAGACGCCGATGCGACGCTTGTGCGGACGCGGGTTCGACTCCCGCCGCCTCCACCAGTTTCGCAAGCCCCGCGGGCCCCCGGAAACGGGGGCCCTTTCTTTTGGCCGTTTCGCCGTTTTCGGATTGAGAAACGGCGCGGCGGCCGCTAGGATTTTCTCCATGAAAACCACGCTGCGAATCGGATGGGCGGCGGCGCTGCTGGCGACGCTGTGCGGATGCTCCACGCTCTACTACGGCACGCTGGAGAAGTTCGGCCAGGAAAAGCGCGACATCCTCGTGAAGCGCGTCGGCAAGGCCCGCGACGCCCAGCAGGAAACGCAGACGACGTTCAAGGACGCGCTCGAGCAGTTCGGCGCCACGGTGGCGTACGCCGGCGGCGACCTGCAGAAGCAATACGACCAGCTGTCGGCGGAACTCGCGCGCTGCGAGAGCCGCGCGGCGGACGTCCATGCGCGCATCGCCGACGTCGAGCGCGTGGCCCGGGATCTCTTCCGCGAATGGGCGGCGGAAACGAAGCAGTACCAGAACGCGCAATACCGGCGCGACAGCGAAGCCAAGCTGCGCGACACCCAGCGCAACTGCGACCGCATGCTGGACGCCATGCGCAACGCCGAATCCAAGATCGAACCCGTGTTGGCCGTGTTTCGCGACCAGGTGCTCTATCTCAAGCACAATCTCAACGCGAAGGCCTTGGCGGCGCTCCAGGACGAGTCGGCCCGCATCGAAATGGACGTGAACGCCCTGATCCAGGACCTGTCGGCGTCCATCGCCGAGGCGGATCGCTTCATCCAGACGATGGTCGATTGAGCGCGCGCCCGCGCCGGCGCGGGAAAAGGACTGGATTGCGGAAAAGCCGGGGGGTAGGGGGGGCGCATTTCACCAGACGAGGATCATCATGGAATTGAGCGCGCACGAAATCGAGTTCCGCAACCAGCGGTTGGCCCATTTGGAGACCCTGAAGGCCGCCGGGCATCGGCCCTACGGCCGGGCGTTCGCGCGGACGGGCTCGCTGGCCGACGTGCGCGCGGCGTTCGCCGAGGGCGCGGCCGTCCGCGTCGCGGGCCGCGTGGTGGCCGTGCGCGAGATGGGCAAGAGCGTCTTCGCCCACCTGCAGGACGGCACGGACAAGTTCCAGATCTACGTGCAGAAGAACGCCGTGGGCGACGACGCCTTCGCCGCGTTCAAGGCCGTGGATCTCGGCGATTTCGTCGGGGTGGAAGGCGAACTGTTCACCACCCGCACCGGCGAGCAGTCGGTCAAGGCGCTGAAGTGGGAACTGCTGTCCAAGGCGCTGCACCCGTTGCCGGAAAAGTGGCACGGGCTCAGCGACGTGGAAGTGCGCTACCGCCAGCGCTACCTGGATCTGATCGCGAATCCCGACGTGCGCAAGGTCTTCAACGCCCGCAGCCGCATCCTCTCGTTCATCCGGCGCTTCCTGGAGGCGCGCGGCTACTTCGAGGTGGAGACGCCGGTGCTGCAGACGCTGGCCGGCGGCGCCATCGCCAATCCCTTCAAGACCTTCTACAACGCGCTGGGGCAGCCGATGTACCTGCGCATCGCGCCGGAGCTGTACCTGAAGCGCCTGCTGGTCGGCGGCTACGACAAGGTCTTCGAGCTGGGCAAGAACTACCGCAACGAAGGCCTCGACCGCTCGCACAATCCCGAATTCACCGCGCTGGAAATCTACGAAGCCTACGGCGACGTGAAGACGATGATGAAGCTCGTGGAAGAGCTCGTCAGCGGCGCCGCGCAGGAAGTCTGCGGCACGACGGTCGTCGGCAAGGAAGGCCAGGCGAAGATCGACCTGACGCCGCCGTGGCGCGTGGCGACCTACCGCGACCTCGTCTGCGAAAGGGCCGGCGCGGATTGGTTCGCGCGTTCCGTCGAGTCCGCGCGCGAATGGGCGCGGGCGCAGGAGCTGGACATCCCCAACGAGATGACCCACGCGCAGATCACCCACGAGGTGTACGACAAGCTCGTGGAAAAGACCCTGCTGCAGCCGACGTTCGTCACGCGCCTGCCCGCGGAGCTGGTGCCGCTGGCCAAGCGCTGCGCGGACGATCCGGCCGTCGTCGACGTCTTCGAGCTGGTGGTGCGCGGCCGCGAGCTGTGCCCGGGCTACACCGAACTGAACGATCCGCTCGACCAGCGCGCCCGCCTCGAGGAGCAGGCCGCCGGCGACGCCTCCAAGATCGACGAGGATTTCCTGCGCGCCCTCGAGCACGGCATGCCGCCGACCGGCGGCATGGGCATCGGCATCGACCGCCTCGTCATGGTCCTCACCGGCGAGGAAAACGTCCGCGACGTCATGCTCTTCCCGCAGATGAAGAACCGCGAACCCAAGCCGGAAGAACCGCAGGCCGAATGACGCTGCCGTTTTCATTGTTCCTGGCGCTGAAGTACCTCAAGCCGAAGCGCACGTTCCTCTCGGTGGTGACGGTGCTCTCCACGCTGGGCGTGCTTCTCGGCGTGGCCGTGCTGATCATCGTCCTCTCCGTGATGACGGGTTTCGACGAGATGTGGCGGAACAAGATCCTCGACTTCAATTCCCACGTCACGGTGTCCGTGCCCGGCGGGCTGGGGGAGGAGGAAGATGCCCTCTGCGAGCAGATCGAAGCCGTGCCGGGCGTGACCGGCGCCGCGCCGTTCCTGCAAAGCCTCGTTTTCATCCAGAAGCCCAATGGCCAGGTCGAAACCCCGATGATCCGCGGCGTGGATCCCGCGCGCGAGGCGCGCGTCAGCCGCATTCCCCAGAGCCTGGTGGCCGGCGAGTTTTCCGTCGCCGACGGGTCGGTGGTCATCGGCAACGACCTGGCCCGGCGCCTCGGCGTCGGCGTGGGCGACGCCCTGACGGTCTATTCCCCGGCGACGTTCATGGACAAGGACGAGATTCGCCTGCCGACGGAAATGACCGTCGCCGGCATCTTCGAAATCGGCATGTGGGAGTTCGACATGGGCTTCGTCGTGGCTTCCCTGTGGGACGCCCGGGATTTCTGCGGCGGCACCGGCCTGGAGGCCATCCAGGTGATGACGCAAGACCCCTACGCGGCGGACGAGGTGGCCGCCGAGCTGCGCCGCCGCCTCGGCGCCGACGTCTACGTGACCACGTGGATGGAGCAGAACCAGCAGCTGTTCGCCGCGTTGCGGGTCGAGAAGAACATGAGG
>CAYTEK010000156.1:0-6104 GCA_964436715.1 uncultured Verrucomicrobiota bacterium | reverse complement strand
AGCGGCCAACAGGAGGGGAATTGCTTTCATGCCCCGCGTGTAGGGCGGGGGCGGAGGCGAGGCAACGGAAATCCGGACCGTCAGCCGTTGTTCCGGTCGAGGCCGGCGTCGAGGCGATCCATCAGGCGGGCCGACGCGCAATTCTTGCGGTGCAGGAGGCGGGCGCCGCGGGTGACGTTGCAGAGGCTGCCGCCGATGCGGCGGGCGATTTCGCGCTGGGGCACTTGCGCGCGCAGGAGGCGCAGGATGGTCCAGCGCTTCAGGAGCGCGGCGTACTCCGAGGGCGTGAGGATGTCGGCGAGGACGCGGCGCATCTCGGCGGGATCGCGGATGGTGCAGAGGGCTTCGAGCAGTTCGAGTTCGTTCGTTTTCATGGTTGGACCGCCGCGGCGGGTTGGTCGAATTGCATGCCGTGGAGACGCCGGTAGATGCCGCTCTTGGCGAGCAGTTCCTCGTGGCGTCCGCGCTCGGCGATGCGGCCTTGGTCGAGCACGAGGATCTGGTCGGCGCGCTGGATGGTGGACAGGCGATGGGCGATGGCAAAGACGGTGCGCCCCTGCATGGCTTCGTTGAGGGCCGCCTGGACGGCGCGCTCGGATTCGGTGTCGAGGGCGCTGGTGGCTTCGTCGAGGATCAGGATCGGCGGATTGCGCAGCAGGGCGCGCGCGATGGCGAGGCGCTGGCGCTGGCCGCCGGACAGCAGCAGGCCGCGCTCGGCGATGACGGTGTCGTAGCCGTTGGCCATGGCCAGGATGAAGTCGTGGGCGTGGGCCTTTTTGGCGGCGGCCTCGACCTGTTCGCGCGTGGCGCCGGGTTCGCCGTAGGCGATGTTGTTGAACACCGTGTCGTTGAACAGGATGGTTTCCTGCGTCACGAGGCCGATGTGGCGCCGCAGGCTGGCGAGCGTGAATTCGCGCAGGTCCCGGCCGTCGAGGAGCACGTGGCCCGCGATGGGGTCGAAGAAGCGCGGCAGCAGGTTGACCAGCGTGGTCTTGCCGGAGCCCGACCCGCCGACGAAGGCGATCAGCTCGCCGGAACGGGCGACGAATTCGACGTCGTCCAAAACGAGCGGTTTGCCGGCGCCGTAGCGGAACGACACGTGGTCGTAGCGGATTTCGCGGATGGGCCCCTGCAGTTCGCCCGCGCCCGGCAGGTCGGCGACGTTGTCCACCACGTCGAGGATGGCGAAAATGCGTTCGGCGGCGGCGCTGCTTTGCTGGATGACGAGGTGGACGCGCGACAGCTTCTTGACGGGATCGTACATGAGCACCATGGCGCCGAGGAACAGGATGATGTCGGACAGCTCCAGGCCCGCATGGCGGGAATAGAGCAGGATGGCGCAGGCGGCGAGCACGGAGAAAAACTCCATGAGGGGGTTCATGACGGCCTTGGACGCCGTGATCTTGATCTGCCGGCGGAAGAAGTCGCCGTTGTGCTTTGCGAAGCGCGCCTGCTCGCGGTCTTCGGTGCCGAACGCCTTGACGATGGCGGCGCCGCCGATGGCTTCCTGCTGGATGCTGGAGAGGTCGGCGATGCGTTCCTGGCCGGCCTTGGCGTGGCGGCGGACGCGCTGGCCGACGATGGCCACGGGCAAGGTGCAGAGCGGGAACACGGCCAGGCTGATGGCCGCGAGCCGCAGGTCGATGAAGAACAGGTAGACCGCGGCGCCGAGCAGGACGAACGGCTGCTGGACGAGATCGCAGATGACTTCGGTGATGCCGCGCTCGACGAGCTGGGTGTCGTTGAGGGTGCGAGACATGAGCTCGCCCGTGCGCGAGCCCGTGAAATACAGCATGGGCAGGTGGAGGATCTTGGAAAACAGCTCGTTGCGCAGCAGCATCACGACGCGCTGGGCGACCCACTCGATGAGATACTTGCTGAAGAAGAACGTGGCGCCGCGCAAGGCGATGCAGAAGAGGACGACGGCCAGCACGGCGAGCGTCAGCACGAAATCGTGGTTCAAGCCGCCGGCATACCAGCGATTGAGCCAGACGTCGGCCGTTTTCTGCAAGTTCGTCGCGGAGCCGCCGAACACCTGTGCCATGCCGCCCTTGGCGGAAAACAGCAGGCCGAAGATGGAGCTGCCGAACAGCATGCCGAAGAACACCGCCAGCGCGAGTCGGCCGGCAAAGGGCTTGGTGCGGGCCAGCAGGCGCAGGTAGGTCTGCTTTTCCCGGGCGGTCAGCTTGCGGGCGGGCGCGCTCATGCGCCGAGGGATTCCAGATGCTGCATGGCTTCGATGGCGGCGCGGCACCCGGTGCCGGCCGCGGTGACGGCTTGCCGGTAGCGGGCATCGGCGACGTCGCCGGCGACGAACACGCCGGGCAGCTTCGTCCGGACGCCGTCGGCGAGCAGGTAGCCGTTTTCGTCGGTGCCCAGCGCGGCGGCGAAGGGCCCGCTGGCGGGCACGAGGCCGATCGCGACGAACAGCGCGCCGACCTCCAGCCGGCTTTCGGCGTTCGTCTTCACGTCGCGCAGCTTCAGGGCCGTCAGCTTGCCTTGGGCGGGATCGACGAGCGCCGTCACGACGGCGTTCCAGCGCACGGCGATCTTCGGGTGCGCGAGCACCCGCTGCGCCATGATCTTGGAAGCGCGGAAGGCGTCGCGGCGGTGGATGACCGTGACCTGCGACGCGAAGCGGGCGAGGAAGAGGGCTTCCTCCATGGCCGTGTCGCCGCCGCCGACGACGGCGATGGGCTGGCCGCGGTGGAAGGCGCCGTCGCAGGTGGCGCAGTAGGAGATGCCGTGGCCGGACAATTCCCGTTCGCCGGGGAGGCCCAGATGCCGGTGCCCGGCGCCGGTCGCCACGATGACGGCGTCGGCGCGCAGCGCGGAGCCGTCGTCGAGTTGCAATTCGGCGCCGCCGCCGGCGGCGGGCGCCAGCTGGGCGACGCTGGAACCCTGGAAGCGGGCGCCGAAGCGTTCGGCCTGCTTGCGCATGACGTCCATGAGTTCGAAGCCCGGGATGCCGTCGGAGAAGCCGGGAAAATTCTCGATGAGCGGGGTGGTGATGAGCGGGCCGCCGGGGGCGGGGCCATCGAGCACGAGCGGCGCGAGACCCGCGCGGGCCGCGTAGATGGCGGCCGTCAGGCCGGCCGGTCCGGAGCCCAGAATGACCAAGGTTTTCATCGGGCGCAGAGTATCAGCGGGGGCAGGACGGAGCAATTCCGAAATGGGCGGGGCGTGCGCGGCGCGGGGCCGCCGGGCGGTCAATCTTCGCCTTCCGCCGCTTCGTCCGGCTCGTCCGCGCCGGACAGGTCGGCCAGGTGGGTTTTGCGGCGCAGGAGCTTGGGCAGCCAGGCGAGGGCGGCGAACAAGCCCGCGCCGGCGAAAAGGACCGCGAGCACGCGCCCATCCAGCTGGCCGCGGGCGAGCTGTCCGGCGGCTTGGGTGGTCCACAGGAGCGCGAGCACGTTGGGCACGACGCCGATCGTGGAAGCCGCGACGTATTGCCGGAAGGAGATGCTCGTCAGGCCGTAGGCGTAGTTGAGGAAACTGTAGGGGTTGATGGGCAGGAGGCGCGAGAAGAACACGAGTTTCCAGCCTTCGCGCCGCATGTTTTCCTCGAGCCGCCGAAACAGCTTGGTGTGGCCGATGCGGCGTTCGAGCGCGTCGCGAAGCAGATGGCGCGCGACGAGAAAGGAAAGGCTCATGCCGAGCGCCAGCCCGGCGAGGCAGATCGGCAGGCCGCGCGCGACGCCGAACAGCAGCGCGACGAGAATGCAGACCAGCGTGGTGGGCAGGAAGAACACGGTGAACGCCGCATTGAGGACGATGCACAGCGCCGGCGCCCACGGGCCGGCCGCGCGCACCGCATCGCGGATGCGCATCCAATCCCAGCGGGCGAGGAATTCCGAAATTTCCGCATGGAAAACGACGGCCAGCGTTCCGGCCAGCGCCGCCAGCAGCAGCGTCCAGAAACGCTTGCGCCGATGCCAGGGCCGGTTCACGGGGAATCGTCGGGCGCCACGACGGCGACGGCGTCGCCGGGCGCCGCGAAGATGGATTCGGCGGCGGCGCGCACGGCTTCGGGCGCGAGCCGTTGGAGGCGTTCGGCGGTTTGGAACGCATGGAGATAGCCCAGGCCGAGCAGCTCGTCGATGGCGCACTGCTGGGCGAGGGCGGCGTTGTTCTGGCGCAGGCGGGCCTGTTCGGCCACGAGCTGCTCGACGGCGCGGGAAAATTCCTCGGGCCGCAGGCCGTCGCGGCGCAGGCGATCCACCTGGGCCTGGATCTGGGTTTCGACTTCGGCGCGGCCTTCGGCGGTGGTGCCGGCGTAGATCTGGAACAGGCCGCCGACGGGGCCGGTGAAGTGCGTGGCGCCGACGTAGTAGGCCAACCCGCGCTTGTCGCGCACCTCGATGAACAGGTCGGAAGACAGGCCGCTCAGGGCGTCCATGAGCACGGCCAGCGCGTCTTCGCGCGGATCGCCGGCGGCGATGCCCGGCCACGCGCGGACGAGCACGGTTTGCTTGAACGGCAGGCGCTTCTCGGCGCGGCTCGGTTGCGCGGGCGGCGGCGGCAGGGCCGGACACGGCGGCGCGGGATTCGCGGGGAGGGCGGCAAAGGATTTTTCGACGGCGGTCGCGACGGCGTCCGCTCGCACGTCGCCGAAGACCGCCAGCACGAGATTGGAAGCACCGAGCAGCTTGCGATGGTGGGCCTGGACGTCTGCGCGCGCAAGGGCGGCGACGGTGTTGGACTCGCCCAGCGTGGCGCAGCGGTAGGGGTGGCCGGGGAAGAAGGCGTCGCGCACCATCTGCTGCGCATGGGTCATGGGCTGTTCCAGGGAACGGCGGATGGCGGCGAGCTGGAGCGCGCGCTGCTTGTCGAGTTCGTCGGCGGGGAACTGCGAATCCAGCAGGCATTCGGCCACGGTGTCCAGCACGAGCGGCAGATCCTCGGAGAGGCCCGCGGCGGACAGGCCGTAGCTGTTGCGGCCGGAGAAGCTGGAGAGCGAAATGGCGCGGGCCTCGAGGAGCTCGGCCAGTTCGGCGGCGGTGTGTTTCGACGTGCCGCGCGTCAGCAGGTCGGAAGCGAGCTGCGAAACGCCGGCCTGGCCCACGGGTTCCGCGAGCTGGCCGCCGCCGAGCACGGCGGCGACGTAGGCCATGGGCAGGCGCGAATCTTCGCGGACGATCAAGCGCACGCCGTTGGCGAGGACGCGTTCCTGGATCCGCAGTTTCGCCTCGGCGCCGGGCGCGGCGGCGGCGGGTTTTTCCGCGGCGGGCGCGAGGATCGCCCACGAGCCGTTTTCGGGGCGAAGATACTTGCGGGCGACGCGGGTCAAGTCGTCCGGAGCGACTTGGCGGACTTGCTCCAAGTAGGTTTCGACGTGGCGCGGATTGCCGGCATAGAATTCGCCGGAGGCCATGGCGCCGGCCTGGCCATCCATGGCGGTCAGGTCCTGGATGGCGGCCACGAGCACTTCGCGGCGCGCCTGCTCGAGGCGGGCGGGATCGAACGGCTCCGTCTGCCAGCGCGCGACTTCCGCGCGCAGCGCGGCGATCGTTTCGGCTTCCTTGTCGGGTTCGCATTCGGCGCCGATGCCGAACAGGCCGGGATCCTTGGGCGTGTAGCTCCAGGCGTCCACCTCGAGCACCAGGCGCCGCTCTTCGCGCAGGCGCTTGACGAGCGGGGAGGAGCGGCCGGAACCGACGGCGGAAGCCAGCACGTCCAGCGCCGGCGTGTCGGCGTCGGCCAAGTCGGTGGCGTGGAAGACCCAGGCGATGCGCGTGACTTCGTAGGGCCCGGTCTTGCGGCCGACGCGCTCGGCGAGCTGCGGCGGTTCCGCCGGCACGAGCACCGGCTCGCGGGCCGTGCGCGGAATCTTCTCCAGCCGGGCGCGGATCGCGGCTTCCATGTCGTCGAGCGGCACGTCGCCGGCGACGGCGAGGATCACGTTGTCGGGCGAATAGTGGCGGCGGTGGTAGGCGACGAGATCGTCGCGGCCCATCGTGGTCAGGACGTCGCGCCAACCGATGACCGGCACGCGGTAGGGGTGGACGCGGTAGGCGGTTTCCCACGTCAGGCGGTTCATGACGCGGCCGGGGGCGTCCTCGCCCATGGCGACTTCGCGCAGGATGACTTCGCGCTCGCGGGCC
>CAYTEK010000155.1:0-6175 GCA_964436715.1 uncultured Verrucomicrobiota bacterium | reverse complement strand
CAAAAGTGACAACCGGAAACCAGGACTCGACAGTTTTTCCACTCCGTGGAAAACCCGCCTTTCCGGCGCGCGCGGCGCCGGACCGCAGGGGACTTCCCGCCGCGGCCGGGCCGGGAAAAAGATTTGCAGGCGGGGGGCGGGGGCATTAGGATGAAACTCTTGTACATGAAGATCGTCAAAGACGGCTATTCCTTGATCGTCGGCATCCCCGCGGTTTGCGCGGTGGCGGCCATGATCGTGACCAACTACGCGCCGGCCGCGCCGTGGGTGGCCTGGACCTTGTACGGCCTGGGCCTGGTCGGCTGCCTGTTCATGCTGTACTTCTTCCGGGATCCGGAACGGACGCCGGCCGGCGGGCCGGACGATTTCGTCTCGGCGGCCGAAGGGGTGGTGCGGTCGGTCGAATACATGGACGAGCCCCGGTTCCTGAAATGCCCGGCGGTGCGGATCAGCACGTTCCTGAACCCGCTCAACGTGCACGTGAACCGGCACGCGCTTTCCGGCGTGATCAAGGAAGCCGGCTACACGCCGGGACGGCACCTGTTCACGATGGATCCGCGGTCGTCGGAATACAACGAGCACAGCTCGATCTTGGTCGAGGGCGAGAAGACCCGGTGCCTGGAGCGGCAGATCGTGGGGCCGATCGTGCGGCGCGTGGTGTATTGGCAGGAGCCGGGGACGCGGGTGGAAAAGGGCCAGCGGCTGGGCATGATGAAGTTCGGTTCGCGGATGGACGTGTATTTTCCGGCGGCGGACGTCGAGGCGACGGTCCAGCGGGGCGACAAGGTGCGGGCGGGCGAGACGGTGATCGCCCGGCTGAAGAAGGGCGGCGCGTGATGGCGGCTTCGTGGCGGGTCGGCGTTCCGTGCGGCTGCACCTTTCTGGCGTTGTGCGCCGGCGTGGGCAGCATCTTGGCCTCGGGCCAAGGCAATTACCTGCTGGCGGCGCAGCTGATCCTCGTTTCGCTGATCCTGGACGGGTTGGACGGCACGCTGGCGCGGCTGTTGCGCGGGCAGACGAGCTTCGGGGCGGAGCTGGACACGTTCGTGGACATCACGAGCTTCGGGCTGGCGCCGGCGGTGTTGCTGTATTTCTATCCGGGCGGCCTGGAGTCGGCGCCGGTCTGGGGGCTGGTGCTGGCGTTCCTCTACGTGATGTCGGGCGCGGCGCGGCTGTCGCGGTTCCGCGTGGTGGATCCGTATCGCGGGCAGCGGGGCTATCTGGGGCTGCCGATCACGACGGCGGCGGGCTTCGCGGCGGCGTACCTGATCGCGCTGGAAAGTCCCGCGGCGGCGCAGCTGCCGCTGCTGTCGCTGCGGGGCGGGCCGCTGGCGGTCGGGTTCTGGACGGCGGTGCTGCTGATGCTGGTCTTGCAGGTGTCGCACGTGCGCTATTCGAAGCCGACGAAGAATCCCAAGGTGCTCATTCCGTTCATGGCGTGCATCGTCCTGATGTTCGTGCCGCGGCTGGCGATCTGCTCGGCGGCGGTCATGTTCGCCTACGGCATCTGGTTCGCCTTCGTGTCGCCGTTCTTCTTCCGCCGCTTCCTGGCGCACCTGCCGCCGGCGGAAAATCTCGAGCCCGCGCCCGAGGGCGAGGGCCGCGAGGAGGATGAGCCATGAGCCGAGCCGTCTACGCCGGCACGTTCGATCCGATGACGCTGGGCCACCTCGACGTGGCCGCGCGCGCGGCGCACGTGTTCGACCAGTTGACGCTGGCGGTGGCCGAGGATCCTCGCAAGACTCTGATGTTCAGCACGGCCGAGCGGCTGGAGCTGGCGCGGGCCGGCGTGGCCCACCTGAAGAACGTGGAAGTGGTGCCGTTCGGCGGGCTGCTGGTGGATTGGGCGCGGCAGCGCGGCATCCAGGTGCTGATCCGCGGACTGCGGGCGTTTTCCGATTTCGAGTACGAGTTCCAGATGGCATTGACCAACCGCAAGTTGGCGCCGGACATCGAGACGCTGTTCCTGATGCCGAACGAGGATTACAGCTACGTCAGCTCCAGCATGGTCCGCGAGATCGCGTCGCTGGGGGGCGACGTGGAGAAATTCGTGCCGCCGGCCGTGGCGGCGGCCTTGAAAACGAAGTTGGCCCGCAAATAGGCCGGCGGCCGCTTTCGGGCGGCCGAATCCCATCCGTTGCCGAGGACGCACCTGCATGATCCGCATCGAAACCACCCAAATCGGCGAAAACGGCTATGCCGTTTCCGGCGAAGAGCCGGGCGACCTGCTGGAGCTGGAGCGCGACCCCGTGGCGCGGGCGGACGGACCGATCCGCTACGACCTCGTGCTGGAACGGGCGGGCGCGGAACTGATCGTGCGCGGGGAGGTGGCGGCGCCGCTGAAGCTGCGGTGCTCCCGCTGCGCGCAATTTTTCTCGACAACCGTCCGGGTTTCGTCATTCTTGCACGCTTACGAATGGGCCGAGAACCCGGAGTTCCTGGACGTCTCGGCCGACGTGCGCGAGGATTTGTTGCTGGAAATCCCCGGATTTCCGCTCTGTCGCGCGGGTTGCAAAGGGTTGTGCGCCCAATGCGGCCAAGATTTGAACGAGGGCTCTTGCGGTTGCGTGCCCCCCGAAACGGGGCCGTCGCCGTGGTCCGCGTTGGATAAATGGATCGCAACCCCCGGTTCGCGGCCACCGCCAGGCGGTACGGCCCGGGGCCGGAAGTGAACGAGGAGAAAGAACATGGCAGTCCCGAAAAGAAAAGTGTCGAAGAGCCGCGCCCGCATGCGCAAGGCCGTCTGGGCCAGCAAGATCCCGCAGGCCGCCACCCAGGCGTGCCCGGAATGCGGCGCTCCCCGCCAGCCCCATCGCGTGTGTCCGTCGTGCGGCAAGTACAATGGCCGCCAGGTCGTGATTCAGGAAACGCAGGAATAGTTTCGGTCGGCCGCGCCTTGGGCGCCGGCCTCTGAACGCCATGCGAATTGCCGTGGACGCCATGGGGGGCGATTTCGCCCCTCAAGCCATCGTGGAAGGCGCGTTGCTCGCCGTCAAGGAGTGCGCCGCCATCGACCGCCTATATCTGGTGGGCGACGAGACGGCCATCCGGGCGGAGATGGCGCGCTGCGGGGGAAACCCCGGTCGCGTGGAGATCCGGCACGCCTCGGAAGTGGTCGGCATGGGCGAATCGCCCGCCACCGCCGTCCGGCGCAAGAAGGATTCCTCCATCAACCGTTCGATGGATCTGGTGAAGAACGGCGAAGCCGACGCGGTGTTTGCCGCCGGCAGCACGGGCGCGGCGGTGGCCGCGGCCACGCTGAAGATGCGCACGCTGGAAGGCATCCGCCGTCCGGGCATCGCCGTCGCCATGCCGACGCCGGCCGACAAGCCGGTGCTGGTGATCGACGGCGGCGCCACCACCGATTGCACGCCCGAAATCCTGATGCAGTTCGCCGTCATGGGCGACGCCTATTCCCGCAAGGTCATCGGCCGGTCCGAGCCCAAGGTGGGACTCATGAGCGTCGGCACCGAGGAAGCCAAGGGCAATGCCCTCAGCAAGGAAGCGTTCGAGCTGCTCGAAAAGGCGCCGGTCAAGTTCATCGGCAACGTGGAAGGCCACGACCTGTTCGAAGGCGAAGTCGACGTCGTGGTCTGCGACGGCTTCACGGGCAACGTGATTCTCAAGACCAGCGAAAGCGTCGCACATGCCATCGGCAAGTGGCTGAAGCGCGAATTGACGCGCAATCCGATCCGCGTGCTGGGCGCGCTGCTGCTCAGCGGCGGCCTGCGCGCGCTGAAGAAGAAAACGAGCCAGAAGACGTACGGCGGCGCGCCGCTGCTGGGCGTCAACGGCATCTGCATCATCGGCCACGGCAGCTCCGACAAGATCGCCGCGAAGAACGGCATCCTGCAGGCGGTGCGCGCCGTGGAACTCCGCGTCAACGAAGCCATTCTGGAGGGCGTGCGCAAGTGCGCGCCGCCGGCCAGCCCGGAAGGGACCGCGACATGAGCCCCAAAACCTATGCCGCCATCGCCGGCGTCGGCCATTATGCGCCGGCCAAGGTGCTGACCAACGCCGATCTCGAAAAAATGGTCGAGACCAGCGACGAGTGGATCCAGACCCGCACCGGCATCCGCGAGCGACGCATCGCCGCGGCGGATGAAACCACCTCTTCCATGGGCGCGGCCGCCGCCCGCCTGGCCCTCGAACGGGCCGGACTGGCCGCGGCGGACGTGGAGGCCATCTACGTGGCCACGTGCACGCCCGACATGATTTTTCCCAGCACGGCCTGCCTGATCCAAGCCGCGCTCGGCGCCAAACGCGCCTACGGCTACGACGTGTCCTCCGCCTGCGCCGGCTTCCTGATGGCGCTGGACGCGGCGGCGTGCTCCATCGAAGCCGGTCGCATCCGCAACGCGCTCGTGGTCGGGGCCGAAAAACTCAGCGCCGTGACGGATTGGACGAGCCGCAACACGTGCGTGCTGTTCGGCGATGGCGCCGGCGCCGCGGTCCTGAAGGCATCCGACCGGCCAGGCATCCGGTCGAGCCTGCTGGGCGTCGATGGCAACCAAGCCGATTTTCTTTCCATTCCGGCCGGCGGCTCCAAGCAGCCCGCCTCCGAAGAAACCGTCCGCAACCACCTGCACACGATCCACATGGCGGGGCGCGAGACCTTCAAGACCGCCGTCAACACCATGCTGGCGGCCGCCCAGGAGGCCATCGCGCGCGCGGGCCTGACGGTGGCCGAAATCGATTTGATGGTGCCGCACCAAGCCAACATGCGCATCGTCGAGGCCGGCGCCAAACGTTTGGGCGAAGGGGTCATGGACAAGGTGTTTCTGAATCTGGACCGCTATGGCAACACGTCGGCGGCGTCGATTCCCCTCGCGCTGTCGGAAGCCTTCGCGGCCGGCAAGATCAAGAGCGGCGACAAGATCCTCATGGTGGCCTTCGGCGGCGGCCTGTCGTGGGGCGGTTCCGTGGTGGAGTGGCTATGAGCGCGATGCTGTTGTTTCCGGGGCAGGGGGCGCAAGCGGTCGGCATGGGCCGCGAGCTGGCCGAAGGGCTGGACGAATGCCGCGCGATCTTCGCGCGCGCCAGCGACGTCCTCGGCTTCGATCTCCTGAAGCTTTGCAGCGCAGGGCCGATCGAGGAATTGACGAAGTCCCAAAACGCCCAGCCGGCCATCTTCGCGGTGAGCGTGGCGGCGCGGACGGCGCTGGCGCATTTCGCCGGCGGCAAGCTGGCGGTGGCCGGCACGGCCGGGCACAGCCTCGGCGAGTGGGCCGCCCTGCACGAAGCCGGCGTCGTTTCGTTCGCCGACGCCCTGCGCGTGCTGCGCGCCCGCGGGCAATTCATGCAGGAAGCCTGCGAGGCGACTCCCGGCGGCATGCTGACGATCATCGGCCTGCCCTTGGAAAAGGTGCGGGAAATCGCCGCGGCCAGCGGCTTGGAAGTCGCCAACTTGAATTCGCCCGTGCAGACGGTGCTGTCCGGCCACGCCGACCGCATCGCCGCCGGCGAAACCGCGGCGAAGGCTGCCGGCGCCAAGCGCGCCTTGCGCCTGACCGTCGCCGGCGCGTTCCACTCTTCGTTGATGAAACCGGCGGCGGACAAGCTGGCCGATTTCCTGCAAGGCATCGAATTCCGCGCGCCGCAGTGCCCGGTTTGGTCGAACGTGACCGGCCAGCCGCACGCGACGCCCGACGACGTCCGGCGGCGGATGGTCGAGCAGGTCGTGTCGTCCGTGCGCTGGACGGATTGCTACGCCGGCATGGTCGCGGCCGGCCTGACGGTCGGATTCGAATGCGGACCCGGGACGGTGCTGGCCGGCTTGGGCAAGCGCATCGCGCCGGAAGCGGCGGTGGCCAGCATTTTTGACTTGGCGGGGGCCCAAGAGGCCGCCAAACTGTCGAACTGACCCTAGGAAACCGCTCAAGATGAAGCCATTGGAAAACAAAATCGCTCTCGTGACCGGCGCCGCCCGCGGCATCGGCCAAGCCATCGCCCTGCAATTGGCCGCCGACGGGGCTGACCTGGCCCTGTGCGACGTGAAGGCGGAATGGCTGGACGACACGGCCGCCAAGGTGAAGGCCCTGGGGCGCCGGGCCGAATGCTACGCCATGAACGTCGCCGACGGCGCCGCCGTGGGCGAGGCCGTGGCCAAGGTCGCCGCCGATTTCGGGCGCATCGACGTGCTGGTCAACAACGCCGGCATCACCCGCGACACCCT
>CAYTEK010000154.1:5818-6263 GCA_964436715.1 uncultured Verrucomicrobiota bacterium | reverse complement strand
GGCCGTGGTAAGTTGCGGGGCTTTGCATTGCGAATAGAGAAAGACGGCACGACGTGGCGAAGGAAGTCAAATTGGAAGCGGCGGAGCGCGCGCACGCGCTGGCGACGATCCGGAACATCGGGATCGTGGCCCACATCGACGCGGGCAAGACGACCACAACAGAGCGCATTCTCTTCTACACCGGCCAGGTGCACAAGATGGGGGAAGTGCACGACGGCAACACGGTGATGGATGTGATGGTGCAGGAGCAGGAGCGCGGCATCACCATCACCAGCGCGGCGACGACCTGCTTCTGGCAGGATCGGCAGATCAACATCATCGACACCCCCGGCCACGTCGACTTCACGGCGGAGGTGGAGCGATCGCTGCGGGTGCTGGACGGGGCGGTGGGGGTGCTGTGCGCGGTGGGCGGAGTGCAGGCCCAATCGCTGACCATCGACCGGCA
>CAYTEK010000154.1:0-5808 GCA_964436715.1 uncultured Verrucomicrobiota bacterium | reverse complement strand
GGCGCGGCGCAAAGGGACCTCCGGCCGCAGACAGTAAAGCCTCTTCCTCGGCTACAGAGTCCGCGGGCGCGACGATGGGCGACTCCGCGAGCGGCTAGGGCGCCGGCGCTGGAGGTTCGGGGGCCACAAACCGCTGCTCTTCGATGGAGTAGATTACGGCGTGCCGCGGATCGGGTTCATCAACACGAGGGCCCGCCCGGGCGCGGGCTTCGAGCGCGTGGTCGCCGAGATGCGCGAGAAGCTGAAGGCGCCGGCGACGGCGATCCAGATTCCGTGGGGGCGCGAGGAGAATTTCCGGGGCGTGGTCGATCTGGTGCGGATGAAGGCGTTGACGTTCGACGAAGACGCGCTGGGGGCGAAGGTGCAGGAGCAGGACGTGCCCGCGGAGCTGGCGGAGGCGGCGCACAAGGCGCGCGAGCAGCTGCTGGAAGTCGTGGCGGAGAGCGACGAAGCGCTGCTGAACGCGTATTTGGACGAAGGCGACCTGTCCGTCGAGGCGCTGCAGGCGGGGATCCGCCGGGCGACGATCGCGGGCCAGCTGGTGCCGGTGCTGTGCGGAACGAGCCTGCGCAACAAGGGCGTGCAGCCGCTGATGGACGCCGTGGTGGCCTACCTGCCGTCGCCGCTGGACGTGCCGGCGGTGAAGGGGCGGCATCCGAAGACGGAAGAAGAGGTCGAGCGGGCGACGAGCGATTTCGAGCCGCTGTGCGCGCTGGCGTTCAAGGTGGCGACGGATCCGTTCGTCGGCAAGCTGATCTTCGCGCGCGTCTATGCGGGCGAGCTGCGCAAGGGCGCGAACGTGTGGAATCCGCGCACGCAGAAGCGCGAGCGCGTGATGCGGCTGATCCGGCTGCATGCGAACCAGCGCGAGGAGGTCGACGTGCTGTACGCCGGCGAGATCGGCGCGATCGCGGGGATCAAGGGCGTGGGGACGGGCGACACGCTGTGCGCGGAGCAGAAGCCGATCGTGCTGGAGCGCATCCATTTCCCGGAACCGGTGGTGTCGATGGCGATCGAGCCGAAGACGCAGGCCGACAAGGAAAAGATGCAGCATGCGCTGGCCGACCTGGCCGACGAAGATCCGACGTTCCAGGTGGGGCAGAACGCGGAAACGGGCCAGACCATCATCCAGGGCATGGGCGAACTGCACTTGGAAATCCTGCGGGACCGCATGCTGCGGGAGTTCAAGGTGCAGGCCAACGCGGGCCGGCCGATGGTGGCGTATCGCGAGACGATCACCGCCGACGGCGCGGCGGAATTCGTCTTCGACCGCGAGCTCGGAGGCAAGCGCCATTTCGCGCTGGTCGGGCTGCGGCTGGAAAAAAACGAACGCGGCGCGGGAAATAGTGTTGACTTCAAAATTTCTTCTGATTTAATCCCGCACGATTTTCGATCCGTGGTGGAGGAAGGAATCCGCGACGGGTTGAGTACAGGTGTGTTGGGAAATTTCCCGATCGTCGACGTCCGGGTGGCGGTGGTCAACGGCCAGTGGCATCCGGTCGACTCGTCGGAAATCGCGTTTCGATCGGCGGCCTCGATGGCGCTGCGCGAGGCGGCGAAAACGGCACGCCCGGCCCTTCTGGAGCCCATCATGGCGCTCGAGATCGTGTCGCCCGAGGAACACCTCGGCGACGTGCTGGGCGATTTGAACGTGCGCCGCGGCCAGGTGAAAGACGTGGCGCAGCGCGACGGGATCCGGGTGATCGAGGCGACCGTGCCTTTGGCGGAGCTGTTCGGATACGCGACGACATTGCGTTCTTTGACACGCGGACGCGCCGGATACACGATGGAACCGACCCGGTTCGACGTGGTGCCGGAAAGCCTGTGCCAGGAGTTGATGAACCGTTGAAAGAAGAGAACATGAGCGGACAACGAATCAGAATACGGTTGAGGGCTTTCGACCACCGGATGCTGGACCAGTCGGCCAGCGAGATCGTGGAAACGACGAAGCGGACGGGCGCCCGCGTGGCGGGGCCGATTCCGATGCCGACGCGCGTCGAGCGCTACACGGTGAACCGCAGCGTCCACGCGGACAAGAAATCCATGGAACAATTCGAGATCCGCACCCACAAGCGGTTGCTGGACATCATCGACCCGACGGCGAAGACGGTGGACGAGCTGAAGAAGCTGAACCTCCCCGCGGGCGTGGACATCCAAATCAAGATCTGAGAGGCAGGACGTCCATGAACACCTTGATCGGCAAGAAGATCGGCATGACGCGCGTCTACGACGACGCGGGCGTCCAGGTTCCCGTGACGGTGGTCCAAGTGGGCCCGTGCACGGTGGTGCAGCGCAAGCGCGCGCAGACGGACGGCTACGAGGCCGTCCAGATCGGTTTCGGGGAGCAGAAGGAATCGCGGTTGGCGAAGCCGCTGCAGGGGCATTTCAAGAAGGCCGGCGCGAAGCCCGCGCAGTTGCTGCGCGAAGTGCGCCTGGCGAAGGGCGAAGACGCCCAGGTCGGCGAGGTGCTGACGGCGAAGGCGTTCGAAGGCGTGAAGTTCGTGGACGTGCTCGGCCACACGAAGGGCCGCGGCTTCCAGGGCGTCGTCAAGCGCTTCAAGTTCGGCGGCGGCCGGGCGGCGCACGGCGGTGGCTGGCTGCGCAAGCCGGGTTCCATCGGCAACCGCGAATGGCCGGGCCGCATTTTCAAGAACAAGCGGCTGCCGGGCCACATGGGTTCGGTGGATGTCACGACGCAGAACCTGCGGGTGGTGAAGGTCCTGGCGGACGACCACGCGCTGCTGCTGGAAGGCGCGGTGCCCGGTCCCGTCGGCGGGATCGTGCTGGTGCGCAAAGCGATCAAGAAGGCGTGAAGGTCATGAGCAAAGTTGCCATCTACAACGTGAGCGGCGAAGCCGCCGGCGAGAAGCAGATCGCCGCCGGGCTTCTGGAAACCAAGCGCGGCGCCCAAGCGGTGCTGGACGCGATCACGGCGTACCGGGCGGGCATCCGCGCGGGTTCGGCGTCGACGAAGAAGCGCGGCGAAGTCAGCGGCGGCGGCCGCAAGCCGTACAAGCAGAAGGGCACCGGTCGGGCCCGCCAGGGCTCCATCCGTTCCCCGATCCTGCGCGGCGGCGGCGTCGTGTTCGGCCCGCATCCGCGGGATTACGCGAAGAAACTCAACAAGAAGACCGCGGCGCTGGCCTTCCGGCGGGCGCTGAGCGACAAGCTCGCGGCCGGCGCGGTGGCGCTGGTCGAGGGGCTGGACCAGATCGAGCCGAAGACCAAGCTCGTGGCGGCGCTGGTGAAGAAGGCGGCGGCCGGACGGCCGACGCTGTTCGTGACGGGCGCGGCGAACGCGAACCTGAATCGGGCCGCGCGCAACGCGACGAAGGTCGAAGTGACCACGGCGGCGCAGGCGAGCGTCTACCAGGTCGCGCGCCATCCGGCCATCCTGGTCGATGCGGCGGCGTGGGAAGCCTGGCAGGCGCGGCTGGCGGAAGGGGCGGAGTGACATGAAGAATCTGATCGTCAAGAAACTGCTGGTGACGGAAAAGGGCACCCGCCTCAAGGAGGCCGGCAACCAATACGTCTTCGAAGTGGACCGCGACGCGAACAAGCTGGAAATCCGCCGCGAGGTGGAGCAGCGGTTCAACGTCAAGGTGCAGGACGTGAACACGATGAGCCGGCGGGGCAAGGCCAAGCGGCTGCGCACCGCGTCCTACGGGACCACGTCGGACTGGAAGCGCGCCGTGGTGACGCTCCAGGCCGGCCAAACCATCGAGATGGCATAAGCGAGGATCGAACATGGGTCTGAAAACATACAAGCCGAAGACGGCGGCGCTGCGCTTCACGACGCTTTCGGATTTCGAAGGCGTCAGCAAGAAGCGTCCCGAGAGCCGCCTGATCCGGATCAAGAAGAGCCAGGCCGGGCGCAACGCGCAGGGCCGCATCACCGTGCGCCATCGCGGCGGCGGCCACAAGAAGTTCCTGCGCCTGGTCGATTTCAAGCGCCAGGGCAAGTTGGACGTGCCGGCCAAGGTGCAGGCGATCGAGTACGATCCGAACCGCACGGCGCGCCTCGCGCTGCTGGCGTACGCGGACGGCGAGAAGCGCTACATCCTCGCGCCGAACGGCCTGCAGGTCGGCGCCACGCTGCTGGCGAGCCCGAAGGCGGAGCCGGTGGACGGCAACGCGCTGCCGGTGTCCGCGATTCCGCTGGGCATGGCGATCCACGCGATCGAACTGTATCCGGGTTCCGGCGCCAAGTTGGCCCGCAGCGCGGGCATGGTGGCGCGCGTCGCGGCGCGCGACGGCGATTTCGTGCAGATCAAGCTGCCCTCGGGCGAAACGCGCAAGGTGCTGGGCGATTGCTACGCCACGATCGGCCAGGTGGGCAACCTCGAACACGAAAACATTTCGCTGGGCAAGGCCGGCCGCAAGCGCTGGAAGGGCATCCGCCCGACCGTGCGCGGCGTGGCGATGAACCCGGTGGACCACCCGATGGGCGGCGGCGAAGGCCGCACCTCCGGCGGCGGCCACCCGGTGACGCCGTGGGGCCAGCTGACCAAGGGCAAGAAGACGCGCAGCGACCGCAAGCCCTCGGGCAAGTTCATCGTGCAACGGAGAAAGAAGTAACATGACGCGCTCAATCAAAAAGGGACCGTACGTCGAGGACCACCTGATGAAGAAGGTGGAGGCGCTGAACGCCAGCGGGGCGAAGCGTCCGATCAAGACCTGGTCGCGCCGGAGCATGATTCTGCCCGAGTTCGTGGGCCACACGTTCACGGTGCACAACGGCAAGGTGTTCACGAGCGTGTTCGTGACGGAAAACATGGTGGGACATCGCATGGGCGAGTTTTCGCCCACGCGGACGTTCCGCAAGCACGGCGCGGCGACGGACAAGACGGTCGCGCTGAAGTAACGAGATTGGATCGATGGGCTTTCGGCGTTGGCAGCGGCTGGCAGGAGCCGTTGCCGCGGTGGGAGCCGCGCTGGCGGCGGGCTGGTTTTGCGGCGCGCGGCAGGCGGAAAAAAGTTCTTTGACGGCAGGGCCGGCGACCGCGCCGGCGCGTCTTGAAGAAGGGTCCGGGTCCATCCCGGCCACCCTGGTTGAGGCGGAGACGACCGAGGCTTCGGTGCAGTCCGCGTTGGATGTGGCGACAAACGCCATCCGCGCGGATGGGCCTGCAGCAGCGGCCATGGGCGGCGCGGCGGATGGTTCGAACGACGAATTGTTGGACCTGGTGACGAGCGAGTCGCGGCTGGTGACGGCGCGTCTGGCGCGGGAAGCGGCCGATTTGCGGCGCGACCTGGCAGACCGGACGGGCCGGATCCGCAAGCTGAGCGAGGCGTTGGCCGAGGCGCAAGCGGCGCTGGACGTGAACGAAGCGCGGCGCGCGCAGGCGGCGGGTCCGGCGGAGGCTGCGCCGGCGGATGCGCCGGTCGAGGCGCGGATCGCGGACGTGAACGCGGACCTGGGCCTCGTGATCCTGGACCAAGGCGCCCGGCAGGGCGTCCGGTACGGATTGCCGCTGACGGTCCTGCGGGAGCGGCGGCGCGTGGCGCGGCTCCGGGTCGTGGACGTGAGAGAGAGAATCGCAGGCGCGGCGGTCGAGGAGACGGCGCGCGGCGATTACCCCCAAACAGGGGACCGAGCGGTGCTGATTCGGCCGGAAGGTCCTTGAGGAACGAGACATGGAAATCAAAGCAGTATCGAAATACGTGAGAATGACGCCGACCAAGGCGCGGGACCTGACGCGGGCCATCACCGGCAAGAGCGTGGGCGAAGCGCTGCGGACGGTGGAATTGAACAAGCGCAAGACGGCGGCGTGCATCGCCAAGACGCTGAAGTCGGCGATCGCCAAC
>CAYTEK010000153.1:0-6327 GCA_964436715.1 uncultured Verrucomicrobiota bacterium | reverse complement strand
GAGATCTCTCGACAAGCTCGGGATGACAGCCGGAAGCTTTAGGGTTTTCTGTAGCCGGGGGCGTTTGCCTGCCCGCCGGGGGCGGGACCCCGGCCGCTGAAGCAACAGCCGCCGGTCTCACCGCGGCCGGCTACAACAAATCCGAAAACGGCCTGTCGGTTTTGAGCCGCGCCTAACCGCATGGCAAACGCAAACGCCCGCCGGAAGCTTCCGGCGGGCGTTGGATTGCGCGGAGCGACTACTTCTTGACGGACTTCTTGATGCGGTTCACATGGCCGCGGCCGAGGCCCTTGACTTCGCAGCCCAGCTCGAAGTAGCGCCGGATCTTGGCGTCGTCGAGGATGCCGAAGCAGTCGATGATGGCCGCCGGCTTGCCGATCGCCTTGACCACGTCGTCCGGGGCGAGGCCCATGTAGGCGCTGTGGCGGACGGCGAAGACGACCACGTCCATGTCCTTCAGGGAGGCCGGGAGGTCCTGGCTGACGGGGAGGGTGGCGAGCTTGTCCTGGTTGCGGAAGAACCGCTTGAGGCTGTGGGCGTTGGCGGGATAGGAATCCTGCGCCTCGAATTCCCACCAGTGCTGGACGTAGGGGTCGTGCACGCGGATTTCGGCGCCCATCTCGGACAGCTTGCGGACGATGAGCTCGGAGCCGCTGTAGCGGGTGTCGCCGACGTCCTCGCGGTAGGAGGCGCCCAGCAGGAGCACTTCGGCGGCGGCGATGGGGCGGTCCATGTTGCGCAGGGCGTCGCGGACCATCTCGGCCGCGCGCAGGCCGCGGGTGTCGTTGACGTTGATGGCGGTGGGGGTGAGCTTGAAGATGTTGTCCTTCCAGCCGAGGATGTGCTTGTAGGCCCACATGCCGAGGCCGCCGTCCTTGGGCAGGCAATAGCCGCCGATGCCGGGGCCGGGGAAGATGATGTTGCTGTGGGTGGGGCGCACCTTGATCGCCTTGATGACCTTGAGCAGGTCCACGCCGTTCTGCTCGGCGAAGAGGCTCCATTCGTCCAGGAACGCCAGGATCGTGGCGCGATAGCTGTTTTCGACGATCTTGGCGGTTTCCGACTCGATGGGCCGGTCGAGGACGGTGAGGGGGAAGTCCTTGGTGTTGAGCACTTCGTTGAGGAACTTCACGACGCGCTGCTTGGCGGGTTCGTTGACGCCGGAGCAGACGCGCCAGAAGTCGCGGATGCTCTTGACGTAGTCGCGGCCGGGCATGACGCGTTCGTAGCTGTGCGCCAGCAGGGGCTCGGCGGCGATGCCGCGCTTCTTGAAGATCTTCTTGAACTGCGGGTAGGCGACCTGCTCGGTGGTGCCGGGCGCCACGGTCGTCTCGATCAGGACCAAGCATTCGGGCCGGATGCGTTCGGCGATGGTGCCGAAGGACTTCTCCAGCGCGGCCATGTCGGCCTGGCCGGTCGCGAGGTCGCCGAGGGATTCCTTGAGGTAGTCGCACTGCACGTCGACCACGACGCAATCGACCAGCTTCAGCACGTCTTCGTTGTAGGTGGCCACCAGCGTCTTTTTGTCGAGGACGCAGCGCCGGATCATGGGATCCACTTCGGGATCCTCGGCCTTGACGGGCGACTCGCCGCGGTTCAGCAGGTGGATCTTCCAGAAGCTGCGCGGGCTGGGGCGCTGGACGCCGATGACGAACTTGCCCGGCTGGCCGGCGGCGTTCTTCGTGTCGGCGATGATCGCCGCCATGACGGCGCCGACGAAGCCGACACCGAGCACGGCGACGATTTCGCGGCCGGCGGCGCGGTTCTGCTCGACCAGCTTGGCGATGCGGTCGAATTCCTGGGCGTATTCGGCTCTCTGGGGGATGGCGAATTTCTCGCCGGCGGGGCTGATGCTGAATTTGGTTTCCGGAGCTTCCATGGCGGCTTTTTCCTGGGTTGCGCGGCGGGTCGGCATGACGCGTCGCGACGAAGCAGATTCGCGCTTTGCGCCCGATTCTTCAATGAAAAACGGAAAAGCCCGTTCAGCGCGCGGGCGTGTGCAGGCGCGTGCCGTCGGCGATGCGGGCGGGCGTGGCGGTGGGATTGCGCAGATGGACGGCGCCTTCGATGCGCACGCCGGCGCCGAAGCGGATGTCGCCTTCGATCTTCAGGGAATCGCATTCGAGCAGCGACGGCGCGCCGCGGGCGAAACGCTCCTCGAAGTCGGCGATGTTGCGGTAGAAGCGGGCATCGAGGGCGATGTCCGGCGGCGGCCGGAAGCGCCGGGGGTGGAGCGCCACCTGGTGTTCCTCGCCGAGGGTGTAGAGATCGGACCGGATGGCCAGCAGGTCGTTGGTGGTTTTGACCGGCGCGAAGCGGAAACGGGGCACGACCAAAGCGGAGGCGTCGTCGAAGCAGGAAATGGCGGCGCCCATGGCCGCTTCGAGCTGGACCACGGCCGGCGAATCGGCGCGCACGGGATCGACGGTCTTGCGGTTGACGATCAGCGGCAGTTCCGGCAGTCCGCCGCAGCCGCGCAGCATGTCGCGCAGGGCTTCGAGGTCGATCCAGAGATTGTTGGTGTTGAAGAGGTCGTATTTCGCGACGTTCTGGAAGTCGTCGGTTTCGGCGGCAGGGCATTGGGCGGATTCGCGCAGCAGCAGGCGGCCGGTGCGGCGGTCGCGGGCGAGGTGGCCGCCCTTGCGGTCGCATTCGGTGCGCGCGGTGACTTCCATCAGGAAGGGAATGCGGCGGCGGGCGACGTGGCCGAGGATGCCCATGTGCAGGAGCGCGCCGAGGTTGTCGGCATTGGAGACGAACGCGTGCCGGAAGCCGGCGGCCAGCAGGCGATCGAGCAGCCCGGTGGTCTGGAGCGCGTGGTAGATGTCCGCATGGCCCGGCGGGCACCATTCCAGGACGGGATGGGCCGGCCAACGGACCGGCGCGCCGCCGGCGAGTTCGAGCTTGGGCACGCGATGCTGCGAAAACGACAGCGGCAGGCCGCCGGCGTTGGCGAAGCCGGGATGTCCCGCGGCGAGCGCGGCGAGCGAATCGGCTTCGGTGGTGAAGCTGTTCATCAGCAGCAGCGGCAGGGGGGCGCGGCAGCGGCGGCGCAGGAATTCGACCTGCCGGACGATGATGTCGAGGAACGTCAGGCCGTTCTTGGCGACGATGAGCGACTTGGCGCGCTCGAGGCCCATGCTGGTGCCCAGGCCGCCGTTGAGCTTGACGATGACGGTCTTGGCGATGGCCGCTTCGGCGACGGGATCGAACTCGTCGAGTTCCTCCAGCCGCGGCAAGGGGCCCAGCGGGGCGAGGCTGTCGCCGGAGATGAAGCCGAGATCGCCGGCGGTCCAGCGCGCGCGGTTGCGCAGGAACGCCTCGACGACCAACGGCGGCGCGCCGTCGGCGGCCATGCGCGCGCGGATGTCGGCCTCGATCGCGGCGGGTTTCATGCGGCAAATCCGGTGCGGCTCACTCCGTCGGCGCCGGCAGATGGGCCTGGATGGCGTCGCGCAGCTGCGCGATCTTCTGGTCGCGCGCGGCTTGGAGCGTCTGGTGCACGCGGAAGACTTCGGCGCCCCATTGCCGCTTGGCCAGCACCAGCAGCGGATCCACGGGCAGATAGGCCGCGACGCCGGGATGCAATTCGCTCAGGGCATAGGTCGCGGTGCCGCCGGCGAACGTCACGGACACCTTGTCGCCGTCGATGCCGACGACCTTGGCGTTTTCGCGCAGGACCTGGCCGTCGGGACCGGGCAGCACGGGGAAGACGATTTCGCGGCCCTGCACGCCTTGGCCGGGGCCCACGTCGGCGATCTGGGGCGCGGCGGGCAGGCTGTTCTTGGCGGCCTCGACGCGCTTGCGCATGTCGGCGCGCAGCAGCGCGGTCCGTTCGGCGGCGCTGTTTTCCAGCAAGCGGCGGCTGGCGACTTCCAATTCGCGCGCAAGGGACTCCGTTTCGGCGACGGCCGCCATGGCGGCCTGGCCCAGCGCCGCGACGTCCGGCAGCTGCTGGCCGGACAATTCGGTCTGCAGGCGGGCGATTTCGGCCTCCTGCTCCATGGAGATGGCCTGGGCCTGCTGGAGCGCCGCGGCCAAGGGCTTCAGCTGGGCCACGTCGTGCGCCAGTTCCCGGGCATGGAACCAGAGGACCAGGTTGATGCCGAACAGCAGGATGATCGCCACCAGCGTCGCCGGCGCGACGGCGACTTTGCGCAGCCGGCGGGACTTGGGCAATTCGGGAATCTGCAGGGGATTGCCGCATTCGGGGCACTTGACGATGAAACCGGAGCCGCCTTCGTCGACTTCGAGATTGTGGCCGCATTCGGGGCAATCAAAGTTGATCAACGCCATGGTTTGCCTGCTTTCGTTTGCAACCGGGTTGGAAGACACCCTGCATGCTCAATATAGAAGGGCCGGCGGCCGGCCGCAAGCACTTTGGCGGGCGCCGGTTCCGACGCGGAAATCCGTTGCGCGGCGGCAGGCGGGCAGGTATCTTGCCCGCATATGAAGAAACGCAAGGCCATCGTGGAACGCAACACGCGCGAGACGCAGATCCGCGCGGAACTGGTCGTGGACGGAAACGGGCGCTACGCCATCGACACCGGCTTGCCGTTTTTCAACCACATGCTCGAGCTGTTCGCGAAGCATTCCCTGTGCGATTTGAAGCTGAAGGCCACCGGCGACTTGGCGGTGGACCACCACCACACGGTCGAGGACGTCGGGCTGGCCCTGGGCGACGCGTTGAACCAGGCGCTGGGCGACCGCAAGGGCATCGAGCGCTATGGCTACAGCCTGATGCCGATGGACGAGACGCTCTCCCGCGTGGCGCTGGATCTGGGCGGCCGGCCGTATCTCGTGCTGGAAATGGCGAACAAGAAGAAGAAAATCCTCGATTTCGAGCTGAGCCTGCTGGGCGAGTTCCTGCGCGCGTTCGTCACGCAGGCGCGGATGAACCTGCACGTGCACCAGCTCTACGGGGCGGATGCGCACCATGCCTGGGAATCCGTGTTCAAGGGCTTGGCGCGCGCGCTGAAGGTCGCCTGCCGCCGCGATCCGCGGGTGCAGGGCGTGCCGTCGAGCAAGGGCGTGCTGTAGCGCGGGGCGTCGCCGCCGGCGGCGGCATTCGGCGGCGGAAAACAACGGACGAAAACGATGATCGGCGTGATCGATTACGGCATGGGCAATCTCGGGAGCGTGGCGAATGCGCTGGCGTTCCTGGGAGCGCCGGCGCGCGTCCTGAAGGGACCGGACGAAATGGACGCTTGCCGGGCGTTGATTCTGCCGGGCGTCGGCGCGTTCGGCGATTGCATGGCGAACCTGCGGCAGTGGGGCTACGTGGAGCCGCTGCGCGCCTGGATGGCGGCGGACAAGCCGCTGCTGGGCATATGCCTGGGGTTGCAGATGCTGTGCGAATCCAGCGAGGAATCGCCGGGAGTGGAAGGCTTCGGCGTTGTGCCGTCGCCGGTGGTGAAGTTCGCCGGCGGGCCGGGCCTGAAGGTGCCGCAGATCGGTTGGAACCGCGTGCGCCGCGCGCCGGGCCGGCCGGAATGTCCGCTGTTCCGCGACGTGCCCGACGGGACCTATTTCTATTTCGTGCACTCGTACTACCTGCCCGGCGCGGCGGGCTGGGACGCGGGGCTGACGGACTATGGCGGCGAATACGCTTCCGCCGTGTGGCGCGGCCGCACCGCGGCCGTGCAGTTCCACCCGGAAAAGAGCCAGCAGGCGGGCTTGCGGATGCTGGGCAACTTCGTCGCCTGGAGCCAGGAGTAGGGCCATGGACGCATTCACGATTCTGCCGGCGGTGGACCTGAAAGGCGGCCAATGCGTGCGCCTGCGCCAAGGGCGCGCGGACGACGCGACGGTCTACGGCAGCGACCCGGCGGCGCAGGCCCGCGACTGGGCGCGCCAAGGCGCGACGTGGCTGCACGTGGTGGATCTCGACGGCGCCTTCCAGGGCCGGCCCGCGCACTTGGACGTCATCGGCCAGATGGTCGCGGCGGCGGGCATCCCCGTGGAATGCGGCGGCGGCCTGCGCACGGACGCGGATCTCGAAGCCCTGCTGGCGCGCGGCGTGCGCCGCGCCATCCTCGGCACGCGCGCGCTGGAACGCGCGGACGAACTCGCCGCGCAGGCGCGGAAATACGGCGCGCGGCTGGCCGTCGGCATCGATGCCCGCGAGGGTTTCGTGCAGGTGAAGGGCTGGACCGAAACCTCGCGCACGACGGCCGTCGAATTGGCGCGCCGCGCGGCGGCCGCCGGCGTCCAAACGATCATCTACACCGACACGGCCACCGACGGCATGCTGCGCGGCCCGAATTTCGACGGCACGGCGGCGCTGTGCGACGCCGTCGGTCCGGATTGCCAGGTCATCGCGTCCGG
>CAYTEK010000152.1:0-6419 GCA_964436715.1 uncultured Verrucomicrobiota bacterium | reverse complement strand
GCACGGCCAGACGCTCCTGCTGCTCGACGCCTTCGCGGCGCTGGAAAAGGCCCTGCGCGCCAAGGCCGCCGAATTCGCGGGCATCCTCAAGACCGGCCGCACGCACCTGCAGGACGCCGTGCCCGTGACCCTCGGCCAGGAATTCGGCGCCTACGCCCGCGCCGTCCACCTCGCCGCGGCGCGCATCCGCGACGCCGCGGCCCGCCTGCGCGAGCAGGGCATCGGCGGCAACGCCGTCGGCACCGGCATCAACACCAAGCCCGCCTTCCGCGCCGAAATCGTCCGCTGCCTGAACGAGGAAACCGACGGCGATTTCCGCGTCGCCGAAGACGGCCTCCACCTGACGCAGTTCATGACCGATTTCGCGGCGACGTCCGGCGCCTTCCGGTCCGCCGCGCTGGACCTGCAGAAGATCGCCAACGACCTGCGCCTGCTGGCCTCCGGCCCGCTCACCGGCATCGGCGAAATCCGCCTGCCGGCGGTCGAGCCCGGCTCCAGCATCATGCCCGGCAAGATCAATCCCTCCATCTGCGAGGCGGTCAACATGGTCTGCCTGCAGGTGCAGGGCCTCGACCACGCCGTCGCCCTCGCCTGCGGCGCCGGCCAGCTCGAACTGAACACCCACATGCCGCTGATCGGCGCCGACGTCCTGCAGGCCGCCAAGCTCCTTTCCGCCGCCGCGCGCGCCCTCGCCGACAAATGCGTCGCCGGCATCGCGGCCGACGCGGAAGCCTGCCGCCGCAACCTCGAGCGCAGCGCGGGCCTGCCCACGCTCCTGAATCCGCGCCTCGGCTACGACCGCGTGGCGCAGCTGGTGAAGGAAGGCCTCGCCACCGGCAAGACCCTCAAGGACCTCGTGCTCGAGAAACGGCTGCTGACCGCCGCCGAATACGAGGCGCTGCTCGCTTCGTCCACCGCGCCGAACCTGTGACGGCCGCGGTTCCAGTTCCGGGCGCGGACGGCTTGTGCCACGGCGCCCTGCAGGCCAGCGGCCTGCCCGCGCGCATCCTCGCCGCGCTGCGCGCCGGCGGCTGGGCCACCCTCGGCGATCTCGGCCGGCCGCTGCCGGTCGCACTCCCCCTCGACGCCGACGACCGCGCCCTGCTGGCGCGCGTTGCGGCGTACGCCGGCGCGGCCTGCCAAGGTCGGCCGCCGGCGCTGAATCTCCGCGAATGGCTTGCGCTGTTCCTGCCGCCGCGCCTCGCCGACGCCATCGAGCTGCATTTCGGTTTGCGCGATTCCGCCGTGGCCTTGGCCCTGCACGAGGCGCGGCTGCGCGACGTCGGCTTCAAGCTCGGCGTCAGCCGCGAACGCGCCCGCCAGCTCCTCGGACTCGCCTTCGCCGCCCTGCGCCAGGCGCTGCCCCTGTTCGCCGCCGAGCCCCTCTATCGCGCCGCGTTCGCCGCGCTGCGTTCCGCCGGCGGCGTCCTCGACGGCCCCGATCTCGCCCAATGCGCCGATCCCGCCTGGGGCGGCGCGTCCCCCGTCGGCGCTTTCCTCCTGCTCGCCCAGCTCGTGCCCGGCCGGCTGACGCTCTACCGCGATTTCTTCAGCGAATTTCCCGCCACGCTCGGCGAGCGCGCGGAAAAACACCTGCGCGCCCGGCGGGCCGCCGCCCACGGCCTCCTGCCGCTCGCTGAAATCGCCGCCGGCCGGCCGAAATCCGCCCGCCCCCCCGGCGCGGCTTCCGCCGAACCTTTGCTGGCGGCCCTTGTGCGGCACCTGCCCGACGCCCTCGCGCTGCGCGACGGCCGGGCCGGCCTCGCCGCCCGCGACGGCGCCGAACTCCTGCGCGAAATCCTCGCCGGCGGCGACGCCCCGCTGCGCACCCTCGCCGCGGCGTTCAACGCCCGCCTGCACCCCGAAAGCCGCCGGGGCAGCGGCTACGTCCGCGACGCCCTCCGGCGCGACCCCCGCGTCCGCCGCACCGCGCCCGATCGCTACGCCCTGCCCGGCGGCCAACAGACCGAATTGCCGCTGGCGGCGGCGCCAAAAAACGCCGCCGGCGCGCGCCGGCGGCGTTGACAATGCGCCGGAGGCCGCTATTCTGGTGAACAGTCAGCGAAGGAGCAAGTCATGACGCGCGAAACGATTCTGCTGGTCGAAGACGAACACGACATCCGCGAATTGCTCAAATTCCACCTCGAACGCGACAACCTCGCCGTCGAAGCGGTCGAAAACGGCGAAAACGCGCTCCAAGCCCTCAAGTCCCGCGGCGTCTCCCTCGTCCTGCTCGACTTGATGCTGCCGGGCATCGACGGCCTCGAAGTCTGCCGCCGCCTCAAGGCCCAGCCCGAAACGCGCGAAATTCCCATCATCATGCTGACCGCCAAGGACAGCGAAGCCGACATCGTCGCCGGCCTGGAAATGGGCGCCGCCGACTACGTCTGCAAGCCGTTCAGCCCGCGCGTGCTCATGGCCCGCATCCACGCCGTGCTGCGCCGCCCGACGACCGATGCCGCCGCCGACACCGCCGGCCCCGTCATCAAGATCGGCCCGCTGACCGTGGATCCCGGCCGCCACAAGGTCGAAATCAAGGGCAAGGAAATCCAGCTGACCTACACGGAATTCCGCATCCTGCGCCTGCTGGCCGAAAGCCCGGGCCGCGCCTTTTCCCGCCAGCAGATCGTCGACCAGGTCCGCGGCGAATCCTATTCCGTCACCGAGCGCATCGTCGACGTGCAGATGGTGAGCCTCCGCAAGAAGCTGGGCCCGCTCGGCGACTGGATCGAGACCGTGCGCGGCGTCGGCTACCGGTTCCGGGAAGCCTGAGCCCGTGCCGCGGGCGTTCTCCACGCGACGTTTCACGTTCACCTATGCCCTCGTCGTGGCCGTGCTGGTCGCGCTGGCGGCGAACCTGCTCCACGTCCAGCGCCTGCACCGCCAGGAGACCTTGCTGCAACGCCGCCTGGGCGCCCTCCAGCATCTGCTCGTCACGGCCTACCGCGAAATCCCCGCCGAGCGTTTTCCTTCCTGGCTGAGCCACGTCGATTTCCGCGCCTGGGCGGCGCCCGGCTGGAACTTGCTCTGGCTGGACCCCGATCACCGCGTGCGCTGGTCCATCCAGCCCCCGGAATCCGACGCCTTCGCGCCCGAGATCCTGGCCGCGATCCGCGCGCTGAACGACGAGACCAACCGCGCCTACGCCGTCCACGACTTGCGCGTGAGCGCGCACCGCCGGCGCCACCTCGTCGAGCTCCACCGCCTCGCGCCCGGCGATCCGACCGCCGGCGTCCTGCTGATGGACGTGCCGTTGCCGCGCTTCTTCGCCGACGACGGCGGCTTCTGGATCAGCACGTTGCTGCTCTTCCTGATCCTGCTCGTCGTCTTCGTGGCCTTCCAGCGGGCGCTGCTGCGCCATCTCCGGCGCCTCGTCCGCGCGTCCGGCATTCCCGGCGCGCCGCCGCCCCGCACCGACCAGCTCATCGAAACCTGGGCCGAACAGCACGTCACCCTCGCGTCGCGCCGCATTTCCGAGGAACGCGACCACTTCGACGCGCTCTTCGACCTGCTGCAGGACGGCACGCTGGTGCTCGACGGCGACAACCGGATCGTGCGCGCCAACGCCACCGCCGCCCGCCTGCTCGGCGCCGCCGATTCCGCCCCGATCGGCCGGCCGCTCGCCGAGCTGGCCGACGGTCCGATCCTCGCCGCCCTGGCGGCCGACATCCGCGCCGCCGGTGCCTTCCGCACCGCGGAAATCGCGCTGCGCGGCGGCGCCGTACCGTGCAGCGGCGCCGGCATTCCGCTCCTCGCCGAAAGCGAAGGCGCCGCCGGCCTCCGCGTGCTGCTCGTCCTCCGCGACATTTCCCGCGTGCGCCAACTCGAACGCGCCGGGGAGGAATACGCCACCAACGTCTCGCACGAACTCAAGACGCCCCTCACGCTGATCCTCGGCTACACCGAAACGCTCCTGTCCCAGGCCGACATGGAGCCCGCGTTCCGCGAACGTTCGCTGCGCACCATCGAACACCACGCCAAGCGCATCCTGCGCATCATCGACGACCTGCTGCGCCTCGCGTGGCTCAAGAACGAACGCGAAACCATCGGCCGCGTGCCGCGCGCGCCCGTGCCGGTCGCGGCCGTCGCCGCCGAAGCGGTCGCCGTCTGCCGCGATTGGGCCCGCAACGCCGGCATCGCCATCGAAACCCACATTCCCGACGGGCTCGTCTGGAGCCTCCATGCGGGGCTGATGGAAGAAGCCCTCGTCAACCTCGTCAAGAACGCCATTCTCTACGCGCTCGTCGGCCCCGTCGAAATCCGCGCGCGCGTCCTCGCCAACGGCCATCTCGAAATGGCCGTCGTCGATCGCGGCCCCGGCCTCAAGCCCGACGACGCCCAGCGCATCTTCGACCGCTTCTACCGCGCCGACAAGGGCCGCGCCCGCGCCACCGGCGCCAGCGGCGGCAGCGGCCTCGGCCTGCCCATCGTCCAGCAGATCGTCGAAGCCCATTCCGGCACCGCCCGCGTCGAAACCGCCCCCGGCGAAGGCTGCACCTTCCTGCTCGAAATTCCCCCGGCCTGAACCCGCCGCCGGCGGGTTTCCGCGCCTCACGACGCGATGAATTCGCCCGTCCGCAGGCCTTCGCGCTGCCGCGCCGCCCGGAACGCCGTCCGAATCCGCTCCTTCGCGTCCAGCGGATGCAAGATGCCTTGGATCTCCAGCACCGGCGCCGTGTCGTCGGTGGACAGCACCGTCACCGTGCCCGTGCCCAGCAACCGGTCCAGCACGCCCTGCCGCAGCGTCACGTCCTTCACGCGAAACAATTCGACTTCCTCGAGGTTTTTCGCGATCAGCCCCGTCTGCACGAACAGCCGCTGCGTCGTCAGGCGGTAGCGCGTGGCGGCGACGAGATACCACGCCCGCAGCAGAAACAGCAGGCCCAGCCCGAACGCGACCAGCAGCCCGAATCCCCAGAACAGCAGGCCCGGATGGGCCCGCCACGCCGGTTTCCATTCGAAGATCTGCCGCTCGTCGCCGACCGCCGCCTCGTTCGCTTCCATGTTTCTCACTCCTTGACCGTCGCCGTGCGCGCGGCCATTTCGCGCGCGAAAACAGGCAACCGCGGATCGCGCGCGCCCATGATCAAGATCGTGTCCCCGGCGCGCGCCGCGGACGCCAGTTGCTCGCCCAATTCCTCGTAGGTCGCCGCCGGCGCCGCGGGCACGCCGCGCGCCCGCAGTTCATCCGCCAGTTCGCCGGAATGCACCGTGCGGTTCGCCGTGCCGCCCGCGTCGTACACGGGCAGCAGCCACAGCCGATCCTGCGCGCGGCAGACGGCGGCGAACGCGTCCGCCAACGGCGCCAGCATCGCCCGCAGCGGCCCGTAGCCGTGCGGCCGCCAGACGCCCAGCACGCGGTTGCCCGGCGCGGACACCGCCGCCCACGCCGCGGCCAGCTTGGCGGGATTGTGGCCGTAGTCGTCCACCACGCGCACGGCGCCGCCCCGATCCACGCGCTCCAGCCGCCGCTGGATGCCGCCGAACCGCGCCAGCGCCGCCGCGATCTGCGCCGGCGCGTAGCCCAGCTGCGCGCACAGCTCCGCGGCCAGCAGCGCATTCAGCGCGTTGTGCGCCCCCGGCTGCGGCACCGCCAGCGCCAATCCGCGCCACGCCACGGCGAAGCCTGCCGCCGTCCGTTCCGGCGCCGCCGCGGCTTCGACGACCCGCGCCTTCGGTTCGCCGAGGATGGCCGCCACGCCCGCCCCGCACACGATCCCGGTCCGCACCTGCGCCGCATAGGCGCGGAACAAATCCTGCACTTCCGCCAGCGTGAAATGGTCCTGCGAGACGTTCGTCAAAATCGACCACTCCGGCCGGAAGTTCAGCAGCGAGCGGTCGCTCTCGTCCACCTCGACCACCCACGGCGCGTCGTCCGCGCCGCGCCGCACGTTGCCCACGCGCCGCGCGTCGGCCCAGTCCACCAGCGCGCCGCCGTCGCCGGCCGCCGGATCGGCGCCGAGTTGCGCCAGCGTCCAGCCGCGCATGCCCGTCGTCGTGGTCTTGCCCGCCGTGCCGGCGACCGCCAGCACCGTCCGCCCCCGCGCCAGATCCGCCAGCATTTCCGCGCGGTGCCGCAACGGCACGCCGGCCCGCTGCGCCGCGACGACTTCCGGATTGTCCTTTTCGATGGCCGTGCTGTAGACGACCGCCGCCGTGCGCGCGGTCACCGCCGCGCCGTCCTGCTTCACGAGCTCCACGCCCGCCGCCCGCAGCGCGGCGAAGATCGGCAAATCCTGCCCTTGGTCGAAAAAGCGGTCGGACCCCGTCACCCGGTCGTGCGTCCAGCGCAGCGCCTGCGCCAGCGCGCTCATGCCGACCCCCCCCCCCCCCCCCCCCTGGCCCTGCCCGCCCCAGGCCCCCCTCACCCACCCCCGTACCGCGGAATTCCCAGCGGCCAGAAGAACCCCCCGGCCGCC
>CAYTEK010000151.1:0-6461 GCA_964436715.1 uncultured Verrucomicrobiota bacterium | reverse complement strand
GGCGGCTTTTTCTTTTCGGCGCCGCGGAGCGGCTCAGAGCTTTTCGCCGAGATAGGCGACGTGCTTGTGGGGATCGTGCCAGTATTCGACGAAGTCCAGGGACAGCACCGCGCCGTTGAGTTCGGCGACGATTTCGCCTTCGCCGGTGCCGGGATTGACCATGGGGCCGGCGGCCACGTTGCCCTCGACGACGTAGGTGCCGTAGACGCGCTGGGCGGAGCCGTCGGCGGTGTCGGAAATGAGCCAGGAGTTGTCGGCCTTGAAGAGGATGTACCATTCGACGCCGCCGCTGCCTTGGCGGAGCGCCCAGGTGCCGACGAACGCGGCATTGTCGCCGGCGACGGTTTCTTCTTCGTTTTCGTCCGCGGGGGCTTCGGCCGCCTCGTCGGCGTCGCCGTCGTTCCCCGCGAAGTTCTCATCGGGGCCGCCGCCGCCGCAACCGGCGAAGGCGAGCGGCAGCAAAAGGGTCAGGAACGCGGTCCAGAACAGTCGGCGCAAGATGGTCATGGGTTCTCCTCGAGTGGACAGATGGCGGCTCAAAGTCGAAAATTAATTCAAATCCAGCGGCGGAGTCGATAGTAAAAAAGCGCGGCGCCTTCGCGGAAAACGGCGACGGAGTAGTTGAGGTTGTTCCAGAAATCGTAGCGCAGGCGCAGGGCGGAGCCGACGTCGGGCACGGCGCTCCGGACGGGGGCGGTATCCGGCGCGTCCAGGTCCGCGGCGCGAAAGGCCAGCGGGTCTTCGATGGAAAGCGGGAAGACGGGCAGGCCGTCGAGCCGGATGGCGCGTCCGCGCTCGGCGAAGGCCTGGCGCAGGCAGGCGGCCGTGCGCCGGATGTGGTAGGGATCGGAGACGACGAGGAGGGCGGGGGTCTCCTGATCGGCCAAGGCGGCGGCGATGCGCAGGGCCTGTTCGCGGGTGTTGCGGCCGCCGGCCACGACGCGGATGCGCTCGGGCGCGACGCCGCGCAGGCGGAATTCGTCGACGTAGGCGCGCGAGGCGTAGGAGGCATCGACGTCCAGCGGCATGGCCAGGAGCACCTGGGCGCGCGGATGCCGGCGGGCGCCTTCGGCGCCGAAGTAGCGGCGGGGGAAACCGGATTCGCCTGGGATGCCGCTGCCGCCCATGACGAGGACGTGGGTCGGTTCGGTCGGTGTGGAAGCGCCTGCCGTGGCGAGCGTCAGATACGTCCGCCACGGCAGGTTCGTGAATTGCGCGGCGGCGGCCAGCAGCGCGAGCAGGCCGAGCGCCAGCAGCGCGCCGTGCAGCGCGCGGAACAGGAAACGGGCGAAAGCCTTCATGGGCGGAAAAGTAGCCGAGCGGCGCCGGCGGGAAAAGTGTTTCTTTTCCGGGGTTGCGCGGCTACAACGCAGGCATGAACAAGGCGCTGCGCTTCGTCGTTTCGCTGGCGATTTCGGGCGGGATCGCGGCGCTGGTGCTGCGCGCGGCCGGGGCGTCGGCGCGCGAGGTGCTGGCCGCGCTCGGCGCGATGGGGCTGGCGACGTGGGCGATCTATGCGGCCGCGCAGCTCGGGCAGGCGTGGCTGCGGGCGGCGCGCTATCGGCTGCTGCTGGCGGGGGCGGGGGCGGCGCCGCTGCCGGGCCGCGGGCGGATGTTCGGCGTGACGCTGGCGCGCAACATGTTCGTGGACATGCTGCCGGCGCGCGCCGGCGAATTGGCGTATTGGGCGCTGTTGAACCGCGGCGAAGGGGTGAAAAGCGCGGATTGCGCGTCGTCGCTGGCGATCAGCATCCTGTTCGATTTCCTGGCGCTGGCGGCGGTGCTGGCGGGCGCGGTGGCGGCGCCGCTGGCGGGCCCCGGCGGGCGGCTGGCGCCGTTGTGGGGCGCCGGGGCGCTGGCATTGGCCGTGGGCGTCGGCGCGCTCGCGCTGTTTCGCGGGCCGACGTGGGCCGCGCGCCTGCTGGCGCGCTTGCCGGCGCGCCTGCGCCGGTGGCGGCCGGTTTCCGAAACGGAGGATTTCATGAACCAGTTGGCGCATTCGTTCGGTCAAGTGCGCGGAGCCGGGGTGCTGGGCCGCGCGGTGGGGCTGTCGCTCGCCATTCGCGCAGTGAAATATCTCGGATTGGCCGCGGCGTTCTACGGCGTGGCCCGGTCGCTGCGTCCGGCGCTGGCGGATTTGCCGATTTGGACGGTGCTGATCGGTCTGATCAGCGGCGAAGGCGGTTCGGCCTTGCCGGTGCCGACGTTCCTGAGCCTGGGAACCTACGAGGCGGCGGGCGCGGGGGCGATGAGTTTGGCGGGCGTGGGCGGCGCGGAAGCGGCGGTGGTGCTGCTGGGCACGCACGTGGCGAGCCAGATCGTGGATTATTCGCTGGGCGGATTGGGACTGCTGGGGTTGCTGTGGGGGCGGCGCCTCGCGCCGGCGCCGGCCGCGGCCCCGCGCCGCGGGCGCCGCGCGCGCGGCGGTGGCGGCGGGCGTCGCGTTGCTGGCGTTGTTGGCCGTGGCGGGCGTCGGCGGGTTGGCGTGGCGTGCGCGCCTGCCGGGCGGCGCGCAGGGGGCGCCGGGCGGGGGGGGGGGGCGGGCGCGGGGCGCGGGGGGGGTTATTAAGATGGGCGCGGCGGAAAATGCCGCGCTGGCCGCGGTTTGGGAAGACCGGCGCGGCTTCGTCGCGTGGAGTTCGACGATGTACGGCCAGCACGAGCTGGTGCGCTGGGATTGGCCGTCGGGAAAGCTGACGCGGCTGACGAAAAACCCCCGCGTGGATCGGTCGCCGAAGATTTCGCCGGATGGCCGGCGGGTGGCGTTCGCGCGCTCGCGGCGGGAATGGGTGTCGTTCCGCAACCACGCGGACTGGGACGTGTGGCTGCTGGATCTGGAAAGCGGCCGGGAGCGTTTGCTGGCGGAACGCGGCGCGGAGCCGTGCTGGACGGGCGATGGCCGCGGCGTGGTGTTCCAGCGCGGCGGGCGGGAGGTGATTTGCGCGGACGCGGAGACGGGCGCGGAAAGCGTTTGGCTGGGGCCGCGGGAGGGGCTGATCTGGACGGGGCCGTCGGCGGATCCGCACGGCGCGCGCCTGGCCGTCACGGTGCGCGGCCGGCGCCGAAGCACGTCGCTGTTCGCGGTGCCGAACGGCGCCGAAACGCGCGTGGGCGACGGCTGCCAGCTCGCGTTCGCGCCGGATGGTTCGTGGCTGGTGTGGGTCGAAGACCGCGGCGGGCGGCTGAAAAACCGGCTGGCGCGGCTGGACCGCGCGGGGCGGAACGCGGAGCCGCTGCTGGACATGCCCGGCGAATGGAGCCACGAGTATTTTCCGCGGGTGTCCAACGATGGCGCGCTGCTGGCGTTCGGCGCCTCGCGGGGCGACCACGAGCACGACGTGGCCGATTACGAGATTTTCCTGTGGCGCATCGGCACGCCGCCGGATCAGGCCGCGCGCGTGTCGTTCCACACCGGCAACGACCAATGGCCCGACGTTTGGGTTGCGCCGCGGCCGTGAAACGAATGTTAATATTTGGTTTGCTTCTTCCGTATCGGATTGTTTTGTAGGGAATAAACTGACATACTGGCATCTCAATCATGACGACCCAGACGACCAAAATAGCCCGCGCGGGGGAAGAGCGTCTGGCGGAAGAAAGCCGGCCGTCCGAGCTGCGGGTGGGCACCGTCCTGTGGGATCGCTACGAGGTGCTGGCCGTGCTGGGCGCGAGCCAGATGGGCGAGGTCTGGCAATGCTTCGACCGGCAGACCTGCCGGGAAGTGGGCATTCGCTGGCTGCCGGCGGATCTGCGGCGTTCGAAGAAACTGCTGAACATGCTGCACACCGAAATCCGGCGGATTTCGGACAAGACGCATCCGAACGTGGCGATCATCCGGCAGTTGGTGCATGCCGGGGAACACATGTTCGTGGTGGGGGATTACGCGCCGGGCGTGGATGCGGGCACGTGGGCCCGGACCGGTCCGGGCGGGCGGCGATCTCCGCCGGAATTGCTGCCGATCCTGCAGCAGATCGCGGCGGGGCTGGATTTCGCGCACAAGCACCGGATCATTCACGGCAACTTGTCGCCGACGAACGTGTTTTTGGCGCCGGATGGCACGGCGCGGGTGACGGACTTCGGGCTGCCGACGCGGCACCACCTGGAATTCGTGCATGGTCGGGCCGCGCGCGCCGGCGCCACGGGCGCCTATCTGGCGCCGGAACTGCTCGACGACGAAAACGAGCCGGATTCGGGCAGCGACCAGTACGCGCTGGCGGTGCTCGTCTGGGACCTGCTGGCCGGCGCGCCCCCATCGCCGGAGTCCGAACCGCCGGCGGATTGGCCGGCGAGCGTGCGCGGCGCGTTGCGGAAGGCGCTGTCGCCGAAACCGCGCAATCGCTTCGCCACCTGCGAGGATTTCGCGCGGGCGCTGGCCGGCGAACGCGTGACCCGCCGCCGCGGGCGCAGCGCGGCCGAATGGCGGCGCATCCGGGTTTGCGCGAGCTTGATGGCGCTCGCGCTGGTGCTGGGCGGGGTGGGCTGGGGCGTCGTGCGCTTGACGCTGCAGGCACTGAAGAATCCGGTGCCGAAGGAGGCGCCGGCCAAGCCGGTGAACCTGTTGGCGGAGGCGCCCGCGCCGGAAGTGAAGAAAAAGGCGGTGCGGCAGCCGGTGACGCCGCTGGTGGCGACCACGCCGTTGCCGGTCGAGGGCCAGCCGTGGGTGACGTTGACCGGCAAGATGGAATTCGTCTGGGTGCCGCCCATGCGGATGTGGGTGGGGCGTTTCGAAGTCACGAACGACGAATTCGGGCAGATGGATCCGGCGCACGACAGCGGCATTTTCCGCGAATTGAGCCTGAAGGAGCCGCGCCAACCCGTCGTGCGCGTGAATTTCGAGGATTGCGCGGCGTTCGCCGCCTGGCTGACCGCGCGGGAACGCGAAGCCGGCAAGCTGCCGGAAGGCTGGCGCTATCGGCTGCCGTCCCGCCACGAGGCCATCACCTACACCCGCGCGGGCCTGGGCCACGTCTATCCGTGGGGCGACGGTTGGCCGCCCACGCGCGGCAACTACGGCGACGCGGCGCTGCGGGAAAAGTTGCCGGATCTGCAATTCATTTCGGGCTACGAAGACGGCTTCCCGGTGACGGCGCCGGTCGAAGACAGCGGCGAAAATCCGTGGGGGCTGTTCGGCGCGGGCGGCAACGTGTGGGAAACGACCTCCAAGGTCGCCGGCGGCGCGGAATTCGGCGGCTGGCACGGCGGCGGCTGGGACGATTATCTCCCCGCGCGGACCGGCTGCGAAGTGACGTACGGTTTTCTCGGCAATGCGCGCGGCGCCGTGAACGGCCTGCGGCTGGTGCTGGCGCCGATCGCCGAAGAAGCGCCGCCGCCGCCCGCCGCGCAGGCGCCGGCCAACGCGCCCCCGCCGGGGTGAAAAAAGGCGGCGCCCGCAGGCACCGCCGATCCAAGCGCGAACCGCGCCGTTTCTAGAAATGGTGGACGAAACGGACGTTGACGCGTTCGCCTTCGGGGCGGCTCTGGGCTTCCGTCTCGAAATAGACGTTCACGAACAGGTGGTCTTCGGGGCCGAAGCTCCAAAGCGCGCCGGGGCCGAGACCGACGACCTGTTCCTTCTCGCCGTCGACGTCGCGGCCGTTGGCCTGGCTGGCGGTGATTTGGCGCAGCGCGTAGCCGTTGAAGCCGACGCGCAGACGCTTGGCGAGGAGTTCGTATTCGGTGGCGAAGTTGGCGTGGACGGCCTGGCCGGCCTGGACGTCGTCGAGCGTCGGATCGGGGCTGTTGGGGTCGCAGTTCTTGGCGTTCCAGAGGTAGTGGAAGCGGCCGGAGACGGTCCACTTGGGCGTGAGGAACCACGTGGCGGCCCAGTAGGGGTTGAGGCTGACGACGTTGGCGCCGGGGTTGATCGAACGCTGTTCGTCGTAGTCGCCGGTGGGCAGGATGGTCTGGAGTTCGATGCGGTGGACGAAGACGGGGCCGTTCGCGCCCATGAGCGGCGCCCACTGGAGGTAGGGGCCCACGAGCAGGTCGCCGACGCCGTCGTTGGCGGTCAGCGGCGTGCCGTCGGCGTCGAGATCGAAATCGGCGGCGGGCAGGATGAGATCGAGGCCGAGGTTGGCGCCGCCGAGCACGGGCCGGGGATGCTGGTAGATGATCTGCGTGAGGCTGATCCAGGCGTCGAGCTGCGGATCGGCGCCGGCGAAAGCGGGCGGCAGCGGCAGGTCGGTCAGTTCGTCGGCGGAATAATATTGGACGTATTGCGCGGCGTACCAGCCGGGGCCGGCGGGCGGAATGCCGTCGAGGATGCTGGTGAAGCCGAGGTTGACGGCGGGCTGGTCGTAGGCGCTCGCCGCGGCGGCGGCGAGCAGGACGGCGAGGGCGGGGAGCCAGGCGAGGCGGCGGTGGGCGGTCATGGGGGAGTCTCCTGATTGTTCCTATTTGTAGAAACGCAGGATGCCCGAGCGCGGCCGCGGAGGCAAGCGCAATCGCGCGGAAAACGTCCGGCG
>CAYTEK010000150.1:0-6490 GCA_964436715.1 uncultured Verrucomicrobiota bacterium | reverse complement strand
AAGGCAAAGCTCGGAAGCGGAAAGGCCTACGTCATGCTCATTGTGCAAAGAGCGGATTTGGAATCAAGGCAAAGCCTGCATCGGCGTGACCGGTTCAGGCTGGTCTGCGCCGCGCCGAAAAGAAGCGTCACAGTTTGCACTTCGGAAAACGGAGAACGGAGCTTCGGATTGAATATGTCGCAGTTGACAGGTCGTAGCCAACGGGCTACACTCCGGGTGATGCTTGAAATCCGCAAAACGTCGCGGTTTGCCATCTGGCTGGACGGCTTGGACGACATCCGAGCGCGGGCGCGCATATTGGTCCGCATCGAACGCTTGGCGGCCGGCCACGCCGGCGACGCCAAACCTGTGGGTAAAGGCGTATCGGAATTGCGCATCGATTGCGGGCCCGGCTACCGGGTGTATTTCAAGCGTGTCGGACGGCAGATCGTGGTTTTGCTGGCGGGCGGCGACAAACGGACTCAGGCGCAGGACATCCGAATGGCTTTGGCGCTCGCGAAAAACCTTTAGGAGAACACCCATGGGCAAGACAAAAACAACGAAATACGACGTGGCCGCGCATCTGCGCACTCCCGAAGAAATGGCCGCCTATCTGGAAGCCTGCATAGCGGAAGCCAACGGCGATGCTACGTTCATTGCCAAAGCGCTGGGCGACATCGCCCGCGCCAAGGGCATGGCTCAAGTGGCCCGCGAGGCAGGCTTGTCCAGGGAAAGTCTGTACAAGGCCTTGTCGGGCGAGCGAAGTCCAACCTTCGACACCATCCTCAAGGTCATGGAGGCTCTTGACCTGCGGCTTCATGCCGAACCCGTTCACGCCTGAGCCAAGGCCATACCATGGTTCCACTTCCGGCCTTGCGTCCATAACCATGACGACTTCCGCCCTCACGAAAAAAGCCGTTTCCGCCATGGAAAGCGCCGTGCGCAAGGTGGTTTTGGAACACCGCCGCCGCAAACGCGCCCTTGCGATCTGGAAAGACGGCAAAGTCGTGATGGTTTCGCCCGAATCGACGCCGGCGACGGTGCGGGAACGCGCTCCCAAGTACGGCAAACGCTGAGTCCGGGCCCCACCCGTCTTTCAATCCGTCTTTCGGGCTTCCCGCGCGGCGCTGCATCTTCTATGCTTTTCCCGCCATGAAGCTCCTCGCCCGCGACGAACTGATCTACGGTTTCACGCCGGAACCTGGCTTGGTGGCCGTCGAGCACGCCCCCGGCGAAACCGCGGATGCGATGACGCTCTTCCTGCGCCGCGACGGCGAACTCGCCACGCGTCCGGAACCCTTCGCGCCCTTCCTGTGGCTGACCAAGGCCGACTGGCTGGCGGATTTCCAGCCGGCGCCGGAAATCGTCCGCCTCGCCGGCGACAATCCCTTCCGCGTGCTCGCGCGCTTCCCGACCTGGGCCGCGCTGGAGCGCGCGCTGGGGCATCTCCGCAAGGCCACCGGCCGCACGCCGTCCGACCCCGGCGCGCCGTATTTCGTCCTGCGCGATCCCGTCCAGCAGTTCCTGCTCGACACCGGCCGCACCTCCTGCGGCGAAATGCTCCTGTCCGACCTGACGTGCCTCTTCCTCGACCTCGAGACCGACTGCGACCCCGCGCGCGACTTCTCCAATCCCGAGCGCGAAGAGGACCGCATCCTGTCCATCGCCCTGGCCGACGGCCGGGGCTGGGAGCAGCTCCTCGACGGCCGCGAACTCGATGAAAAAGCCCTGCTGAAGAAATTCGTCGAGATCGTCCGGAAGCGCGACCCCGACGTCGTCGCCGGCCACAACCTGTTCAAGTTCGACTTGCCCTACCTCGCGGCCCGCGCCAAGCGCCACCGCGTGCCGCTGGCCCTCGGCCGCGACGGCGGCGCGCCGCAGGTGCGCCCCGCGCGCTTCGTCGCCGCCGAACGCACGGTGGCCTACGACCACTTCCATTTCCACGGGCGCCAGGTGGTGGACACCTACCTGCTCGCGCTCGCCTACGACGTCTCGCACCGCGCGCTGGAAAACCATTCGCTCAAGACCGTCGCCCGCCATTTCGGCGTCGCCGCGCCGAACCGCACCTATCTCGAAGGCCGCCGGATCGCCGCCGCCTTCCGCGACGATCCCGCCGCCTTCCGGCGCTACGCGCTGGACGACGTCCGCGAAACGGCCGCGATCCTGCCCATCCTGCTCAACGCGTTCTTCGCGCAGAGCCTGATCCTGCCCCTGCCGCTGGAAACCGTGTGCCTGCGCGGCACCGCCGGCAAGGTGGAAGCGCTGCTGCTGCGGGAATACCTGCGCGCGCGCCATTCCGTCCCCGCGCCCGAACCGCCGCGCGCCTTCGAAGGCGGCTACACGGACCTGTTCTTCGAAGGCCTCGCGCGCGACGTGCACCACTGCGACGTCCGCTCGCTGTATCCCTCCATCTTGCTGCGCGAAGGCCGCAGCCCGCGCAACGATCCGCTGGGCGTTTTTCTCCAGTTGTTGGCCCACCTGCGCGACTTCCGCATCGACGCCAAGCGGCGCGCCCAGGATCCCGCGCTGGCACCCGCCGTCGCCGCGCGCTGGGACGCGCTGCAAACGACGTTCAAGATCCTCATCAATTCCTTCTACGGCTATCTCGGGTTCCCCCAGGCGCGCTTCAACGACTACGAGCTCGCCGCGGCCGTCACCGAGCAGGGCCGCGACATCCTGCGGGGCATGGTCGCCCGGCTGCGCGAACTCGGCGCGCAGCCCATCGAGATCGACACCGACGGCATCTATTTCGTCCCGCCCTCCGGCCTCGACGACGCCGGCCGCGCGCGCTTCCAGAAGGAATTCCGCGCGCACCTGCCCGCCGGCATCGAGGTCGAATTCGACGGCCGCTATCCGGCCATGTTCTCCTACAAGATGAAGAACTACGCGCTGCTGGCGGACGACGGCACCGTCGTCCTGAAGGGCGCCGCCCTCAAGTCCCGCGGCCTCGAGCCGTTCCTGCGCGACTTCCTGCGCGACTGGCTCACCCTGACGCTCCCCGGCCGCGCCGACGAAATCCCCGCCATGCTCGCCCGCCGCCGCGCCGAGATCGCCGAACGCCGGCTGCCCGTCGCCGCCTTCGCCAAGACCGAGATGCTGACCGACGCGCCCGCCACCTATCAGCGGAAGCGCGAGGCCGGCGGCAAATCCCGCCAGCCCGCCTACGAAGTCGCCCTCGCCTCCGGGCGCGAATTCCGCGCCGGCGACGCCGTGGCCTACTACGTCGCCGGCCTCAAGAAGAACGTCCCCGTCCACGCCCACGCCAAGCTCGCCGCCGCCTTCGATCCCGCGCACCGCGACGAGAACGTTGCCTACTATCTGGCCAAACTTGACGCGCTCGCCAAAAAGCTGGATGCTCGTTCCCCGGAAACCCCCGAACCCGAAGACGACCAACCCACGCTGTTTTAGAGAGCGAATGATGGAATACTGGAATCATGGAATGATGAACAATCCCTTCCTGACCTCTGACCTCCGACCTCTGACCTCCCGAGCGCGCAGAGCGCGCTCGGGCTTCACCCTCGTGGAAATCCTGGTGGTCATCGCGATCATCTCGCTGCTGGCCGGCGTGGTGCTGCTGAACGTCGCCCCGCAGATGGGCCTGGGCAGCCAAGCCGCCGCCAAGTCGCAGATCCAGGTCTTTTCCTCCGCCATCGACACCTACCGCATGGCCCATGGCCGCTATCCCACCCAGCAGCAGGGCCTCGAGGCCCTCGTCCGCAAGCCCTCCCAGGAACCCGTGCCGGAGAGTTATCCGGACGGCGGCTACCTCAACGGCCGCAACATCCCGCTCGACCCCTGGAAGCGGCCCTACGTCTACCTGTGCCCCGGCCGCCAAAACGAACCCTTCGAAATCCTCTCCTACGGCGCCGACGGCGAGCCCGGCGGCTCCGGCGGCGACGCCGATCTCAGTTCCGTCAACGCCCAATAGCGGCGCCGCCCCTTTTTCGGTGGCAAAACCTTGCCGGACGGCGTAGGGTTTCCCTTCAACAAGGGAGCGACGGCATGAACAAAATCGCGTGGGGCGCATTTCTGGGGATCCTGCTGTGGGGAAGCGCCGCCGCAGCCTCCACGAACTACGGCATTTTCGTGGGCCTGAACCAGTACAATACGTCCTACATTCCTTCGGACAACTGGCTGAACTACTGCGTGCCGGACGCGGTCAGCCTGCGCACCAACCTGATCTTCAAGGGCGGCGGCTGGAGCGCCGGCAACACCATCCTGCGCACCAACGCCACGGGCACGAAGGCCAACATCCGCCTCGCCCTCTCCAACTACGCCGCCAAGGCCATCTCGGGCGACTGCGTCGTCTATTTCCACTCCAGCCACGGCGGCAACGACGACGCCACCCAGGCCAACGTCTACCTCTGCGCCTACGACGCCAGCTACACCGAAGACGAACTCGCCACCGATCTCTCCGCCTTCCGCACCGGCGTCAAGGTGATCGTCATCGTCGATGCCTGCCATTCCGGCGGCTTGTTCTACGAAACCGCCGCCAAGCGCCTCGGCGCGAAAACGGCGCGCGCCGCGCCGCACCGCGCCTGGAACCTCGCCGACCGCGTGACCGCGCGCATGAAAAGGCTGCGCGCCGCCCGCCTGAAAACCAACCGCCGGCTCGCCGTCAAGCTCGTCGCGCCCGAAGAAGTCGGCTGGATGACGGCCTGCGCCTACAGCCAGTATTCCTACGAATCGGAAGACATCGGTCACGGCTGGTTCACCCATCGCCTCATCCAAGGCTTCCAATACGGCGACGTCACCGGCGACGGCTGGGCGTCCTTCCAGGAACTGTTCGACTACGCCTATCTGCACATCCCCTACGTGGACCAGACGCCGCAGGACGCCAATCCCACCATCCTCGCCACCCTCGCCGGCACCGCCGGCGCCGCGCCCGCGGGCGACGCCTGGGATTACGTGGACAACATGCCCGACGGCGCGCCGGATCTCGGCGCGCCCGCCAACCTCCAGACCGCCGCCGTCCATTCCCTGCGCAAGGACCTCGACGAATCCGATTTCTACGCCTTCCAGGTCCGCCGCGGCGTCACCTACGTCTTCCGCAGCACCAACACCGCCGGCGACGGCGACGTGGACGCCGAACTGTACGTGCTGGCCGACTCTCCGCAGGCCGGCCCGCAGCTGATCCGCTACGCCTACGACATCGCCTATCCCGACAATCTCGAATTCGAACTGAACTACAAGGCCTCCGCCACGGGGCCCGTCTACCTGCGCGTGAAACCCTATCTCGGGACCGGCACCAACCTCACCTACCAGCTGGCCTACGCCGCCGGCGGCGCCGCCGATCCCATGCTGCTGACCAACGGCGTGCCCGTCGCCATCGCGTCCGTCGCGCAATACGGCTCCAAGGACTACGGCCTGTCCGTGCCCGCGGGCCAGACCAACCTGACCATCGCGCTCTCCGGCGGCACCGGCGACGCCGATCTCTACGCCGCCCGCGGCTTCATTCCCGCGTCCTCGTACGAATACGTGAGCTGGGCCGTCGGCAACTCCGAAACGATCTCCATCGACGACCCCGCGGCCGGCGAATGGTTCTTCAGCGTCTACGGCTACGAAGCGAGTTCCAACATGACCCTGCGCGCCACGTGCACGCCCGGCGCAGCCCTGATCGGCGCAGCGTCCAACACCCCCGCCGTCGCGACGTTCGCCGTGGACCTCACCAACGGCGCGCGCGTGGCGATCTATTCCGCCACCAACCTGCTGCCCACGGGCCACCTGAGCTGGGCGCTGCGCAGCAACAACGCCGTCGTCGCCAACGGCAAGGTCAATCTCAACCTGTCCGGCGCCTCCAACCAGCTCATTTCCGTCGGCCGGCCGCTCGACTTCTGAGTCCGCCGCCCGTTCCCGCCCATGCGGTTAGGCGCCGCACGAGCCGAAAACGCCGGTTTTTACGTAGAGTGGAAAAACTTTCGGCCATTTTTACGTAGAGTGGAAAAAGTTTGAGCCGATTTTACGTAGTGTGGAAAACGGCGTTCCACGGCATGGAAAACGAGCGCTTGGGCTCAAACGGCGCCTTTCCGCATCTGGAAATTGGATTGAGAAGGCGTTTTTTGCCTGAAATCGTCGTTTTGGCCAAAACGCGGCGCTTCATTTTTGTCATCTTCGCCTGTTTTTCGTCGTTTTCCAGTTTATCTCTGGGGATCTGAGCGAACCCCTTTTTCATGTAAAACGCTTTTTCTCGCCAAAAGCGGCATTTTTATGTTGCGCGGGGCCCTCCGTCTGGTAGTCTGCGCCCCGTGTGCGTTTTGGGCCCCTTGTGGTCTTTACGCGCAATCGATTTAAAAAAGCAACCGGAGCAACCCATGAGCAAAGACAAGAAGATCGCCATCATCGACGGCAACGAGGCCGCCGCCCACATCGCCTTCAAGACGACGGAAGTCGCCGCCATCTACCCGATCACGCCCTCCTCCAACATGGGCGAATGGGCCGACCAGAGGATGAGCGAAGGCCGCAAGAACCTCTGGGGCGCGGTGCCGTCGGTCGTGCAACTGCAGTCCGACGG
>CAYTEK010000149.1:0-6588 GCA_964436715.1 uncultured Verrucomicrobiota bacterium | reverse complement strand
CCGTGCGCGGCGGCGAACACACCGCCACGCGCGGTTCGGCGCGCGCGTTCCTGGCCGCCGGCGCGGAGATCGGCTGCATCCATTTCGACGCCCATGCCGACCTGCGCGACGTCTACAAGGGCACCAAGCTTTCCCACGCCTGCGTCCTGCGGCGCGTGCACGAACTCGGGTTTCCCCTCGTCCAGCTCGGCACTCGCGCCGTCAGCCGGGAAGAAGCGGACTACCGCGCCGAAAACGAAAAGACCATCCGCGCCTACGACGCGCGCTTCCTCGCCGCCGGCAAGCTGCCGAAGAAATGGATTCCCAAGGATTTTCCGAAGAAGGTGTTCATCTCCTTCGACCTCGACGCCTTCGACCCCGCCGTGATCCCCGCCACCGGCACCCCCGTGCCCGGCGGCCTCGGCTGGCGCGAGGCGCTGAAGCTCATCGACGACGTCGCCGCCGCGCGCAAGATCGTCGGCTTCGACGTGGTCGAGCTCGCGCCCATGAAGAACCTGCACCACCCCGACTACACCGCCGCGCTGCTCGTCTACGCCCTCATGGCCGCCGCCGCGCGGAGTTGACGGCCCTGCAACGCAAAAGACGCAAGCGACGCACAAGGTCGCAAGCGCCGATCGGGGCAACCGCTATGGCGCGAGGGCGATGCCGCCCTCGTCTTGCTTGCACGGCAAGCGCGGCAAGGGCCTCGCCGGCCGGCCCGCTACTTTTTCATCCCGGAATAGTAGACGTGGGCGTTGGCTTCGTTCTCGGCGAAGAAGAAATCCACGGACAAGGTGCTGCCGTCGAGCGTTGCCGTCATGGTGCCCGGACCGGAATCGGAATCCTCCATCGGACCGAAGGCCTGTTCTTCGCTGGACACGTAGGTGCCGCGGGCGTTTTCCGCGCGGGGAACGGGAGGATCGAGCGCGATGGCTTTGAACACGTTGGCCGAAGTGGTCCACGTGCCATCGGCGTTGAAGACCATCTCTACGCCGTCGGCGGCCCCGGTCCGGTTGAGAATCCAGGTGCCGAGGAAGGCATTTTCCGCGGCAGGGACATCGTCGCCGTCGTCGTCGTCGCTGCAGGCGAGCGGGGCGAAGGGCAGGAGCGCCAGCGGGAGCACGAACTTGAAGTGCCGGAAGAACCGTTTCATGGTCTACCTCCTTGGAGTGGTTCGAACCATCCGGATCATAACGCCGGCGGTCGGCCGATGAATAGGGGAAAACGGCGTTCGCCATCGAAAGGCGACGCTCTCCATTCCGGCCGTTCGGGACCGCAGCGTTTCTACGCAAAATCCGGCCGTTCCATTTCGCGCGCCAGCGCGAAAAGCAGCCCGGACAGGCGATTGAGATAGACCAGGGCCGCCGGAAAGACGAGTTCCGGATGCGTTTCCCGGACGCGCACGGCCTCGCGCTCCGTCCGGCGGCAGACCGCGCGCGCGAAATGGGCGCGGGCGGAAGCTTCGGTCGCCCCGGCCAGAACGAACTCGCGCAACGGCGGCAGCGCCGCGTTGCGGCGCGCGATTTCGGCGGCGAGCGCCGCGCCGGCGTCCGCCGCGAGCGCCGGCCGGCCCGTCGCCAGTTCCCCGCCGATCTGCAGCAGGTCGCGCTGGATGGCTTCGATCCGCACCGCGTCCGGCCGGCCCGCAAGCGCGGCCCGCAGCAGGCCCAGCGCCGCGTCGAGTTCGTCCAGCGCGCCCAACGCGTCCAGGCGCACGTCGGATTTGGAAACGCGCGCTCCGCCGGGCAGGCAGGTGAAGCCGTCGTCGTTCATGCCCCGATCATCGCGGAATCCCGCCGCGGAAGGCAAGTCCGGATGAACCGGCTGAGCGCGGTTCGAGCGGGCCCCGCGGCCTTGCGCCGCGGGGGAGCCAACTGGGCCTCCAATGCGGAATGGCGTCCGTCGCGCGGAACGGACGGCCCTTCAACGCAAAAACGCAAGCGCCGCAAAAGGTCGCAACCGCCGTTCGGGGCAACCGCTACGGCGCGAGGACGACGAGATTCCAGAATTCCAGGCGCGGCACGACGACCGCGACGCCGGCCTCGTCCTGCTGGATCGGCAATTCCCGCGGCCGGCCGAGGTCGTCGTCGGGCGTGGCGAGGAACGCGCGCCGGAATTTACGGTCCGTGCGGATCTTCAGGACGATGTTTTTTTGCGGCGTCGGGTTGGCGCACGGATTGCGCCATTGATCGTCCACGCCGTTGAGGTTGATCAAGTTCAGCGCGAGGGTGCCGTCGGCGCGTTCGCGCGCCACGGTCCAGATCGCGCCGGATTCGGCGTCGGAGCTTAGGCGATGGGTGGGACTGGAAATTCGCCGTTCGTCGGATGCGTCGCGCAAGTTGGCAAACAGGAGCTCCTCGTAGCGCACGGCGAAGTCGTACAGATCGCGCAGCGCGCGCGACAACCCCGCGTGCATTCGCGGCGCGCGCGCCGGAAAATACTCGTTCACCAGCAGTTGGCCGTCGTCGCCGAGTTCGATGTGGCCCGCGCCGTGGGCGAAGAGGGCCGCGTCCAGCAGCCGCGCCGAGGCGTCGTTGACGAACGTCGGCAGGGGCGGTTGCGCCGGATCGCCCATTTCGTCCCACGGCTTGCGGTTGATGTAGGCCGCGAAGACGATCGCCTTGTCCGGGGCGGCGGCGCGGACCTCGCGCACGTTGTCGCGCAAGTCGCGATACGAATGCCGGTTCCAGACTTCGCTGTAGTAGACGGCGGCGTCCGAGCGGGCGATTTCGGGGAGATAGTTGCCCATGACGTCGTTGTGGGTGACGATCGCGCCGGGGTGCGTTTGGCGGAGAGCCGCGCGGGCCTCGTCGATGAATTTCGGGAATTCCTCGCGTTCGGGAATGCCGACGTCGGAATGGTATTTGTAGCACCACGCGCCGCCGAGGTTGTCGAGATGGATGCCGTCGAAGCCAGCTTTGTCCATGGCGTCGGCGAACTGGTCGAAAACGTGCGCCTTCCAATCCGGATGGGAGACGTCCATGACCCAGATCTGGTAGCTGCCGGCGTCGTGCTGGCGGATGTCCCAGAGGTTGGTGGAATTCGGCACCTTGAAGGCGGCCCAGTCGACGTGCCCGGGTTCGGCGTTGCCGCTGTCGCCGTACATGAGATTGTAGGATAGCGCGGCCATGTTGCGGGATTGGACCGCGGCGACCCTGTCCTTGACCGACTGGAACGACTGCACGCGCCCGCCGACCTGGGTGAAGACGTTGAGCGGCTGGCCGTCGGCGCCATAGGGCACGAGGCGGTCGTGGGTCCATTTCCAATCGTAGAACTGGATCGCGTTCAGGTGAAACTTGGCCAGCCCGGCGGCGAGGGTCTCGGCGCCGTCGCCTTCGGGATATTCCGAAAAGAAGCCCATGCGCGGGAAGCGCGTCCAGTCGCTCGCGACGTCGAGCGCGGTCGAGCGGGAGTCGCGGACTTTTCCGTCCACGACGAAATCGACGTCGATGCCGTAGCCGCGGAAATCGTTGGTGGGCGTTTTCCACGGAAAGGAAACGGTTGGACGGTCGCCGCGGGGCAGGACGACGTCTTTCCGGAAGGAAACGACTTGCGCGGCGAGGTCCATGACGCGGACGACCAGTTTGCCGGCGACGTCCGCGCCGGGATTCTGGAGCTCGACGGAAACGACGGCGGTTCCGCCGGGGGCGTAGCGGCCCTTGTCGGGATGGACGTCGCGGATCGGCGAATTCACGCGCAGGCGGTAGTCGGCGCCGCCGTTGCTGTCCCAGAACGACTCGCCGGCGGCGTTTTGGGCGCGGACGTAGAGGCGGAGTTCGGCGCCTTCGGGAAAGGCACCGAGATTCGCCGTCCACAAATCGCGGCCGTCGGCGGAGCCGGCGCGGGCCATCGGCACGGTTTTCCACGATGCGCCGTTGTCGCTGGAAACGCCGACTTCCGCGGCGACGGCGACGCCGGGCGGCCGCATTTCGGAAAACACGCGCAGGTCGTCGCCGGGATCCAGGTCGCCGGCAGCGGGTTCGGTGCGCAGGTTGCCGATCCAGCGGATGGGCGCGGCGGCATTGCGGACCGTGGCCTGGTCTTGGAATTGGAACGATTGATTTGGCCCCGCCACTTCCAGCCGGTATTGAACGACCGCGCCTTCGGGGAATTTCCCGAGATTCGCCGTCCAACGGTCGTGGACATCGTAGTTGGCGGTGCCGTGATGCGCGAGGGCGCGCGTTTGTTCGTCGCCGCCGTCGACGGCGAACCGCACTTGGGCATTCGTCGCGGCGCCGAGCGGCTTGGAATCCACGACGACGATCAAGTCCTGCGAAGGCGCGAGCAACCCGCGGTCCGCGGTGTTCTTCGCCCATCCAGCCCACTCCAAATCGGCGGCAAAGGAAACGGAACAAAGCAGGAGAAAACAAACAACCGTTTTCATGGGGTGCGGAATGGGCGGGCTTGGGAGCGGATGCGGTAGAGGCGTTCGGTGAAGCCGCCGCGCTCGGTGAATTCCTGGGCTTGGGCAGCCAACTGGCGGTCGAGCAAGTGGCAGGCCAGATTCAAGAGCGAAAGCGCCGCGTTGGCCGCTAGGGTGGAGGAAGACAAGGACGAGCACGGACGCGCAGGGACGGACACGGACGATGGGGGAGTGGACGGGTCCGTGGCTGTCCGTGTTTGTCCGTGCGCGTCCGCGCTCTTCCGCCCGACTTCCTCGGCCACCCAGGCTTGGACTTCTTTCAGGGTGGCGCAACGCTTGGCCTTGAAGCGCATCAGCGCGGGATGGTCCGGCGGCAGCAGCGGCAGTTCCCGCTGGCGGAGGAAATCCTCGTAGTCGAGGCGGAGTTCCTCGAGGCTGGCGCGGGCGACGCTGGTGAGCTTGAGCTCGGTTTTCTTGGACGTGCCGCTGGCTTGGCTGCCTTCGGCGATGTTCTGGACGCCGGAACGGGCCGCCTGCACCATCTGGTCGCGGGTGCGGCTGCGGGAAGAGACGTAGCGGTCGCAGAAGCGCACGGTGAGATCGTAGGCCAGCTGGGCCACCTGGAAGCTCTTGAGCTTGCGGTAGCCGCCGTGCGGCGGGATGAGGGGCTCGCGGTCGGGCATGGTGCTGACAGGGTAAGGCGGAACGGGGCGGGTTTTCAACAAAGAATGGAGAGAGGTGGCCGTGGACTTCACTTCCACTTGCGCAAGAGGTCGTCGAAGAGGCCGGAGGGTTGGCCGCGCTGGAGATCGGCGAGGGCTTCCATTTCCGCCACGCGCGCTTCGGCGCCGGCGGCCTGGTGGAGGAAGTAGGCGATGAGCAGGAGCGAGAAATTGACGTGGCCGTGTTTCAGGAGCGGCAAGAGGGCCCAGGCGGCGAACAGCCACGCGAAGCCGCGGCCGACCTTGGCGGCCAGTTGCGTCGCCGGCAGGCGCCCCATGCGCGGCACGAGCGCGGCGCGGAAGACGCGCCCGCCGTCCATCGGAAACGACGGAATCAGGTTGAACAGCACGAGCATGAAATTGATGCGGCCGAGCTCGTAAACCACCACGGCCAACAGCGGATTGAACGGAAAGACGGCCGGCGCGCCGAACAGGCCCGCGATCCCGAGCGCGAGGCTGACGGCGGGGCCGGCGAGCGCGGTTTGGATCTCGTCGATCGGCCGTCGCGGCAGGGCGTTCAGCCGCGCCATGCCGCCGATGGGCAGCAGCAGGATCTCGAGGATGCGCGAACCCTTCGCGCGGGCGACGAGGGAATGGCCGATTTCGTGCAGCGCGACGCTGGCGAACAGCCCGACCGCGCCCAAGGCGCCGTAGAACAGTCCCCGGGGCCCGTCCACGGGCATGAACGAAAACGCGAACAGCGGCAGGAAGATCAGCAGGGTGACGTGCACCCGGATCGGAATGCCGAAAAGCCGGCCGATGGAATAGGAATTCGCCCTTTGACCGGAAACCCTATCACAAAAGAGATTTTTAGACAGGATTTACAGGATTTTTCAGGATGGACAGGATGGGAACTCGAATCCTGTGAATCCTGTCAAAAACAACAGGAGCCTAAAAAGACCGCGAAATGGAATCACCCGGCGTCGAAGCCGATCTTGCGGCGGGGTGGATCGGGCGGAGTCATCAATTGGAGGATGGCTTGGAAAACGTCGCGGAAATTCGCGTCGTATTTCTGTTCCAGGGCGGCGACCTTGCGGGCCAAGGCTTCCACCGAGAGGGCCATGCGCCGCAATTTCACGAAGGCGCGGACCACGGCCACGCTCATTTGGACGGCTTGCGGACTGTTGAGCACGGTGGCCGCCATGATGGCGCCGTGCTCGGTGAAGGCATAGGGCATGTACTTGCGGTGTTGGCCGCGCTTTAAGGTTGCAATTTGCAACCTTAAAGAACGCCACTCGGTTCCGGAGAGTTGAAAGCAAAAGTCGTCAGGGAAACGATCGGGGTTGCGCGTCACTTGCTGATTGAGGCGCTTGACCGCAACTCCATAAATCGCAGCGAGATCGGTATCGAGCATGACGGCTTGTCCGCGCAGACGGACGATGCACTGCTCCGGGCCGCGAACCGGGACGAGACGGTTGGTTTTGTCCGAAGTCATGCCGACATGCTCCTTTCTTTAAGGTCGCAATTTACGACCTTAAACGAATCGCGAGGCTCCGTTCTGTTGTAGCCGGCCCCGGTGGGGCC
>CAYTEK010000148.1:0-6609 GCA_964436715.1 uncultured Verrucomicrobiota bacterium | reverse complement strand
AATCTGCGCAAGTATCCCAAGCCCGAGATCCACACGCGCGTGATGGACGCCGCCGAAATCCTCGGCATCGTCGATTATCTCGAGCGCAAGCCCAAGGCGCTCTCCGGCGGCCAGCGCCAGCGCGTGGCCGTCGGCCGCGCCATCGTCCGCAAGCCCAAGGCGTTCCTGTTCGACGAACCGCTTTCCAACCTCGACGCGAAGATGCGCGTGCAGATGCGCGCCGAAATCAGCAAGCTGCACGCCCGGCTGAAGAGCACGATGATCTACGTCACCCACGACCAGATCGAAGCCATGACGATGGGCGACCGCATCGTCGTCATGAAGGACGGCTGGATCCAGCAGGTGGACACGCCGCTCAACATCTACAACCATCCCGCCAACCAGTTCGTGGCCGGTTTCATCGGCAGCCCGCCGATGAATTTCTTCAAGGGCCGGATCGTCCGCCAAGGCAACGCCGTGTTCTTCGAGGAAGGCACGTTCCGCCTCGCGCTGGGCGCCCAGGCCGCCGCGAAAATGGCGGCCCACGATGGTCAGCCCGTCGCGATGGGCATCCGTCCCGAAAACGTCGACGAGCGGTCCGCGAAGCCCGGCGCCGATCCGGCGCACGTCGTGAAGGCCACGGTGGAAGTCGTCGAAATGATGGGCTCCGAGGTGTATCTCTACGCGAGCACCGGCCAAACGAGCTTCACCGCCCGCGTGGATTCCTCCTGCCGCAAGCAGATCGGGGATCCCGTGGAAGTCGTGCTCGACGCCGACCGGCTGCATTTCTTCGGCGGCGCCGACGAAAAGGCCCTGCTGTAGGGAACGGAAAGGCGCCGCATGAGCCTGGCGATCAGCGAACTGCTCCAGACGACCGCCGTCGCGGTGGTGGCCTACGTCGCGCTCACCGGCGTGGCGCTGTTCTGCAAGGCCGAAGCCGCCGGCCGCCAGGCCGGCGCCGCACCCGCGCCATGAAACTGGGCGTCAACGTCGATCACGTCGCCACGCTGCGGCAAGCGCGCGGCACGCCGTATCCCGCGCCGCTGGAAGCCGCCCTCCTCTGCGAAAAGGGCGGGGCGGACGGCATCACCATCCACCTGCGCGAAGATCGCCGCCACATCCAGGACGCCGATGTGTTCGCCCTGCGCCGGAAATTGCGGGTGCCGCTGAACCTGGAAATGGCCAACAGCCCCGAGATCGTCCGCATCGCCCTCCGCGCCCGGCCCGCCGAAGCGTGCCTGGTGCCCGAACGCCGCCGGGAACTCACCACGGAAGGCGGGCTCGACGCCGCCGGCCAGCTCCGGCAGCTTCGGCCGACCGTCGCGAAACTAAAGGCGGCGGGGATCGAGGTCAGCCTGTTCATCGAACCGGCGCGTCGCCAGCTCGAGGCGGCGGCGGCGCTGGGCGCGCCGGTGGTCGAACTGCACACCGGCAAGTATTGCGACAGCGTCGGCGCGGCGCGGCGCGCCGAACTGAAACGCCTGGTCGCGGCGGCCGAGCACGGCCATCGGCTCGGCCTGAAAGTCAACGCCGGCCACGGCTTGAACTACGACAATTTGCCCGCCTTTCTCCGGGCGGTTCCGCATCTGGACACCTTGAACATCGGCCACAGCATCGTCGCCCGCGCCGTCCTGGTCGGCATGGCCCGCGCCGTGCGCGAAATGAAGGAACTTCTCGCATGAAATTCGTCGTCTCGGAGGCGATGCGGAAGGCCGAGGCGCGCGCGATCGCGAAAGACAACACGCTGGCGGTGGGCATGATGGATCGCGCCGGCAAGGGCTTGGCGCGCACCATCCAGGACGTCGCGTTCCAGATGGGCCGGCCCCAATCCGCGGTGCGGCTGTTGGCGGGACCGGGCAACAACGGCGGCGATGCGTTCGTCGCGGCGATGTATCTGCGGGAAGTCGGCTTGGCGCCCGAAGTCTGGCTGACGTGCCCCAAGGAAAAACTGCGCGGGGCCGCCAAGATCTGTTTCGAGCAGATGGCCGCCGATCAAGCCATTGCGTGGCGCGAAATGGTCGGCGAGGCCGCCTGGCGGAAGGAAGCGGAAGCGTCGCTGGCGCCGCTGATCTTGGTGGATGCGCTGCTGGGCACCGGCGCAAAAGGCACCCCCATGGGCGACGTGCGCCGCGCGGTGGAATATCTCAATTCCAAGCGTCCGTTTTCGCTGATCGTCGCCGCCGACCTGCCCACGGGGCTGGATGCCGACTCCGGCGCCGTCGCGGAGCCCGCCGTGCAGGCCGATTTCACGATCACCATGTGCATGCCGAAGATCGGCATGGCCACTCCGGAAGCGCGCGAACAGCTGGGCACCTTGGTGCTGATTCCCATCGGCATTCCGCGGGAATTCGTGGATGCGATGCCCGATGCCCGGCCCGATCTGCAGATGATCGCGTCCATGGACGTGCGCCAGACGCTGGCGCCGCGGCGCCGCGATTCGCACAAAGGCACCTACGGCACCGCGCTGCTGCTGGGCGGTTCGGCGCGCTATCCCGGCGCCATCGTGCTGGCGGCCGAAAGCGCGGTCCGCTCCGGCGCCGGCCGCGTGCGCGTGCACACGGTGCCGGATGCCGTCGCGCCGCTCGTCGCGCGGGTGCCGGAAGCGATCGTCGAGCCCAATCTCGGCCCCGATCTGGCGCTGGCCGCCGCGGAGGCGGCCTTGATCGGCCCCGGCCTCGGGCGCGATCCCGAAGCGCGGCGGCTCGTGGCGAAACTCCTGCACGAGGCGCCCGGCCCGCTGGTGCTCGATGCCGACGCCATCGCGGTGCTGGCCGGCAAGCCGGAAGTCGTCAAGGCGTGCGCGCATCCGGTGGTGCTGACTCCGCACCCGGGCGAACTCGGTTTGCTGCTGGGCCGCGACGCGGCGAGCATCCAGCAGGATCGGCTGGGGGCCGTGCGCGAGGCCGCCGAACGCACGGGGGCGGTGGTCGTGCTCAAGGGGGCCGGCACGCTCGTGGCGCAGGCGGGGCAGCCGACGTGGATCAATCTGAACGGCAACCCCGGCATGGCCTGCGGGGGCAGCGGCGACGTGCTGGCGGGCTTGCTGGTGGGCCTGCTGGCCCAGAAGATTCCGCCGCTCGCGGCGGCCTGCGCGGCCACGTGGCTGCACGGCGCGGCCGGCGACGTCGCCGCCTTGCGCACCACCCAGATCGCCATGAAGGCGGGCGACGTCGTGCAGGCGCTGCCGACGGCGTTCCGCATGGTGACGGTCCGCTGAAGACCGCCGGCGGCGCCGAACCGCATGGAAGCGGCGGCCGTCCGCTCAATCGGGGATGAACAGCTTCTGGCCGACGCGAATGCTGTCGGGGCTCGACAGGCCGTTTTCTTCGACGATGACCGACATGCTGACGCCGTAGGCGGCTGCGATCTTCGAGAGGGATTCGCCGGCCTGCACCACGTGTTCGATGCCCGTCTGCGAACTGGAGCGCGGCTTGGAGGGCCGCGCGGCGGAGGCGGCCGGCGCCGATTTCAGCAGGGTGGCGATCTTCTTCGAAATGTCGTCGTAGATTTCCTTCTTGTCCTGCGCGCGGGCGGAATCGAGGGCGCGGATTTGGCGCTGGAGATCTTCGACCTGCGTTTGCAGCGCCTGCACCTGGCCGGCGGACGCGTAGCCGGGTTGGCTGGATTGGGAAGCGAGCACGTCGCCTTGCACGCGGCCCAGTTCGGCTTCCGAGGCGTCGAGCCGGGCGTTCAAGCGGCGGATTTCGCCGCGCAGGTAATCCACGTCGGCTTGCGAAGCGACGGGCGTTTCTTCGGATTCCATCATCGTGGTGCAACCCGGCGCGGCCAGCGCCAGCAGTCCGGCCAAGGGCCAAGAGCGAAGGACGTTTTTCATGATGGGGAGAGGATAGGGATTCCGATTCCGGCGCGCAAGAAAATGAAGGCGCGCGCCCCCCGATGGAAAGATTGCCTTTGGGCGGCGCCTGCCGTAGGATGCGCCCTTCATGCATGGATTGCGGCACATCGTCTGGGTCTTCGTTCTGGCGTTGGGTCTTGGCGCGGCGGCGCCGACCCCGGCGTCGGCTCAGGTGCGCACCCTGAAGGCGGTGGCCTACGCCGGCAAGCGCTACGTGGCGCTGAAGGACCTGGCGGCGATGTACGGCCTGCCGCTGACGACGCCGGGCGGCAAGGCGCTGCTGATCCGGGGACAGTACACCAGCCTCCAATTCACCGCGGACGGCCGCGAGGCGATGCTCAACGGCAGCAAGGTGTGGCTGCACGTGCCGGTGATCAAGGTCCGCGGCAACTGGTCGATCTGCGACGCGGACGCGCAATACGTGGTGGATCCGCTCGTGCGGCCTTCGGCCTATCTCGGCGCGCGGGGCTCCCGCACGGTCGTGCTCGACGCTGGCCATGGCGGCAAGGATCCCGGCACCATGAGCCGGACCGGCCTCAAGGAAAAGGATTTGGTGCTCGACATTGCCCTCCGGGTGAAAGCCCATCTGGCGGCGGCCGGCGTGCGCGTGGTGACGACCCGCGACGTCGATCGCTTTTGGGAACTGGAAGATCGGCCCTATCTCGCCGCGCGGGGCGGGGGCGACCTGTTCGTGAGCATCCACCTCAATTCGGCGTTGTCGCGGTCGGTGCAAGGCATCGAAACGTTCGTGACGGCGGCGGAAAATTGCCCGCCCACGGCCGAGGCGAAGCTGGGCGGGCGCTATCCCGCCGTGCCGAACAACCAGTACAACCACTCGAACACGGCCCTCGGCAACCAGATCCAGCGCGCGGTGGTCGGCATCACCCGCGCGGAGGACCGCGGGCTCAAGCATGCCCGCTTCGTCGTGTTGCGCAATTCCGCGATGCCCGCCGCACTGATCGAATGCGGATTTTTGTCGAACGCGCAGGAGGCGCAGAAGCTCGCGACGCCTTCGTATCGGGAATCCCTGGCGCTGGGCATCGCGCAGGGCATCCTGAACTATTTCGCCTTGGTGAACCGCGCAAAAGTCGAACTGGGCGCGCCGTTGATCCAAAGGCCCACGCAGATCGCCGCACCGCTCGCGCCTGCGCCGTTGCCGGCTCCGCCGGCGCCCGTGCCGATGGCGGCGCGCGCGGCTTCGACGTCCATCGTGATTTCCGCCCCGCCGGCCGCCTATGCGGCCGCGCCGGCGCCGGTTTCGACGCCGGCGCCCGTGCCCGCTCCGGTCGTTCCCGCGCCAGCGGCCGCCCCCCCCGTCGCGTCCGCGGAACCCGCCCCCGTTCCCGCCCCCACCCCCCCGCTCCTCCCACCCACCCCGCCCCGACCCCCCACCCCGTCGCGTCGGCGGAAGCGGCGCCGGTTCCCGCGCCGACGCCGCCGGTGGCCCTGGCCGCGGTTCCGGCGCCCGCGCCGCGGCCGATCCAGGCGATCGCTCCGCCGCCTTCGAAGCTGCTCAATCCCAACTTGATCACCCGCACCCAATAGGCGGCACCCGGCGCCGCCCGCACAAGGAGCCGAACGCATGAAAACCGCGAGCATGGATTTCCTGAAGCGCCTGATGTCGGCCATTTCGCCGTCGGGCTACGAACTCGACGCCGTCCGCGTCTTCCGCAAGGAAGCCGAATCCTTCGCCGCCGACGTTCGCACCGACGTGCACGGCAACGTCGACGTCGTGGTGAATCCCGGCGGTTCGCCGCGCGTCATGCTGGCGGGCCACTACGACGAAATCGGCTTCATCGTGACGCTCATCGACGCCAACGGCTATCTCTGGATTTCCCCGATCGGCGGCTGGGACGCGCAGATTCCCCAGGGCCAGCGCGTGGCGATCCGCACGGCCAAGGGCGTCGTGCCGGGCATCATCGGCAAGATGCCCATCCACGTGCAGCGGGCCGACGACCGCAGCCGCGTGACGCCGCTGACGGATCTGTGGGTGGACGTCGGCGCCAAGGACCGCAAGGAAGCCGAAAAAATGGTGTCCGTGGGCGATCCCATGGTGATCGACCAGGGCGTGCTGGAATTGCCCAACGGCCGGCTGGCGGGCCGGGCGTTCGACGATCGCGCCGGGGCGTTCGTGGTGCTGGAAACGGCGCGCCGGCTGGCCCAGATGAATCCCAAGGCCGAGCTCCACGCCGTGGGCACCGTGCAGGAGGAAATCGGCAGCCGCGGCGCGACGACGTCGGCATTCGGCATCGCGCCGGACGTCGGCATCGCGGTGGACGTGACGTTCGCGACGGACCATCCGATGATGGATTCGGCCGAAAAGCGCGAAGGCAAGGTGAAGCTCGGCGGCGGCCCGGTGCTGTCGCGCGGCGCCAACATCAATCCCGTGCTGTACGAACATCTGCGGGCGACGGCGAAGAAGGAAAAGATCCCGGTCCAGGTCGTGGCCGACGGCCGCGCCACGCCGACGGACGCCGATCCCATCCAGATTTCGCGCGCCGGCGTGGCGGCCGCGCTGGTCAGCATCCCGCTGCGCTACATGCACACGCCCGGCGAGATCGTCGCCGTGGACGATCTCGACCGCACGGCCGCGCTGCTCGCGCACGCGATCGCGGCCATGAAGCCCGGCCAAAGTTGGATTCCGTTTTGAAAGCGAGAGAGCAGGGGTCAGAGTTCAGGGTTCCGTTGGATCGCAGATCCGACCTCTGACCTCTGTCCCGAAGGAGACGAACATGATCAAAGTCAAGGTGGTGGGTTGCGGGTATTTTTGGTTT
>CAYTEK010000147.1:0-6684 GCA_964436715.1 uncultured Verrucomicrobiota bacterium | reverse complement strand
AATCCGGCAGGTGGACCAGCGCGTCGCCGAAAAGAAGGCCGAGGAAGCCGCCGCGCGCGGCGCCTTGGCCGACTGGGTCAAGCTGTATTCCGATCCGCTGGACTACTTGGCTTGGCTGAAGGTCGACGGCATCGACGTCGAGCCGGGGAACATCGCCGGCGTGGCGGTGCGGACGCTGAAGGAAATCCGCTTCCAGCGGACGGCGCCGGACCTGTGGGCGACGCCCGCGTGGCTGGACGAAGGCTTGGCGACGCTGGAGCAGCTCTTCCGCCTGCGCATCGAACGGCGCCTGCTCGAGGAGCAGCACCGGCTGCTGGCCGAGGAACTGCGCACCACCAGCCAGCGCGTGAATTTGTTCGAGAAGGTGAAGATTCCGGAGTGCGCCGAGAACATCCGGCGCATCCGCATCTTCCTGGGCGACGAAAACACCGGCGCCGTCGTGCGCTCGAAGATCGCCAAGGGCAAGAGCGTGAAGAAAGCCGCGGCCGCGGAAGCCGCCGCGGCGGAAGGGACGGCGGCATGATCGTCCCGATGAAGAAATTGACCCTGCTGTGCGTCGCGCACGACCGGGCGGCGACGCTGGAAGCCCTGCGCGGCCTGGGCGTGCTGCACGTCCGGCCGACGGTGCCGCCGGCCGGAGCCGGCCTCGAGGTCGCGCGCGAAAAGGCCGCGGGCCTGCGCCGGCTGCTGGAAGCCATTCCGGCCGTCAAGGACGCCCCGCCCACGGGCCGGACCGCCGGCACGGTGGTTTCCGAAACCAGCGACCTGCTGGAAGAGCGCAAGGACTGGCAGGAGCGGCTCGATTTCCTGCAGTCCGAGGTGGAGCGGCTGGCGCCGTTCGGTTCGTTCGATCCCTTGGCGGTGAAGAAACTCGCGGACCAGGGCGTGGTGCTCAAGCTGTACCGGACCTCCGCGAAGGCCGCGCCGCCGCTGCCCGAAGGCGTGGTCGCGCAGAAGATGAGCGTGCGGAAAGCCGATGCCTACTGGGCGCTGTTCGGCCGCCGGCCGTTCGACTGGGCCGGCGCCGACGAACAGCGCATGCCGGAAGACATTTCCCCCGAGGAACTGCGCAAGGAAATGGAGCGCCTCCAAGGCGCGCTGGCGACCAGCGCCAAGGAATTGCAGGCCGCCGCCGGCGATCGCGCCTTGCTGCAGGGCTTGCTGGTCGAAGCGGAAAGCGACGTGCACCTGCAGGAAGTCCGCGCCGGCATGGGCGCGGCGGAATCCATCGCCTACGTGCAGGGCTTCGTTCCGGCGGAAGACGTCGAAGCCGTCCGCGCGGAAGCGGGGCGCCGCGGCTGGGGCCTGCTGGTGGAGGAACCGGGACCGCAGGACGACGTGCCGGTCAAGCTCAAGCCGCCGCGCTGGGCCTCGCCGATCAAGGCCGTCTTCAAAGGCATCAACATCCTGCCCGGTTATGCCGAGGCGGACGTGAGCGTGGTTTTCATGCTCTTCTTCTCGCTCTTCTTCGCCATGATCATCGGCGATGCCGGCTACGGCGCGATCTTCCTCGGCCTGACTTGGCTGGCGCGCAAGAAGCTGCCGAAGGATGCGGTCCGCCTGCTGACGATCACCAGCGCCGCCACGATCGCGTGGGGCTTGATCACGGGTTCCGTTTTCGGCATGTCGGCCGGCATCCTGGAACGGGCCGGGCTCGACCGGTTGCAAGTGCCCTTCCTGACCGGTGCGGATGCCAACCACGTGGCGCAGAACGTCATGGGGTTCTGTTTCCTGATCGGAACCGTCCACCTGACCATCGGCCACCTCTGGAACGTCGTGGACCTGATCCGCGCCCGCAAGCTCAAGGCGCTGGAACAATTCGGCTGGACGCTGACGACGTGGTTCATGTTCCTGCTGGCGGACGACATGGTGCTCAAGGGCAACATGCTGTCGTACCTGCAGCTCTCGGAGCCCGCGGTCGCCGCGCTCTGGAAGGGGATGACCTGCGCGTTCGTCGGCGGCATCGTCCTGATCGTGCTGTTCATGATGCCGCCGAAGGAGATCAAGGACGGCTGGTTCAATCTGGCGCTGCTGCCGCTGAATCTGGTGAGCAACTTCACCGACGTGGTGTCCTACGTCCGTCTCTACGCGGTGGGCACGGCGGGCTTCGCGGTGGCCAATGCCTTCAACAACATGATCTTTCCGGGGGGCGAGACCTCGATCGTCGGCCTGCTGATCGGCGCGGTGCTGGCGTTCCTGGCGCACACCCTGAACATTCTGCTGAGCACGATGGGCGTGTTGGTGCACGGCATTCGGTTGAACACCCTGGAATTTTCAAACCACAAGGGCATTTCGTGGAGCGGGTCGGCCTACCGGCCGTTCGCGAAGCCCGAGGCGGCGGCCTAGGAGCGAGCTTAAAAAAGAAGGGCGGCGACGCCCGGAATCGAGGAGAGCAAACATGGATGCAGCGACAATCGAAGCATTGGGCAAGGCGGGCGGCGCGGCGGCGCTGGGACTGGCGGCGGTGGGGTCCTCCATCGGCGCGGGCTTGGCGGGTTCGTCGGCGATCGGCGCGTGGAAGAAGTGCTACGCGCAGAGCAAGGCGGCGCCGTTCATCCTGATCACGTTCATCGGCGCGCCCCTGTCGCAGACGATCTACGGCATGATCCTGATGGGCTGGATGGTGGAAGTGGCCAAGAGCGCGACGGCGGCCCAGAATTGGGCGACGATGCTGATCGGCGGCATCTGCGGCGGCCTGGGCATTGGCGTTTCCGCCTGGTTCCAGGGCTACGCGGGCGCGGCCGGCGCGGACGCGCTGGCGGAAACCGGCCAGGGCTTCGGCAACTACCTGATGACGCTGGGCGTCATCGAGACGGTGGCCCTGTTCGTGCTGGTGTTCATCCGCTCGTCCTTCATGGCCTGAGGCCGGCTCCCGGCCTTGCGCGCAACCGCCCTTTCCGCGAGGAAGGGGCGGTTTGCGTTTGGAAATTGGCCACAAAGATCGCAAAGGGCACAAAGGGGGAACGGGATGGACGAAGAAAAAGCAAAGGCATTGTGCGATCAGATCCGGCAGATCGCGTTCGAAATACATGTCTATTTAGGCCATGGACACTTGGAGAAGGTTTACGAAAATGCCTTGGCGCATCGGCTGAAGAAGGCCGGAATCAAGGCTGAACAGCAATGTCCCATTCAAGTTTTCGATGAAGACGGGACGTTGATCGGCGACTATTTCGCCGATTTGCTGGTAGAAGGAGAAATCATCGTTGAATTGAAAGCCGCGAAGATCACCGCCCCGGAACATGAGGCGCAGCTATTGGGTTATTTGAAATCAGCTCGGAAGGGGCACGGTCTGCTGATTAATTTTGGGGCCTACAGGTTTGAGATTCGTAAATATGCAGGGAAACTTTGAGCCAAAATAGCCACATGGAACGCAAAGAACACATAGACGGGATTGGAATCTTTGTGTTCTCTGTGCTCTTTGTGGCCAATGGATTTGACTGAATGGCCTTGTTGAGCCTCCAGGAAATTTCCGTGCGCTTCGGCGGCCCGTGGCTGCTGGAGGGCGCCACGCTGAACGTCGAGCGCGGGGAGCGGGTCTGCCTGCTGGGCCGCAACGGCGAGGGAAAATCCACCTTGCTGAAGGTCGCCGCCGGGCAGCTGGCGCCGGACGCGGGCGAAGTGGTGCGGGCGCGGAACCTCGCGACGGCCATGATGCCGCAGGTGGTGCCGGCCGCCCTGGCCGGCACGGTGCTGCAGACCGTGCGCGCCGGTACGCGCGCGGAACTGGACGCCTGGCATCGCGACGTGCAGGCGCAGAAGGTGGTTTCGCTGATGGAGCTCGACCCGGCGGCCGACTGCGCGACGCTCTCCGGCGGGATGAAGCGGCGCGTGCTGTTGGCGCAGGCGCTGGCCGCGGAGCCGGACGTGCTGCTGCTCGACGAGCCCACCAACCACCTCGACGTGGAATCCATCGAATGGATGGAAAACTTCCTGCTGCGGTTCCCGGGCGCGATCCTGTTCGTGACGCACGACCGGGCGTTCCTGCGCAAGCTGGCCACGCGCATCGTGGAACTGGATCGCGGGCAGTTGCGCTCGTGGGCATGTCCGTACGACCAATTCCTCGAGCGCAAGGCGGCCGCGCTGGCGGACGAAGAACGGCAGAACGCGGTGTTCGACAAGAAGCTCGCGCAGGAAGAAGCCTGGCTGCGGCGCGGCGTGAAGGCGCGGCGCACGCGCAACGAAGGCCGCGTGCGCGAATTGCTCAAGCTGCGCGCCGAACGCGCGGCGCGCCGGGAACTCGGCGGGAGCGTGAAGGCGGAGCTGCAGGAGGCCGGCCGCTCGGGTTTCAAGGTCGTCGCGGCCAAGAACCTGGGCCGGGCCCACGACGGCCGCTGGCTGTTCCGCGGCCTGGACGTGCGGATCTGCCGCGGCGACAAGGTCGGCATCCTGGGCCCCAACGGCTGCGGCAAATCCACGCTGATCCGCGTCCTGCTGGGGCAGGAGGCGCCCGACGAAGGCGCGGTGGAACACGGCACGCAGCTGGAAATCGCCTATTTCGACCAGTTGCGCGCGGCGCTGGACGAGAGCAAAACCGTGTTCGACAACGTCGCCGATGGCAACGAGTACGTGACGGTGAACGGCCAGCGGAAGCACGTGATCGGCTATCTGGAGGAATTCCTGTTTTCGCCGGAACGCGCGCGCAGCCCGGTGAAGGTGCTGTCGGGCGGGGAGCGCAGCCGCCTGCTGCTGGCGCGCTTGTTCGCGCGGCCGGCGAACGTCCTGGTGCTGGACGAGCCGACCAACGATTTGGACATCGAGACGCTGGAGCTGATCGAAAGCCTGCTGGTGGAGTACTCCGGCACGGTGCTGCTGGTGAGCCACGACCGCGAATTCCTGAACGAGGTGGTCACCAGCACGCTGGCGTTCGAGGGTGCCGGAACGGTGAACGAATATCCCGGCGGCTACGACGACTGGGTGGCGCAGCGTCGGTCGGCGCCGCCCGCGCCGGAGCCGACGCAGGTCGCGCCGGAAAAGCCGGTGGCGCGTTCGCGGAAGCTCGGCAACAAGGAACGCAAGGAATTGCAGGAAATCCCGGGGCGGATCACCGCGCTCGAAGCCGAGCTGGACGAGCTGCACCGTCGGATGGCGGGCGCCGATTTCTACAAGAACGCCCCGGCGGACATCCAAGCCGCCACGGCGCGGGCGGAAGCGATCCCCGCCGAGCTGGAACGGTTGTTCGCGCGCTGGGCCGAATTGGAAGCCGGCGGCGAAAACTAGCTTCCGATGCGGTCCGGCGCGGCTTGCGGGCGGGCCGGGAAACGGGCTGTTTTGGGATTGCCAGCGGCGGCGGGAATCTTTTTGATGGCGGGATGAAATCCAATCAGCCGCAGGCGGTGTCGAACGGGCGCGGGGCGCGGGGCGTTTTGTCGTTGATCTTGTTCGCGGCGGTCGCCGTCGTCGTCTTCCACGCGCTGTGGCAGCCGGGCACGGTGCTGCTCAGCAGCGACGACAACGTGGGCCTGCTGCGCAACAACCAACGGATGCTGGAAAACTCCGTGGTGCATCCGTGGATGGGCGAGGCGCTGTGGGGCATGCCGACGATGAGCATCGTGCGGCCGGGCTATTTTCTCCTGAAGGCGGTGCCGGCGGAGTGGTTCATGAACGCCTATCACGGCTTGTGCCTGGCGTTGGCGGCCTGGCTGCTGGCGCTGTATTTGCGCGATCGCGGCTTGCGGCCGGCGGCGTGCGCGTTCGGCGGACTCGTGGCGTTCTGGACCGGAACGAACCTGACGCTGACCTACGCGGGGCACGTGGGCAAGTATGGGACGTTGGTGTTTTTGGCGCTGGCGACGTTCGCGCTGGGCCGCTGGGGCCGGACGAAACGGCTGGCGTGGGGCGTGTTGGCCGGCGCGGCGGCGGGCGCGATGTTCCTCGAGCAGGCCGACGTGGCGCTGTTCTGCGCGCTGCTGCTGGCGCCGCTGGGATTGTTCGAAGCCGCGCGCGCGGCGAGCGGCTGGAACGTCGCCGGCCTGGCGAAGCGCGCCTGGGCGCCGGCGCTGGTGGCCGCCCTGTTGGCGGGCGGCGCGTCCCTGGCGGCGAAGGGTTCGGGCGTGACGGAAGCGACGGACGACCAGACGCCGGCGGAACGCTGGGCGTACATCACCCAGTGGAGCCAACCGCCGAGCGAAAGCCTGGATTTCATCGCGCCGGGCTGGACGGGCTGGCGCAGCGGCGACGAAAAAGGACCGTACTGGGGCAAGATGGGCCGGAGCGAAGGCTACGAGCAAACCGGCCAGGGGTTCATGAACTTCAAGCTGGAGAACGTCTACGTCGGTGCGATTCCGCTGCTGTTCGCGCTGCTGGGGCTGGCGACGGCGATCCGGCGGCGGCGGGAGGAGCCGGAAGCGTCGGCGGCGGCGCTCGCATGGGGCGCCTTGTGCGCCGTGGCGTTGCTGCTGGCATTCGGCAAATTCTTCGTGCTGTACAAGCCGTTGAGCCTGCTGCCGGGGATCGGCAGCATCCGCAATCCGAACAAATTCATCCATTTCTTCCAGATGGCGTGGGGGGTGCTGGCGGCGTTCGGTTTGGACGCGGCGCTGCAAATGGAGCCGCGCGCGGCGAAGAAATGGACGTGGGGCGCGGGCATCGGCGCGGCGCTGTTCGTGTGGTGGGTGTGGGCGGTGTGGGCGGAGTTGTCGACGGGCGCGGAGCGGGTGGCGGCGGCGGGGTGGGGCGCGGCGGGGC
>CAYTEK010000146.1:0-6833 GCA_964436715.1 uncultured Verrucomicrobiota bacterium | reverse complement strand
GCCGCGCCGGGCACCCCACCCGCCCGCCCGACGGGGCGCCCGTTTCCATGGGTTCCGCGGGAGGACGCCCGCGGGGGTTGGACGACGACTACTTCTTCTTCGCTTTCTTGGCGGCCTTCGCGCAGCACTTGCCGATGCCGCGGAAGAGGATGTCCGCGCGGGAAACGGAGCCTTGGCTCTTCTCGATCGCCTTGCGCAGGGGACCCAGATCGCCCGTTTTCACGTTCTCGAGGCGGCCGCAGCTCTCGCACAGGAAATGCGCGTCGCTGTCCAAGTCGGCGCCGTAGCGCGCATGGCTCTTCCAGGTCGTCACCCGGCAGATCAAGCCCGAGGCCTCCATCACGTTCATCGTGCGATAGACCGTGAACAAGGAAATCTTCGGCACGATCGGCCGCACCGCCTTGTAGATGTGGTCCACGTCCGGATGATCTCCGCGCGAAGACAGTTCTCGATAAATGGCCAGACGCTGACGCGTCAGGCGCAGACCGGCGGCATGGAAAAGCGAGCGAAAATCGGGAGTCTTCGCCGGCTTTTGCGCAGCCGCCCCAGTGTTGGATTTCATGTTCTTCTTGCTCATGATTTGACGAGAAGATAGGCATCTAATGCATTCTTAACAATCTTTTTTTTCAACTTTTTTGCATCCTTTGCACAGAGCGTCTGAACGGCAAGGAGCCGGGAATCGACGATTCCCGGCTCCGAAATTGCATCTATTTATCGTACAATGTATTACAGAGACAGGCCGACGCCGGCGATCAAACTGACATCGTTGTATTCCGCATTCGCGGCGGGAGTGCTGTCGTACTTGTCTTGGACCACGACGCGCAAATTCAGCCGTTCGCTCATCGCCGCTTCGACCCCGATTTCACCCGTCAGCAGATAGTTGTCGAAGTCCTCGGCTTCCGGCACGTATTCGAGCGACTGCACCAGCTTGGCGGTCTTCGTCGCCTGGCAGCTGTAGCGCTCGGCGAACCGCAGCGCGAGATAGTCGTTGTTCGCGCCGTCCACCTTTTCCCACACGTAGGCGGGACCGGCTTCCAGCGACAGTTCGCGCTTGGCGTTCTTCACGAGATACGCGCCCAGGCCGGGGCCAAGCGTCGCGCGGTAGTCGATCAACGCGATGTCGTCGTAGAACACCGAACCATCGAGCGAGGCGAACGTCCGCGGGCTCAGCGTCTTCTTGACGTTGACGTAGGCCTTCGCGTTCTCGACCGTCTTTTCGCTGTCGTCCGCGGTCGTCGTCGTGCCGTCGGCCGCCGTCGTCGTGCGCATCCCGGTGCTTTCGCCGTAATTCGCCTCGATGCCCGCCAGCACGGAACCCAGGCCTTCCTTCTGGCCTTCGGTCGCGAGGCTCGCGTTCGCCGCCAGCGTCTCGCTGTTGCCGTCCGTCAGCGACAGGCCCGCGTTCAGCGTCGTCGCGAAACCGTCCGGCTTCGCCGCCGCCGCGTCCGCCTTCTTGTCCGCCGCGCCGGCCGAAACCGCCAGCGCCAGCGCCGTCAGCGCCATCCAAATCTTTTTCATCCGCATTCTCCTTTGCGACTCGTCGGTTACTTCGCCGCCGCGGCTTCCTGCTTCCGGCGCAGGGTGTTGATGCCCTTGACCAACAGGAACACGCAGAACGCCACGATCAGGAAATCCACCACGTTCTGGACGAACATCCCGTAGTTCAGCTTCACCGCCGCCACTTCGGCGCCGGCCGCATCCACCGTTGCCGCCTTCAGCGTCACGGCCAATTCCTTGAAATCCACCTTGCCCAGCAGCAGGCCGATCGGCGGCATGATCACGTCGTTCACCAGCGAGGTCACGATCTTGCCGAACGCGCCGCCGATGATGATGCCCACGGCCATGTCCACCATGTTGCCCTTCACCGCGAATTCCTGGAACTCTTTCACCATGCTCATGGATTTTCTCCTTTTGTTTCGTTTTCGTTAAAACCGGTGCCACGATATCGGCTTGAACCCAAAAGTCAACTTTCGAACGGACGATTTCCTCTTTCGCCCTTTCACCTTTTCGCTTGCGGGAGGCGAAACGAGCGGCTACATTCCGCCGTCTTCCGGGAAGCCGTGCCGGACATCGAAATCTATCAAGGAACAGGGATTCGCCATGAAGACGAAAAACAAGAAATTGCTCCAGTGGGTCGAAGAAACCGCCGCCCTCTGCAAGCCCGACGCCATCCATTGGTGCGACGGCTCGCAGGCCGAATACGACGCCCTGTTCAAGCAGATGGTCGCGGCCGGCGCGGCCACGCCGCTGGCCAAGCGCCCGAACAGCTATTTGTTCCGCAGCGATCCCAGCGACGTGGCGCGGGTCGAAGACCGCACCTACATCGCGTCGAAAACCCAGGCCGAAGCCGGCCCGACCAACAATTGGATCGATCCGGTCGAACTGAAGAAGACCATGTCCGGACTGTACGACGGCTGCATGCGGGGCCGCACGCTCTACGTCATCCCGTTCAGCATGGGCCCGGTCGGTTCCCCGATCGCGAAGATCGGCGTGGAGATCACCGATTCGCCCTACGTCGTGGTGAACATGCACGTCATGACGCGCGTCGGCGACCGGGTGCTCGAAACCCTCGGCGACGACGGCGAATTCATCCCGTGCCTGCACTCCGTCGGCGCTCCGCTGCAGCCCGGCCAGAAGGACGTGGCCTGGCCCTGCGCCCCGATCGAGAAGAAGTACATCGCCCACTTCCCCGAGGAGAACCTGATCTGGTCCTACGGCTCCGGGTACGGCGGCAACGCCCTGCTGGGCAAGAAGTGCCTGGCGCTGCGCATCGCCTCCACGATGGCCCGCCGCGAGGGCTGGATGGCGGAGCACATGCTCATCCTGCGCCTGACCAATCCGGAAGGCCGCCGCTTCCATATCGCCGCCGCCTTCCCCAGCGCCTGCGGCAAGACCAACCTCGCCATGCTCCAGCCCACCATCCCCGGCTGGAAGTGCGAGTGCATCGGCGACGACATCGCCTGGATGAAGATCCGCGCGGACGGACGCCTGTACGCCATCAATCCGGAAGCCGGCTTCTTCGGCGTCGCCCCCGGCACCAGCACCAAGGCCAATCCGATGGCCATGGAGACGATCAAGAGCAACACCATCTTCACCAACACCGTCCTGACCGACGACGGCGACGTCTGGTGGGAGGACATGAACGTCGAGTGCAAGCACGGCATCGACTGGAAGGGCCAGGACTGGACGCCGGACAAGAAGGGCCCCGACGGCAAGCCGGTCAAGGGCGCCCATCCCAACGCGCGCTTCACCGCGCCGGCCCGCCAATGCCCGGTCATCTGTCCGGACTGGGAAAACCCCAACGGCGTGCCGATCGACATCTTCGTCTTCGGCGGCCGGCGTTCCAAGCTGGTGCCGCTGGTGAGCCAGGCGTTCGACTGGGACCACGGCGTGTACATGGGCGCCACGGCCGCGTCGGAAGCCACCGCCGCCGCGCTCGACGTCAAGAGCGCCATCCGCCGCGACCCGATGGCCATGCTGCCGTTCTGCGGCTACCACGTCGGCGACTACTGGCAGCATTGGTTCGACATGGGCGACCGGCTCGGCGCCAAGGCGCCGCAGATTTTCTACGTGAACTGGTTCCGCAAGTCGCCGGACGGCAAGTGGCTGTGGCCCGGATTCCGCGAGAACGCCCGCGTCCTGAAGTGGATGTGCGACCGCGTCGAAGGCAAAGTGGCCGCCGTCGAAACGCCGGTCGGCTTCATCCCGAAAGCCGGCGACCTGGACGTCGGCGGCTTGAAGATCAGCGATGCCGAAATCGCCGAACTGCTGCGCATCGACGTGGAAGGCTGGAAGAGCGAAGTGCCGGAGATCGAGGCCTATCTCGGCAAAGCCGGCGACCGCCTGCCGGCCCGCATGCGGGCCCAGCTCGCCGGACTCAAGCAGCGCCTCGGCCTTTGACGGCCGGCGAACCGCGCACAACGGCATCCGCGCAAGCCGCGCCCCGCCCGGGGCGCGGCTTTCCTTTTTCCGCCGCGCTTGTGAACCAACCTTTGCCGTGCCACAATGCCGCCATGCCTTGGTTGCCGTCATTCCGCGCGGGCGTCTTGCTCGCGACGTTCGTCGCCGGCGCGGGATTGGACGCGGCGACCGCGGCGCCGGCCGCGCGCCTCGTGGCGCAACGAACGCCGCGGCCGCAAGCCGATTTCGCCGCCGCGCGCGAAGTGGTCGAGCCGCTCGCGGCCGGCCAGCGCACCCGGGCTTTTGAACTCTGGGGACTGCCGGTGCTCCACGTCGCCGGCCAAACCCATCTCCGCACCTGGACCCAAGAGGAAATCGAGCCGCCGTGGCCGACCTGCTGGGTGTTTTTCTGCGACGACGATCCAACGGCCAACTGGAGCCACCCCTGCCGCTACTTCTTCGTCGCGCCCGATCTCTCCGCCGTCGCCGTCCAGGACGCCCTGCGCCCCTTGACCGTCGCCGGCCCCGGCGCCGCCGCCACGCCCAACGGCTTGGAACGCCTGGTTGCGTTCGCGCCCCCGACCGTCCGCGCGCCGCTGGCCCTGAAGGGCGCCGGGTCCACCAACCCCATCCTCTACGGCGTCGCCGCCCCCAACGACCGTGCCTTGATCGTTTCCGGCGGCCAAACCACCAACGCCAACGCCGACCGCTACTGGCGCGACTGCGCCTTCCTCTACGACACCCTCGTCCACAAATACGGCTATTCCAAGGAAAACGTCGTCGTCCTGATCGCCGACGGAACCAATCCGGCCGTCGACCATCTCAATTTCAACTACGTCCCGCCCGATTCCTACTGGGCCAGCACGCCGCTCGACTTCGACGACGACGGAGCATGCGACGTCGATGGCGACGCCACCGCCGCCAGCGTCAGCAACGCCTTCCGCGATCTCCAATCCCAATTGACGGCACAGGACCGGCTCCTCGTTTTCCTGACCGACCACGGCGGACCCACCGAAGGCGGCGGCGAATGGGACGCCGAATTGTGCCTGTGGAACAACGAACGATTCCGCGATCGCGACCTGAAAGCCCTCACCGAACAACTGCCCTGCCCCGTGGTTTTCGCCATGGAACAGTGCTACTCCGGCGGTTTCGCCGACGACTTGAACCAAACCGACCGGATTTTCGCTTCCGCCGCCGCCCACGACGGCGTTTCGCACGCCGAGCCCTATCCCTATTTCTACGACCAATGGTGCCTCGACTGGATCGCCGCCTTGCGCGGCTTTTTCCCCTCCAACCACGTGCCGTGGGTCGACGGCGACGCCTGCAACGCCGACTACAACGGCGACGGCTACGTGTCCTTCCACGAGGCCGCCGTCTTCGCCGATACCCAAAACACCGTCGCCGACACCCCGCAATACCAGGAAAATCCGGATTTTCTCGGCAGCCATTCCTTTCTCGGCCGCGTTCCGGACGGCATCCCGCCGGCCGACGTCCTCGACCGCATCGCGCTGGCCGACGTGCCTTCGCCCGCCATCGAAAACGCCCCCGTCCCGTTCCGCATCGAAGCCCGCAACGCCTTCGGCGCGCTGCTCGCTTCGTTCCCCGGCGCCGTGCGCTTCGCGACCGAAACCGACGACTTCGTCGATCCCGGCTGGTATGCCGGCACCGGCGCGGACGACGGGCAGTATCCGTTCAATTTCCTGTGGCGCCGGGTGCGCGTCCAAACCATCTACTCCGCCGCCCAACTGGGCGACGCCCGCACGCTCGACCATCTGGAAATCCTCACGAGCGTCTACCCCACCGACGTGGAAAATTGGACGATCCGCCTGCGGCACGTGGCGCAGGACGCCTATCCCGAAGGCGCCACGTGGGAAACCGCGGGCTGGACCGTCGTCGTCCAAACCAACTTCGTCGCCGATTACGAAGACGGCTGGGACCGCTTCGATTTCGCCGTGCCGTTCGAATACAACGGCGTCGACAACCTGTTGGTCGATCTTTCCTTCGACAATCCGACCAACTATCCGCGCTGGGGCACCTCGCGCGCCGGCGCGGCCGAAGCGATCTGCACGTTGATCGGCGAAACCGACGACGACGCCTTCGGTCCGCCGCTCGCTTGGTCCGCCACCAACAGCCCCGCCATCGTGCGCACCAACGCCTTCGTCGTGCTGCGCTGCGGCCCGCCCGTCTATCCCACGGAGGTGACCGTCGCGCCGGCCGAAGCCACGGATTTCAGCGGCGGCGCCTGGACCGGCGACCTGACGTTCCAAGGCACCTCCAAGCGCTTGCGGCTCCGGGCCGCGGTGGCTTCCAACGTCTGTTGGTCCGCGACCACGCCCGACTTCGCCGTCCGCAACTACCCCTTCCAATTCGTCGCGGCGCAACGCACCCCCGCCGGCGCCCCCGTCCTGACGTGGATCAGCGGCACCGGCCAAACCTACCGGATTCTCTCCGGCACCAACCTGCTCGCCGATTTCGCCCCTCTCGCCGTCCATCTGGCCGATTCCGCACCCCTCAACGTCTACTCCGGCGCACCGGATTCCCGCCCCGCCGTCTTCTACCGCGTCGTGGAAGAATAGTCGGCTGGAAATTCGCGCCGATCTGCGCTAGATTTCCCCCGTTTCCGCAACCTGACCCCTGAAATTCGACCCTTAAATCCATGAAGAAAAACATCGTCGTCCGTTACTTCGCGCTCGTCGGCGCCCGGCGCGGCACGCAGACCGAGCCCTACGAAACCGAGGCCGCGACCGCACGCCAGTTGCTGCACGAAATCCAGGCCGGCGGCCAGATTCCGCTGACCACCAATATCGTCAAGGCCGCCATCAACGACGAATTCGTCGAATGGGACAACCCCATCCAGAACGGCGACCAGATCACGCTGCTGCCGCCCTTCTCCGGCGGGTGAGCGCGGGCCGCGGGTTACCGCGGCAGCACGT
>CAYTEK010000145.1:1126-6842 GCA_964436715.1 uncultured Verrucomicrobiota bacterium | reverse complement strand
CCCCCGCACGCGCGCCCCGGCCGCGACCGCGGCCTGGCCCACGTCGCCGGACCGATCCTGCCCCGACACCGTGACTTTCATGGCGTGAATTCTAGCCCCCGATGGACCCCAGCCGGGCCTTGACGGCTTCCAGCTCCGCTTCGGCGTCGCCGATCAGTTCGGCGAAGATGTCCCGCATGGGCTGGACCTTGTCGACCAATCCGACGCTCTGGCCGGCCATGCACGAGCCATGGTCCACATCGCCGTCCACGGCCGCCTTGCGCAACCCGCCCATCCAGAAGCTTTCCACCTTGTACTGCGCTTCGGCGTGGCCGATCTGGTTTGCATTCATCAGTTGCAGCAGTTCGAGCTGCAGGCGGCCGAATTCTTCCGTCGATTTGTTCTTCAGCGCGCGCACGGCCACGATGGGCAGGCGCTTGTCGTACTCCGGCGTGCTCATGGCTTCGCGGGCGCGGGCCTTCACGAAACGCGCCTTCAGGTTCGGGTGCGCGTTGCACTCCTCGCTCATCACGAAGCGCGTGCCCATCTGCACGCCCGCGGCGCCCATCAGCAGCATGTGCGCGATCATCCGGCCCGTCGCGATGCCGCCAGCCACGAACGTCGGCACGCCGGGATTCTTGAAGAGCACCTGCTGCAGCAGGATCATCAGCGACACGTGCCCGATGTGACCGCCGGCCTCGCTGCCTTCCAAAATGAGCCCGTCCACGCCGAAGCGCACCATCTGGTCGGCGATCGAATCCGTCGAGGCGAAGGACAGCACCTTCTTGCCGGCCGCCTTCATCTGCGCCACGTCGTTTTTCTTGGGGAAGTTGCCCGCGAAAATGACCGTCTGCGCCTTCGATTTCAGCACGGCTTCCTTGTGCGCCGGGAAATTCGGGGCGATCGTCACCAGGTTCACCGCGAAGGCCTTCTGCGTCGCCGCGGCGGTCTTTTCGATTTCGGCCGCCAACGCGTCGCCCGGCATGTTGCCGGCCGCGAGACAGCCGAAGCCGCCCTGGTCGTTCACGGCCTTCACGAGGGCTGCGTCGCTGATCCACGTCATGGCGCCGCACATGATCGGATAACGCGAGCCCAGGAAATCCCGCCCCGTCCGCCAAAGTCCATCCAAGCAAGTGGTTTTCATCGGTTTTGCTCCTATGTGGAAAACCAGCCTAGCGGAGCCGGACGGAAAATCCACCCGAAAAATCGAAAAAGGCGCCGCCTCACAAGACGGCGCACACGCGTTCCCACGCCAGCTTGAACCACGGCGTGAACGCCTCCGGATGGGTGGCCAGTTCCCGTTCGAGTTCCGCCGGCGCCACCCACCGCACTTGGCCGACTTCGGCTGGATTCGGCCGGATTTCTCCGGCGTAGGTGCCGGTGAAGACGTGGTCCAGCTCGTGCTCGACCAGTCCTTCGGCTTCCGACCGGGCCTGGTATTCGAACCGAAACCGCTCCGTCAACGGACAATCGAAGCCCAACTCCTCGCGCAGGCGCCGATGGGCGGCGTCCGCCGTGTCTTCGCCCGGTCGCGGATGGCTGCAGCAGGCGTTGGTCCACAGGCCGGGAAAATGGTACTTGTCCGCCGCGCGCCGCTGCAGCAACCAGCGCCCTTGCGGATCGGCGACGAACACCGAAAAGGCGCGATGCCGCACCCCGCCGTGCTCGTGCGCGGCCAACTTGCCGAGCACGCCGATCTCGCGGTCGTCGGCATCCACGAGGATGACCTGCTCTTCGGCCACTAGGTGCCGCGCTCCAGCCGCAGGTGGGCGGCCATCAATTCGCCGGGATTCGTCTGGGCGGCCAGCAGCGACAATTCGCCGCACAGCACCGTCGCCGCGCAGATCGCCGCCAGGCGCCGGGCGTTCGCCCCCGGCTCGCGCGGCTCCCGGCACCCCAAGTCGCGCAGGTTTTCCTCCACGAACGGCAGGCCCTTGCCGTTGCCCACCGTGCCCACGATCAGGTTCGGCAGGGTGACCGAAAAGTCCAAGGCGTCGTCCCGCGTTTCCGCCAGCACGAAGCCCTGCGAACCTTCGACGACGTTGGCCGCATCCTGGCCCGTGGCGAGGTAGAATCCCAGCAGCATGTTCGCGAAATGCGCGTTGGCGCTGCGCACGCCGCCCGCCAGCGCGGTGCCCACCCAGTTCTTCCGCCAATTCAACTCGACGATTTTTTCCGGCGTCGTGTGCAAGTAGCGCTCCACCAGCCGCCGCGGAATCCGCGTTTCGGCGACAACGCGCTTGCCGCGGCCGAGGATGCCGTTGACCGCCGACGCTTTCTTGTCGCAGCAGTAGTTGCCGGAAATCGAGCCGTACGAACATTCCGGCCGCTTTTCGAGAATCCACGCCAGCAGCGCGTCGGCCGCGCGCGTGACCATGTTGTGCCCCGCCGCGTCGCCCGTGGCGAATTCGAAGCGCAGGAAAACAAGATGCCCCACGATTTCGGCCCGGACGTCCTTCAGGCGGGCGAACCGGCTCGTGCCGGCCGCGACCTCCGCGAGCGCCGCGCGTTCGGCCTCGACGAACCGCACCAATTCCTGCGCGCCGGCCGCGCCGGGCGCATCCACCAGCACCGAGCGCGTCATGCGCTCGTCCAGGACCAGCGCGCGGATGCCGCCGGCCTGCGCCGTCACCCGCGCGCCGCGCTCGACCGACGGCCACAGCGGCGATTCGTAGGTCGCCAGCGGCACGAGCACGTCGCCCGCGGCCTCGGGCCCGACCAGCCGGAGGGGACCGACCTTCCGCATCGGCACGGCGGCCGCCGAAATTTCCTGTTCTGGCTTCATGTCCGCTTCTCCTCCGCCGCGCGATCGGGACCCTCAGGGTGCGAGCGGCGGCAGCGCCGCCGCCGCCTCGTCCAGCGCCTTCACCCGCGCCGCGACCTGCGCGGCCCGGGGATCGGACGGAAACAGCCGCTCGAAATCGCGGTAGGCGGCCGTGCCCTTGCCCGTCATGCCGAGCTTGTCGCCGTAGGTCTCCGCCAGCTCCCACAGCGCATCGGCGTTGCCGGGTTCGAGCTGCACGAGCTTGCGCAGCGAAATGACCGCCACGTCGTACTCCGCCAGCGCGGCGGACGCCCGCGCCAGATCCAGCAGCACCATCGGATTTTCCGGATCGAGCGCCTGCGCCTGCATGAGGGCGGCCTGCGCTTCCTGCGGCCGGTTCTGCCGCAGCCAATGCTCGCCCGCTTCGAGCTGGACCGGCGCGCGGTCGCCGAAGACCTCCAAGGCGCGCTTGAGGATTTCGCCGGCCTGCGCCGAATCGCCGCCGGCGCGCGCCAGTTCCAGCGCGCGCAGCACCTGCGCGTAGGCGGCTTCCTTGTCGCCGGCATCGAGCGCCTCGCGGGCCTGGGCCCACAGCACGCCGGCGGTCGTCTTCGGCTGGGTCGGCGCCTGCGGCCGGAACGAGGTCTGTTCGACGACCTTCCCGCCGATGCGGTCGGACGCCGCCGCGGCGCGGGCGCCCGTGGGCGCCACTTTCAGATATTGCCGGAAGTATTCGCCGGCCTGCTGGCCATGGCCTTCCGTCTGCGCGTGCAGCACGCCGAGGTTGTAGAGCGCGGGCGGATAGTCCTTGCTCATTTCCAGCGCCTGCATGAAGAAGGTTTCCGCCTGCGGCAAGTTGCCTTCCAGAAGGGCGATGCGGCCCAGGCCCGTCGCGGCGGCGGCGGATTGCGGGTCGCGTTTCTGCGCCTCGAAGTACATGCGGCGGGCCAGCTCCCAGCGGCCGTTGTGCGTGGTCCAGTCGCCGATGCGCAGCAGCGCGCGCAAGTCGCGTTCGTCGAGATCGGCCGCCTGCCGCAGCAGCGTGATGCCCCGCTGCACGTCGCCCTGTTCCAAGACCAGGCAGCCGAGATTGTAGACCGGCGCGAACGCCGCCGGATTCAGCTTGGCGGCGCCTTCGAAGTTCGCCGTCGCTTCGGCGACCAGGCCCAGCTCCCCGTTCGCCAGCCCGAGCCAATTCTGCGCTTCCGCCGCGAACGGCCCGTTCGGCGCGCGTTCCAGCGCGGATTCGAGCCGCGCCTTGCCCGCGGCCAGATCGCCTTTCTTCAGCGCGGCCACCCCCGCCTGGAAATCCTTGTCCGGCGACGCCGGCCCGCAGCCCGCCAGCAACAGCGCCGCCAGCGCCGCGCCCACCGCCGAACCGTGAACCCCGAACCCTGAACGCGGACTCCTCATCATGCCTCCTTGACCGGCGTCAGCCACAGTTCCCGCGTGCGCGGGCCGTCGAATTCGCACAGGAAAACGCCCTGCCACGTCCCCAGCGCCAGGCGCCCGGCGCGCACCGGCACCAGCGTCGAGGTGCCGACCAAGGCGGTTTGGACGTGGGCCGCCGAATTGCCTTCCGCGTGCGCGTAGTCCGCCTGCCAGGGCACGAGCTTCGCCAGCGCGCGTTCCGCGTCGGCCGCCACGTCGGGGTCCGCCTGTTCGTTCACCGTCACGCCGGCCGTGGTGTGCGGCGAATGCACGTGCAGCAGGCCATCCCACGGCGGCAGCTGCGCCAACGCGGCCTGGATCGCCCGGGTCGCCGGCACCCATTCCGTGCGCCGCGAAGTTGTGATGGATATTTTGACCATGTGCCGATACTATACGCATAGTTTCGGATTGCGAAAAGTGAAACCTACGTCCCCATTCCATGCCGGCCGGCCGGGTGCGCGGCCATGACGACGCTGCTGCTCGGCCTGCTGTTCCTGCTGCTGCTGGCGTGTTCCGCGTTCTGCTCCAGCGCCGAAACGGCCTATTTCTCCATCGATCCCATCCAGCTCCGGCGCATCGCCGAGAAGCGCCCGGCCACCGGCGAGCGCCTGCGCGCCCTGCTGGCCAATCCCACGCGCCTGCTGTCCACCATCCTCATCGGCAACACGCTCGTGAACCTGGCCCTCGCCAACGTGGGCTACCTGCTTGCCGAGCGCTGGACGCCGGCCTGCGCCGAAGCCGTCGCCATTCCCGCCGTCACCCTGCTGCTGATCTTCTTCGGCGAGGTCGGCCCCAAGAACGTCGGTCTCTTCTACACGTCCGCCGTCGTCCGGCTCTACGGCCCGCCCCTGCGCTTCGCCGAAAAAGCGCTGGCGCCGCTGCGCTTCGCGCTCGAGCTCGTCAGCCGGCGCCTCGCGCCCCTCTTCCGCCCCTTGGGCAAGACCCTGTCCGAAGAGGAATTCGAAACCGTCCTCGACATCTCCCGCGAGGAGGGCATCCTCAACGCCGACGAACTCGCGATGATCAAGGCCATCGTCGATCTCGAGGATCTCCACGCCTCCGACGTCATGACGCCGCGCGTCGATTTCCTCGGCCTCGATCTCGCCGATCCCGCGCAGGATCCCGTCGCCATCGCCCGCCGCTCGCGCCGCAACTTCCTGAGCCTCTACCGCCACCAGTTCGACGACATCGTCGGCTTCCTCGACGTCCGCAAGTTCCTGCTCGATCCCGCCCACGCCGTCCCCGCCGCGACGATCCCGCCCGTCTTCGTGCCCGAGAGCGTCCACCTCAACCGCCTGCTCGTGCGCTTCCAGAAGGACAAGATCCGCATCGCCATCGTCGTCGACGAATACGGCGGGGCCGCCGGCGTCGTCACCCGCGGCGACATCCTCGAGGAAATCACCGGCGACATCTACAACGAGCTGTCGAAGCCCCGGCCCATCTTCCAATCCGCGGGCCCCTACGCCTGGCTCGTGGACGCCAACATCTCCCTCGAGGAAATCAACCGCAAGCTGAGCCTCGATCTCCAAGCCCAGCCGTCCG
>CAYTEK010000145.1:0-1116 GCA_964436715.1 uncultured Verrucomicrobiota bacterium | reverse complement strand
CGCCCCGCTCCCCCCGCCCCCCCGGCCGACCGCCTCGCGGGCTGGAGCACCGCCCACCTCGGCCGCGAGCCGAAACCGGACGACGTCGGCGAAACCCAGGGCGTCCGCGTCCGCGTCATGCAGACGATCCGCCTGCGCGTCACGCTCGCCCACGTCGAAAAGATCGACGCCCCCCGCGGAGGGCCGGCGACGTGATCGCGCTCGAACTCCTCATGCTGCTCTTCTGCCTCGTCGGCGCCGCCTTCTTCGCCGGCATCGAGACCGGCATCATTTCCATCAACCGCCTGCGCCTGCAGCATCTCGTCCGCCGCAACGTGCCCGGCGCGAAAACGATCCGCCACTTTCTGACCCACTCCGACCTGCTGCTCGGCACCACGCTCGTCGGCACGAACCTGCTCCACGTCGTCAGCGCGGTGCTGGCCGCCTCCATCGGCCAGGACCTCGGCGGCGCCGCCGGCGCCACGGCCGCCGGCGTCGCCATGCTCGTCGTCACGCTCGTCTGCTGCGAATACGTCCCGAAGGCCTGGTTCCAGGCCGCGCCCGCCCGGCGCACGCTGCCCCTCGCCCACGTCCTGCGCGCCGCCGCCTGGGCGCTGTTGCCGGCCACGTTCCTCGTCAACCTCGTCGTCCGCTGGCTCCTGCCGCGCCGCGACGCCAAGGAAGTCGAAGACAAGCTGCTCGTCAACCGCGAAGAGCTCCTCCATCTCACCCGCGAGGGCGAACAATCCGGCGTCCTGACCAAGCACGAATCCGAAATGATCCACGGCGTCTTCGAACTGACCCACAAGACCTGCGACGCCCTCATGACGCCGCGCGACAAGATGGCCTGGGTGCCCGCCGGCGCCACGCCCGCCGAAATCCTCGCCCGCGCCCGCGTCCGCGACTTCAACCGCCTGCCGGTCTACGATCCCGTCCAGAAGGCCTTCGTCGGCGTCGTCCACGGCTTCGACGTCCTCGCCGACGACGCGCCCGCCGGCAAGACCGCCGCCGACTACATGCGCCCGCCGCAGCTCGTCGCCTCCTACCTGCCCGTCGACCACCTCCTGCCCCGCATGCGCGTCACGCGGCTGCCGCTCTTCCTCGTCACCGACGACCGCTACGAAGTCATCGGCCTCA
>CAYTEK010000144.1:0-6899 GCA_964436715.1 uncultured Verrucomicrobiota bacterium | reverse complement strand
GGGATAGTGGCTCAGGCAAACCCTCCAGGCCCCTTGGCTATGGAAGCCCCGCAAGATCTCCACAGCGGTGTCCACGGCGGCGGCGCGCTCCAGCACGGCGCAGGCCAGCAGGGCGTGACGCGGCGCGGCGTTGCGGGGCTGGCGGTCCCAGTTGACGTTCACCGTGACGGCCAGCCCGGCGGCGTTGATGCCCGAAAGGGCGCCGATCGTGCCGGCGGCGGAGAGCGTGACGTGGGGAATTCCGCCGGCCGGCTGACGCTGCTGGACCACCGGGACGAGGCAGCCGCGCAGCGCCGCGGAGAGAATCGTGCCGGCCCGCAAGTCGAGTTCCGAGTGTTTGACGTGCAGGAACGACATGGGATTGCCGGCGGCGAGTTGGGCGGCTTCGGCCGTGTCCACGGTGTCGTAGGGGGGCGCGGCGACTTGGCCGACGACGTCCGGACGGGGCCGCAAGGCGGGATAGGCGTGAATGCGCATGGGAGACCTCTTTTTCCTGTTTGACCTATTGGTTTTATGAATCCACAATCCTATGAATATGGCACAGGCAAAGCAAGTTGAAGCCGGCGGTTCCGAGCCGAAAATCCGGGTGCGGCTGAAACCCGGCCGGGAAAAACAGATTCTGCGCGGCAGCGCCTGGGTGTTCTCGGGAGCCATCGAGGAGACGGACGGAGCGGCCCCGGCCGGCGCGCCGGCCGACGTGTTCGATGCCGCCGGCGAATGGCTGGGCCGGGGCTTGTGGCATCCGGACGCCGACATGGCCGTGCGGATGTTCTCGCAGGATCCGCGCGAAAACCTGGACGAAGCGTTTTTTCGCGGCCGCGTGCGCCGCGCCGTCGAAATGCGCCACCGGTTGTTCGGAAAGCCGACCGATTGGATCGCGACCACCGCCTACCGCATGGCGTTTTCGGAAGCCGACGGCCTCTCGGGCCTGATCGCGGATCAATACGCCGACGTGGTGGCGCTGCAGGTGGGCGGCAAGGTTTGGGAACCGTGGCTGCCCGCCGTGGCGGACGAACTGAAGGCGGCGACGAACGCGAGCGCCGTGGCCGTGCGCGCGGACGCGGACGCCGTGAAGCGTGAAGGACTTTCGGAAAATCTCGGGGGGGATTCGGCGCCGGACGCGGTGACGATCCGCGAAAACGGCTTCACGTTCGAAGCCGGCTTGGCCGGCGGCCAGAAAACGGGCTTCTATCTCGACCAGCGGGACAACCGGCGCAAGGTGGCGGCCTACGCCAAGGGGCGCGACGTGCTGAGCGCCTATTGCTACACCGGCGCCTTCGAGGTCTGCGCGGCGCATGCCGGCGCCCGGAGCGTGCGCGGCTGGGATTCGTCCGAGCCCGCCCTCGCGCAGGCCCGGCGGCACCTCGAGCTGAATCCGTCCGGCGTGCCCGCGGAGTACGAGTTGGCCGACGTGCCGCTGCGCCTGCGGCAGGCGCGCGACCGCCGCGAAAGCTGGGACCTGATCGTGCTCGATCCGCCGCGCCTGGTCGCGCGCCGGGAAGGGCTGGAAAAAGGCCTGCGCGCCTACAAGGACGTGAACTTGCTGGCGATCAAGCTCCTGCGGCCCGGCGGCATCCTCGCCACGTTCTCCTGTTCGGGGTTGGTGGACATGGCCGATTTCCGCAAGATGGTCGGCTGGGCGGCGCACGATGCCGGCAAGCGCGTGCGCATCCTCGAAACGCTCGGCCAGCCGGCGGACCATCCCATCCCCGTCGAGGCGCCCGAATGCGAATATCTCAAGGGACTCGTGTGCGTGGTCGATTGATCGTCGGCGCGCTCGTCGTCGTCGGGCTGTGCGGCTGCGGCGAAAAACCGAAGACCGCCGCCCCGTCCGCCGTTCCCCAGCGCGTGATTTGCGCTTCGCCCGCCGTGGCGGAAATCGTCTTTGCGCTGGGTTGCGGCGACCGCGTCGTCGGCGTCAGCGAATTCACCGATTGGCCGCCGGAAGCGGCCGGTCGGCCGACGATCGGCAGCGCGTTCGCGCCCAACCGCGAGCGGATCCTGGCGCTGGCGCCGGATGGCCTCCTGACGCAAGGCCGTTCGGCGGCGCTCGCCACGTTCGCGCGCGCGCAAGGCATCGGCTTCCGCACGGTGCCGCTGGACACCCTCGCGGACGTGCGCGGCGCGATTTCCGCGTTTGCCGAAATCCTCGGCGTTCCGGAACGCGGTCGCGAACTGCTGGAAACGATGGAGGCGGATTTCGCGGCGCTGGCGCCGTGCGGTCCGGTATCGACGTTCATCGCCTTGGGACACGCGCCGGGCGATCTGGCGGGCTTGATGACGGCGGGGCCGGGCACTTTTTTGGCGGAAATCGTCGCGCGGGCCGGCGGCCGCAACGTGTTTGCCGAAGTCGACGTCCTGTGGCCGAAAGTGTCGCAAGAGACCCTCGTACGCCGGCGCCCGGAGCGGATTTTGGATTTCCAGGACGCGCCGGCGGATGCCGCGCGCCGGGCGGCCTTGATGGCCGACTGGGAAAAGCTGGGCTTTCGGTCCGACCAGGTGCGGATTCTGGACGATGCCAGCCTGCTCAAGCCCGGACCGCGCGCCGCGCAGTCCGCCGCAAGACTTTCGGAAGCCATCTGCAATTAATCGCATCTCATTCATGCAGTGAATGAAATGGCTGATTTCGACGCGGATTTCTTCGGCCACCTTTTTATAAAAAGGTGGCCGGCGGGGCGGGGGCGATTTTCGGCGTTGCAGGCGGGGCTTATTCTTCCGGAACGGGCCAGAGGAATTGGCCGGTTTTGCGGAAGTGGAGCAGCGTGCGGATGGACTGCTCGGATTTGCGTTCGACGGCCTCGACGGTGTTGAACGCGTTGTGCGGCGTGAGCAGCACGTCGTGCCGCTTGCGCAGCCGCAGCAAGGCTTGGTTGTCCGGCGAGAGCGCGGCGGCATCGCCCGTGCGCAGGGCGGGGGCGAGGGTGGCTTCTTCGTTGAAGACGTCGAGCGCCACGCCGGAAAGCAGGCCGTCTTCCAGCGCCGCTTCCAGCACGGCGGCCGGCGTGAATTCGCCGCGCGCGACGTTGACGAGGATGGGCCGGCGCTGGGCTTGCGCCAGCACGTCGCGCGTGAAATAGCCGCGGTTGCGCGGCGTGAGGTTCATCGCGCACACGACGATGTCCGCGTGGGCGAGGGCTTCCGCCGGCTCGGCATAGGCCACGTCGGCATGGCGCCGGACGGGATCCACGCCGCGCACGATGAGCCCCAGCGCGGTGGCGATGCGCCAGATCTCGTAGCCGATGTGGCCGACGCCGAAAAGCGCCAGCGTCTTGCCCGGATTTTCGCGCCCGGTCAGGTGGTCGCGGCGGAAGCGGTCGAATTCCGCCAGTTGCCGCGGCAGCCGGCGCAGCAGCGCGGTCCACAGCAGCAGGGCCTGCTCGGCGACGGCCCGCACGCAATAAAGCGGCAGATAGCCGAGCGGCGGACAGGCGCCGCCGACGGCGTCGCGATAGGCGAAGAGATGGTCGTAGCCCGTGGAGCGCGTCAGGATGCCGCGCAGCTGCGGCGCCCACGCCGGCGGCAAGATCGATTGCGTGCGCAGGCTGACGACGGGCGCCGGCGGCGCCGCATGGCCCGTCTCCTGGATGGTCAGCGGCGAATGGCCCACGCGCAGGCCGGCTGCGGCCGCATGATGCAGGAGCCGTTCGGCTTCTTCGGCGAACGCCTCATAGAAAAAGGCATCGAACGTTTCGGGCGGCGCGGAGGTCATGCCTACGGCGCGGTCACGGGACGCTCGGCGGGCGGAACGGCGTCGGCGACCGCCGGCTGCAGCTGTTCGAGCGTCAAGTCGGGCTGGCCGACGGCCGGCGCGTCCGCCGGCGGGGCGGCGACCTTGGCCTTCGCCTTTTTCTTGGCCTTTTCCTTGTGGACGGGCGCGACCTCCGCTTTTTTCTCCGGCGCCGCCGCGGCGGGCGCGAATTCCTCGGACGCGCGCACGACGGGCACCGGCGCGGGCCGTTCGGCGGCCGGCGCGACGGCCGGCGCGGGCTGCGCCGGCGCCACGCGCCGCGCGCCGCGCACGAAGTAGAACCCAAGGGCGACGACGGCCAGGAAGAAGAAGATCACCAGGGCCGTCATGCGGCGCTCGGAGCGGCGCATCACTTCGCGCAGGAGCTGTTCCGATTCGCGCGAGCGGTGGATCAGGTCCGTGATCGTGCGCGAAGACGCCTTCTGCGATTCGTCCATCGCGGCGAGGGTGTTGTTGAGGTTGCCCATGCTGTCCGTCAGCCGGCGGTTGTTTTCCATGCCGTTTTCGAGCTGCTGCTTGAACATCGTCATGACTTCGTGCTGGCGGTCCATGGCGCCGGGCACCTTCTCGAGCATGGAGAGGACGCTGGTCTGGACGGTTTCCTGCCGGTCGAGATGGCTGCGGATGGCGCGGATCAGATCGACCATCTCGAGGTAGCCGTTCTGCATGGCGACGGCTTGCTGCTTCTTGCGCGAGGTGAACAGGCGGCGCAGGAAGCCGGGCTTCTTTTGCGGCACGGGCGGCGGGACGGAGAGGGCTCCGCCGGGTTCGGGCGGCAGGACGTCGGGTTCCGGGCGATGCGCTTCGGTCATGGCAGGTTGCCTCCGTGAAGGTGGATCATGTCGCGCATTTTATGCCCGCCGCGCCGCGCTCCGCAATCCCAAAGAGGACGGCGCCGCGCGGCACCGGCGGAAAAACGCTCTTTCCGGCGATTTGCTATTGCGTCGGCGATGCGATTGTCGCAATTTCGCGGCGTGAAGGTGGTGCAAGGACGCGCGCGTGCGGGTCCGGGCGCCTTTTTTTGCGCAGAGGAGCGAACGGAAAAATGTCGCGCGGATTGACGGAAGCGTTGGAGAGCTGGGACAGCGTCCGCAGCAGCGAACTGTACGGCGTGGAGGCCTGGGGCAACGGGTTTTTCCACGTCACGGAAGACGGGTTCGCCGCCGTGCGCCTGCAGAACAGCGCAGGCACGGTCAGCGTCAAGTTCCACGACATCGTTCAAGGCCTCTACCAGCGCGGCTTCAGCCTGCCGATCCTGCTGCGCTTCGGCGACCTGCTGGCGGCGCGCCTGCGGGCGATCCACGAGGCGTTCGGCAAGGCGATCGCCGATTCCGGCTACGCGGGGGGGTATCGCGGCGTCTATCCCATCAAGGTCAACCAGCAGCAGCAGACCGTCGCGGACGTCGTCAAGTTCGGCCGCGACCTGCACCACGGCCTCGAGGCCGGCTCGAAGGCGGAACTGATCGCCGCGCTGGCCTACCTGCACGACCCCGAGGCCTACATCGTCTGCAACGGCTACAAGGACGCCGAATTCATCGATCTGGCGCTGTCGTCGCTCAAGATGGGCCTGCAGACGATCCTGGTCCTCGAGATGCCCGGCGAGCTGGACCTGTTGCTCGACCGCGCGGCGAAGATGAGCATCCGCCCGCGCATCGGCATCCGCGTCAAGCTGGCGAGCTCGGTCGGCGGCAAGTGGTCGGAGTCCGGCGGCGAGAGCAGCGTGTTCGGGTTGACGCCGCCGCAGGTGATCGCGGCGGTCGATCGGCTGCGCGAGCTCGGCATGCTGGATTGCCTCGAGCTGCTGCACTACCACCTCGGCTCGCAGGTGCCCAACATCCGCGAGATTCGCGAAGCCATCCGCGAAGCCGCGCAATACTACGCCAGCCTCGTCCAGGAAGGCGCCAAGATGGGCATTCTCGACATCGGCGGCGGGCTGGCCGTCGACTACGACGGCTCCCGCTGCAACTGCGCCAGCAGCGCCAACTACGACGTCGCCGAATACGCGGCCGACGTCGTCGAGGGCGTGATGGACGTCTGCACCCGGGCCGCGGTGCCGCATCCGACGCTCGTCAGCGAATCCGGCCGGGCCCTCGTCGGCTACAATTCCGTGCTGCTGATGAACGTGCTCAGCACGCGTTCGGTCGAAGTGCTCGAGGCGCCCAAGCCGCTGCCCAAGCCGATTCCCGAGCCCATCCGCAACCTGATGGACGTGGCCGCCGGCCTGCGCACGCGCAACCTCGGCGAATTCTACAACGACGCCATCTTCTACCGCGAAGAAATCCAGAAGGCCTTCAAGCACGGCGACATCACCCTGCGCCAGCACGCCGAGGCCGACCGCCTCTTCTGGCACATCCTCACGCGCATCAAGGCGGAGCTGCCCAAGCTGCGCTTCGTGCCCGAGGACATGCGCGGCCTCGAGGAGCTCATGGCGGACGTCTACTACTGCAATTTCAGCGTCTTCCAGTCGCTGCCCGACAGCTGGGCCATCGACCAGCTCTTCCCGATCATGCCCATCCAGCGGCTCAACGAAAAGCCCGCGCGACTCGCCGTCCTCTCCGACATCACCTGCGACTGCGACGGCAAGATCGACCACTTCGTCAGCATGCCCGACAACCGCGCGGCGCTGCCCGTCCACGCCATCGGCAAGGACGAGGACTACGTCCTCGCCGTCTTCCTCGTCGGCGCCTACCAGGAAACCCTCGGCGACTTGCACAATCTCTTCGGCGACACGAACGTCGCCAGCATCCACGTCGACGACGCCGGCGAAATCTCCTACGAACAGGAACTCGACGGCGATTCCGTCGGCGACGTCCTGAGCTACGTCGAATACAACCCGCAGGGCCTGCTGGCCCGCTTCCGCGAACTGGCCGAGGAAGCCGTTCGCCAGAAGCGCATTTCCCCGACCGAACGCCGCGAGATCCTCGACGCCTACGAAAACGGCCTGCGCGGCTACACCTACTTCGAAACGTGAGGCCGCCCATGCCGCAGATTCCTTCCTTTCTCGATGCCCTCCATGCGAACGCACCCGCGCAAAAGGCGCAGGTGCACGTGATCCCCGCGCCGATGGAAACCACCGTCTGCTATGGCGGCGGCACCTCCCGCGCGCCGCGCGCGATCCTGGAAGCCTCGCGCCAGCTCGACGACTTCGACG
>CAYTEK010000143.1:0-6957 GCA_964436715.1 uncultured Verrucomicrobiota bacterium | reverse complement strand
GGACCCGAATTGACCGTCGAACGCGTGATGGATTGAGCGGCGCGTCGTGCCGCCGCAAGAAAGCCGCCCCGGCCGGGGCGGCTTTTTCGTTGCGGCGCGGACGCCGGCGTCAGGCGGGCGGCGCCGGATATTTTCCGGCGACGGCGTCGCGGACGATCTGCTTGGTGTCCTCCGGAAAATCGGAGCGCAGCAGCCAGGTGATGAAGTTGGGATCGCGCGCGACGGCGTCGCGCAGCGCCTGGCCCTGGAACTTGCCGAAGTTGAAGACGATTTCGCCGCGGCTCCACTTGAGGCGGCCGGCGCGATCGACCCAGCTCGGGTCGCGCGGATCGCAGTAGTCGTGGAGCGCGGTCATGTCCGTCGGCAGCTCGGCGTACTTGCGGAACTGGCCGTCGAGCACGCGGATGGTGGCAAGCACGTCGCCGAGGGCGTCGTGGGAGCGGTCGTGGTTTTCCCCGCAGTAGTAGCGCAGCGCGGCGGACAGGTCGCGCGGTTCGTTGCGGAAGAAGATCCGCTGCGCGTCGAGCACCCGGCGCCCCTCGAGGGAGAACGGCCGGTTCGCGCGCGCGAATTCCTCCATCAGCATCTGGATGTCGAAGCCGAGCACGTTGTAGCCGGCCAGGTCGGCGCCGGCGAAGTGGTCGGCGAGCGTCTCGGCCATTTCGGCGAAGGAGGGCGCGCCCTGCACGTCGGCGTCGGCGATGCCGTGGATGGCGGTGACCTCCTCGGGAATCGGAATGCCGGGATTGAGCAGATAGCTGGCCTGCTCCGAGGTGCCGATGGGTTCGTAGCGGACGAGGGCGATGGCCACGATGCGGTCCGTGCGCTTGTTCAGGCCGGTGGCTTCGAGATCGAAGACGACGAGCGGCTTGTCGAGGCGGAGGCGGGGCGGCAGGGCCGGGATGGGATGTTCAGTCATGCGGCGAGGATGGCGCAACCCGCCGGCGAGGAAAAGCAGAATCGGCTGCGCGCGGCCGCGCGCCGGGCCCCGAAAAAGTTGCAGATTTGTCTTGCGGGGGCTCGGGCGGCTCGCGTAGGGTCCGCGGCATACCTTCCGCATATTCATGGGTCGCCGATTTGCGGGGGGCGGGTTAACCGGCGGCCCATGGTTACATGGAGTTGATGATACGTGAAAATATACGTTGGGAATCTCTCGTTCAAGGCCACGGACGATGATCTGCGTGCGGCGTTCGAGCCGTACGGCGAAGTGGTCTCCGCGCGAGTGATCAAAGACAAGGAAACCGGCCGCTCCCGCGGTTTTGGTTTCGTTGAAATGCCCAATCAGGAACAAGCCAACGACGCGATCGCGAAGGTGAACAACACCGACATCGTCGATCGGCCTGTTCGCGTGAACGAAGCGCAGGAACGCCCCCCTCGCCGCTAATCTTGATTCGAACAAACCCCGGCGGGTTTTCCCCTGCCGGGGTTTTTTGTTGGCCGCGGTCAGGCGTCGCGCGCGGCCGCCGGCGGCAAGGCGCGCAGCAAGGCCGGCCACGCCTCCGGCGGCAGTTCCTCGGCGCGGGCCGTCGGCGCGATGCCGGCCTGGGCCAGCGCGGGCAGGGGGTCGGCGACGAGGTCGCGCAGCGAGCGGGCCATCGTCTTGCGCCGGCGGGAAAAGGCGTGCCGCAGCAGCTCGCGCAGGGCGAGTTCGTCGGCAGGCCCGCCGAGCGGCGCGGGGCGCCGGACGAGCTTCGCGATGGAAGAGTGCACCTCCGGCGGCGGCCAGAAGCAGGAGGGCGCGACGTGCTTCACGGTCGCGACCGCGTAGTGCCGCTGCATCAAGATGGACAGCAGCCCGTAGTCGTCGGTGGCCGGCGCCGCCGCCAGGCGGTCGGCGACTTCGCGCTGGATGGTGACGACGATCGTGGCCGGCGGGTGCGGCAGGGCGGTCAGCTCGACCAGCAGGCGCGCCGCGATGGCGTAGGGCAGGTTGGCGACGAGCTTGCCGCCGGGGCGCGGAAACAGCGCGGGCAGGTCGCACTCGAGGACGTCGCTGTGGATCAACGTCAGCCGCGGCTCGTCCGCGAAGCGTTCGCGGAGGTAGGGGGCCAGGCGGTTGTCCTTCTCGACGGCGGTCACCGCCGCCGCGCGTTCGAGCAGGGCGGCGGTCAGGACGCCGAGGCCCGGACCGACTTCGACGACCGCGTCGTCCGGCCGCAGTTCGGCGGCGTCGAGCAGGATGTTCAGGATGTTGCGGTCGATCAGGAAGTTCTGGCCGAGCACGCGCGAAGGATGGAAGTCGAGCTGCGTCAGCAGGGCTCGCACTTCCGAAGGGCGCGTCAGATTGGGATGTTCGGCCATTTTTTGGGGATTCCGTCCGGGACGGGGAACCGGTATCTTTTCCGAAAGGTAGGAGCTGCCATGAGAGATGCCGAGAAAAAAATTTGGGAGCGGAAGGCGTTGGCGGGGGAATGCGCGCGGCTGCGGGCGGCGGGCCGGAAGATCGTCTTCACCAACGGCTGCTTCGACCTGATGCACGCCGGGCACGCGACCTACCTGGAATTCGCGCGGCGGCAGGGCGACGTCCTGGTCGTGGGGCTGAACACGGACGCCAGCGTGCGGCGCCACAAGGGCGACAAGCGCCCGATCGTGGACGAACAAAACCGCGCGCGGATGATGGCGGCGCTGGAGTGCGTGGACTTCGTCACCTGGTTCGACGAAGACGAGCCGAAGGCCCTGATCGCCGAGCTGCAGCCGGACGTGCTGGTGAAGGCGGAAGACTGGGCGCACTACGTCAGCGGGCGCGACGTCGTCGAGGCCCGCGGCGGCAAGGTCGTCCTCGCCCCGCTGGTCGCCGGCCTCTCCACCACGAAGCTGATCGAAAAGATCGTGAACGCCTACGGCGCGGGGTAGAGCAGGAAGGTCGGGTAGCCCTGGAGGGCGAAGGGGGCGAGGGCGTCGCGGGCGGGCGCGACGTTGGGTTCGTCGGCGAGGACCTGGATGGGGAAATAGGTTTCGAGTTTCTCGACGACGGCGGGGTCGCGTCCATGAGCTTGCAGACCTTGCACCAGTGGGCGCCGAAATCGAGCAGGACGGGTTTGCCGGAGGCGGCAGCTTCGGCGAGCAGGGCGGCGAAGGCTTCCGGCTTTTCCGCGCCGAAATCGAAGCGGCGGAAAACGGAAGCGGTCGCCGGCGCGGCGGCGCCGGACGCGGCGGGGGGCGCGCGGAAGGCGGAAAACGCGTTCCAGGCGTAGTAGACCGCCAGCAGCAGGATCAGGCCGCCGAAAACTTTTTTGACTTTTTCCATCCACGCGCCGGGCTTGGGCAGGACGGCCAGGCCGGCGGCGGCGAGCGGCCAGGGGAGCGCCATGCCGACGCCGAGCAGGAACGGCAGCGCGAGGGCGCTGGAAACGCCTTGGGCGTAGAGCGAGCCGGACAGCGCGAGGACGGCGACGAGCACCGGCGCGACGCAGGCGCCGGCGAGCACGGCGGAAATGCCGCCCATGGCGAAGATCGCGGGCAGGCGCGCGCGGCCGGTCCAGCCCCCGGTCGTGCGGAAGCGACTGAAATCGAGCTGCCAGACGTCGAACAGCGCGAGGGCGAGGGCGACGAACAGGATCGCGATGGCGCCGTTGAAGACGGGCGAGGAATTGATCGCGCCGAAGACGGAGCCGGTGAGCACCACGACGAGCCCGAGCGCGCCGTACGCGAATGCCAGGCCGAGGCCGTAGACGAGCCCGAGCCCGAACCGCGCGCGGCGCGAGGCGCCGCCGCCGGCGGCGCCGATGATGGCGAGGTTGATGGGAATCATCGGCAGCACGCAGGGCGTCAGGTTGAGCAGGAAGCCGCCGACCAGGATCAGGACGATCGCCGGCAGGACGCCGCGGCGGCGCAGGAACTGGCCCGGATCGTCGAGAAACAGTTTCCAGGCCGAAGCCGGCGCGGCCGGCGCCGCGGCCGGATCGAGGAACGCGAGGAAGGCCGGCACGTCGGCATAGCCGACGAGGCGGCGCGGTTCGCCGCGCGCGGCCAGCGGAAAGCCGGCGGTCGCGTCCGGCGCGGCGGCCGGTGCGGATTCGGGTGCGGCGTCGTCGTCGAGGGACAGGACGACCGTTTCCGGCATGAAGCAGACGGTGCCGGCGCAGCCTTGGTAGGTCACGACGACGGAGTCGGCGGCGGGCGGAGCGTAGAAGGCGGAAAAGGATTTGGAATGATACGGCTCGACGTCGTTGGGATCATCGACGTCCGGCGCGGGGACGGAAAGCGGCGCGAGCGCGGCGCCGTCGGGGGCGGCGACGGAAAAGCTGGAGTAGAGATGGTGGTCGGCGGGGAAGTCGAACGACACGCGGACGGCCGGCTGGTCGGCCCAGGTCGCGCGAGCGGCGGCGACGGCGAAAGGGGCGGCTTCCGCCGCGGCGCCGAAGAGCGCAATCAACAGCAGGGCGCCCGCCAGGAGGATTTTTCCATGGAGTGGAAAAACTTTGGGCGATTTTTCCACGGAGTGGAAAAACTTTGGTGGATTTTTCCACAGCGTGGAAAAAGTTTTTCCACAGTGTGGAAAAACTCGAGCCGCGCCTTGTCGCATGGGAATCACGGGGTTGGGATGGTTGGGTCGGGCAGGGGTTGGCCGTCGAGGACGCGGGCGACGTCGGCGCGGAGGGCGGCGAGGGGTTCGAAGCCGGCGTAGGTGCGGGCGATGGCGCCGGTGCGGTCGAGGAGGAAGGCGGTGGGGACGGCGTGGATGGCGGCGGGCCCGCCGAAGGCGTCCACGAGGCGGGCGTCGGTCGCCAGGCCGACGGGGAAGTTCGCGCCGAGGTCGGCGACTTCGGCGGCGACTTGGTCGGCGGGGCGCGCATCGACGACGGTGCCGACGACGACGAAGCCGCGCTCGGCGAAATCCTGCTGGAGGGCGTTCCAGTCGGCGACGGAGCCGCGGCAGGCGGGATCGTCGGTGCGGAAGAAGAGGACGAACTGGACCTGGCCGGCGTAGTCGGCGGTTTTGATTTCGCCGGGGAATTCGGAGGCGAGGTTTTTCAGGACGAAGTCGGCGACGGTCGGGGCGGGGCCGAGATCGACGGGGGCGGACTCTTTCTTGCGGCCGCAGGCGGTCGCCAGAAGAATCAGGAAGGCACAATTGAGAACGAGGATTTTGAGAGCGGATTTTTTCATGCGTCGGTTCCTTCCGCGTCCTGGAAGGCCGGGGGCGGAAGCTTCTTGGGTTTGATGATATTCTCTTTTCGGAATTTTTCCAGTTGGCGGACGAGATTGCCGTCGCCGGTGGCGAGCTTCTTGTAGGCGTCCTGGTAGGCGGCTTGGGCCTTGCGGAGGTGGTCGTCGATGTCCTGCATGGCTTCGGCGAAGTTGACGTACTTCTCGTAGATCTTGCGGACGGCGTCGAAGACTTCGGCGAGGCTGGCGCGCTGGTTGTCCTGGCGCCAGAGGAGCGCGACGAGGCGGAGGGCGGCGAGGAGGCCGCCGGGGCCGACGAGGACGACGTTGGCGCGGGCGGCGGTCTCGAAGAGCGCGGGCTTGGCGGTCAGCGCGAGGGTGAAGGCGGGTTCGGCGGGGATGAACATGAGGACGAAATCGGGGGAGCGTTCCTGGAAGGCGGGGAGATCCTGGTAGCGCTTTTCGGCGAGGCGCTTGATCTGGGCCTCGACGGAAGCGACGAGGCGGCGGAGGGCGTCGGCGCGTTCCTCGGCGGTGGCGGCCGCGGCGTAGTCGGCGTGGTCCTTGAGGGACATCTTGGCATCGACGACGATGCAGCGGTTTTCGGGGAGGCGGACGACGGCGTCGGGCTGGAAGCGGCCTTCATCGGATGCGGCGCTGACTTGGAGGTCGTAGTCGCGGCCCTCTTGGAGGCCGGCGGATTCGAGGATGCGGGCGAGAACGAGTTCGCCCCAGTTGCCGGCGGCCTTGTTGTCGCCCTTGAGGGCTTCGGCGAGGTGGTCGGCCTTTTGGCCGACGGCCTGGCTTTGCTCGGCGAGGAGTTCGACCTGCTGCTTGAGGGCGCTGCGCTGTTTCAGGTCTTCGACATGGACGCTTTCGACCTTTTGCTTGAAATCGTTGATTTTCTCGCCGAGGGGGCCGAGGAGGGCATGCAAGGCGTCGCGGTTCTGGGCGGTGAACTTCTGCGTTTGGGCGTCGAGGATCTGCGCGGCGAGCACCTGGAACTGGTTGGCGAGCTCCGCGCGGGCGGTTTGGAGGGTTTCGAGCTGGGTCTGGAAGCGAACGGCTTCCGCCTTGGCGCGTTCGAGTTGCGCCGCGGCGCGGAAGTGCGCCAGGGCGTAGCCGAGGGCGATGCCGACGAAGAGGGCGAGGATGACGAAAGCGGCGGTGGTCATGGGAAAGAGTTAGCCGCGAAGAGGGCGGGAAAGCAAGTCAAAGGAGAGGTCGGAAGACAGAGGCCAGAGGTCAGGGAACAGCCCCGGTCGGAGGATCGGTCCTGAACTCCGACCGCGGAACTCTGCGCCCGCGTCAGGCGCCGACGTAGCCGAATTTCTTGAGCATCCAATAATTGCGGGACCAGTTGGGTTCGACCTTGACCCAGAGTTCCAGCTTGTGGGGCTTGCCGTAGATGGCGGCGAGTTCTTTTTCGGCGGCGTGGCGGATGTCGCGGATCATCTTGGCGTGGTTGCCGATGACGATGGGGCGCTGGGAAGGTTTTTCGACGTAGATGGTGGCGTGGACGGTGGCGGCCGCGTCGGTTTCCTCGATTTGATCGACGGCGACGGCGATGGCGTGGGGGAGTTCGGCCTTGAGGCGGACGTTGATTTGGGCGCGGATGACGTCGGCGATGAAGAAGGGGCCGGGGTCGTCGGTGAGCATGTCGGTCGGGAAGAGGGGCTGCTCGGATGCGGGCATCGCCGCCTTGATGGCGGCGAAGAGTTCGGGGAGGCCCGCGCCGGTGGCGGCGGAGACTTCGAACCAGCGCAGGGCCGGCGGCGCGCACGCCGGCTCGCGGGGGCGGGGTTTTTCGACGACGTCGTTCCCCGCGGGCTCGGGGGCGGCGCGGCG
>CAYTEK010000142.1:0-6969 GCA_964436715.1 uncultured Verrucomicrobiota bacterium | reverse complement strand
CCATGATGCTTCGATTTTGGGGGTTCTTGGGGACTCGGATGGGCACCCTACCACGATGGGCGGGGCGGGGCAACCCGGGAAGCGCCCGCGATAAAAATGGCGAAACGGGCCGAAAATGGGGTAGAGTGACCGCCACCCATGGAAAAGAAGCGCGGAAAAACGGTGCTGTTCGACATCGACGGCACGTTGCTGGACACGCACGGATACGGCCGCGAGGCGTTCATCCGGGGATTGGCGCACGTGCCGGGCGAGAGGGACGAACTGGAGTACGTGTCGTTCGCGGGCAACACGGACCGCAACGTGCTCGACCAAGTCATGGCGCACCGCAAGCTCAAGCTGGCGGAAGGCGAAATCCGGCGGATATTCGCGCACATCGCGCAGGAGTTGCGGGCATTGCTGCAGGCGAATCCGGGGCGGGAGATCTCCGGCGCCCGCAAATTCTTGGAACACCTTGCGGCGGAAGGCATGGCGCTGGGGCTGGTGACGGGGAACATCCGCGAATGCGCTTATTTGAAGCTGGCCAGCGTGGGATTCGACCGATTTTTCGGTTTCGGCGGGTTTGGCGACCAGCACGCCGAGCGGGCGAACATCGCAAGGGCCGCGCTGTTGGCCGCCCGGGAAGCCGGCCTTGCGGTGGAAAGCGGCAGCGTGTGCTTGGTCGGCGACACCCCGTTCGACGTGAAAGCCGGACTGGCGCTGGGGCTGCCGGTCATCGGGGTCGCTTCGGGCAAGTATGGGGAGGACGACTTGAAGAAGGCCGGCGCAACCATAACGGTTCCAGACTATTGCGACATCGGAAGCCTGCTGGATTGGCTGGGGGAAGCCCTGAAGTAAAACGCTTGACTATATCGTCATGACGTAGGAACATGCTCCGACCATGAGAAAAACCAAAATCGTTTGCACCATTGGTCCCGCCTCGGACAGCCGGGAAGTGCTCAGCCGCATGCTGGACGCCGGCATGAACGTGGCGCGCCTCAATTTTTCGCACGGTTCCCGCCAAGACCACGCCGCCAAGATCGCCTTGATCCGCGAAATCGCCGCGGAGAAGAATCTGCCCATCGCCATCTTGCAGGATCTGGCCGGACCCAAGATCCGCACCGGCGCCTTCGAATGCGGCAGCATCCAGTTGCAAACCGGCTCCGAATTCATCCTGACCGCCCGCGACGTGCCCGGCAACCCGAAGGAAGTGGGGTTGACCTATCGCGAGCTGCCGCAGGACGTGCAGGAAGGCGACACGCTGCTGCTGGCCGCCGGCGCGCTCGAGCTGCGCGTGGAAAAAGTCGCCGGGCCCGACATCCATTGCCGCGTGGTTTTGGGCGGCAAGCTCAGCAGCCACAAGGGCATCAACCTGCCGTCGCGCAGCATCCGGGCGCCGATCCTGACCAACAAGGACTACGAAGACCTGGCGTTCGGCCTTGCGCAGGACGTGGACTACGTCGCGCTGTCGTTCGTGCGGTCGGCGGCCGACATCGAAGTGGCGCGCGCCTACATGCGGGCGCAAGGCAAGATCCGGCCGATCATCGCCAAGATCGAAAAGCACGAGGCGCTGGTGGATTTGGACAAGATCGTCGACGCCGTGGACGGCATCATGGTCGCGCGCGGCGATCTGGGCGTGGACATTCCGCCCGAGAAGGTGCCGACGGCGCAGCGCCTGATCATCGAAAAGGCCAATTTCGCCGGCAAGCCGGTGATCACGGCCACGCAGATGCTCAAGAGCATGACCGACGCGCCGCGGCCGACCCGCGCGGAAGTGACGGACGTGACCAACGCCGTGCTGGAAGGCACCGATGCGGTGATGCTGTCGGAAGAAAGCGCGATGGGGCAATATCCCGTCGAAGCGGTGGCGACGATGAGCCGGATCGCCGAAGAAGCGGAAAAGGGATTTCCGCGCGCAGCCTGGTGGCAGCGCCTGCAGCAGGCGCAGATCGCGGACGAATCCGAAGCGCTGGCGCGTGCGGCCTGTTCCCTGGCCGAGACGATCGACGCCAAGGCGCTGGTCATCGCCACGCAGACGGGCGGAACGGCGAAACTGGCCGCCAAGACGCGGCCCGTGCAGCCGATTTTGGCCGCGACGACGGAAGCGGATGCGTTCCGCCGCCTGGCGCTGGTCTGGGGCGTGCGGCCGATGATGATCCGGTCCGTCGATCTGCTCATCCATTTGTTCGAGGAAATGCACCGCGCGGCCAAGGAAACCGGCGTCGTGCAGACGGGCGATTCCGTCGTCTGCACGGCGGGCTTCCCGCTGGGCAAGACCGGCGCGAGCAATCTCATCAAGGTCGAAATCGTTCCGTAGGCGGCGGACGTTGCCAAGCGGCGCCGCCGCGGGTATGTTGTCTCCCATCGCGAGCGCCGCCGCCGGCGTCCGCAACGGAAAGGAAGGCGCCCCGTGGCCATGATTCCCGATTTGCAATCCACGCTGCTGTGCGACGACGTGCGCCAGGAGCGGGGCGGAAAATTCATCCTGATCGGCCTGTTCGATTCCCTCGGCAGTCCCGTGTTCCCGTTCCGGCACGCGCGGATGTTCCTGACGACGCGCTGGTGTTCCGGCGAAGGCGAATTCAAGCAGCACACGCGCATCCTGCGGCCGGACATGAGCACGATCGTCGCCGAAGGCCGCGAAATCCCGGTCAAGCTGCCGAGCACGGAAGCGACGGCCACGAACGTCGAGCTGTTCCTGAACCTGGAATTCCACGAGCCGGGCACGCATTGGGTGGAAGTGCTGCTGGACGGGGACATCAAGATCCGATTCCCGCTGCGGGTGGGCAAGGTGAACCCGCCGCCGGGGCCGGGCGGGCATTCCTTCGAGCCGGGCGCCTGACGCCATGTGCCTCGCGATTCCAGGCCGAGTGGTGGCGCTGGCGGGCGGAACCGGCATCGACCGGCGCGGCACGGTGGACTACGACGGCGTGCGGCAGGAAGTCTCGCTGGCCTATTTGCCGGAGACGCAGATCGGCGACTACGTGCTCGTGCACGTCGGCTTCGCCATGACGCGCCTCGATGCCGCGGAAGCCGAGCGCATCCTGCGGGAAATCCGCGAACTCGCGGGCGAAATGGCGGCGGAGTGAGGCCGCGCGCGCGGCGCCGCTGACATGGGCCCCGGCCTCTACGTCCACGTTCCGTTCTGCGTCCGCAAATGCGCGTACTGCGCGTTTTTCTCGCGTCCGGTCGAACCCGGCCTCGTGGCCTCGTGGTTCGCGGGGATCGAACGCGAACTGGACGAACGACCCGCCGATTTCGCGCCGACGACCGTCTTTTTCGGCGGCGGCACGCCCACGGCGCTGGCCGAGGCCGACTTGGCGTGCCTGTTCGAAGCCCTGCGCGTGCGCGTGGATCTCCGTTGCGTCGAAGAGTGGACCTGCGAGGCGAATCCCGGCACGCTGACGCCCAACAAGCTCGCGATCCTGCGCGCCGGTGGCGTGAACCGGCTTTCGCTCGGCGCGCAATCGTTCGCCGACGCGACGCTGCGGCGCCTCGGGCGCATCCACGCGGCGGAGGAAACGCGCGCGGCGGTGGCGCTGGCGCGGGAAGCGGGCTTTGCCAACGTCGGGCTCGACCTGATCTACGGCGTGCCGGGCGTCGCGCGGAAAACGTTCGCAGCCGACGTCGAAGCCGCGCTGGCGCTGGAACCGGAGCATCTGTCCTGCTACTGCCTCGAAATCGAAGCCGGCACGCCGTTTGCGCGCGCGGCGGCGGCCGGGCGACTGGCGATCTCGGAAGACGAACAGCGCGCGCAATTCGACTGGACGCGGCGGCGGCTCGCCGCGGCGGGATTCGCGCACTATGAAATTTCGAATTTCGCGCGGCCCGGCCGCGAATGCCGGCACAATGGGCTGTATTGGAGCGGCGGGGAGTACGTCGGTGTCGGGCCGGCGGCGCATTCGCATTGGCGCGGCGTGCGCTGGGGCAATGCCGCCGAACTGCCGGCGTGGCGGCGGGCGTTTGCGGAGCAGTTGGAACCCGCGGCCAAGGCGCGGGAAACGTTGGTGATGGGGCTGCGGCGCCTCGCGGGCTGGGACCGCGCGGAATTCCGCGCGGCGACGGGATTCGACTGCGACGAGCTGCGCGGACCGGAAATCGCGCGGCTGGCGGCGGAAGGCCGGCTCGTCGCGGAATCCAATCGCATCCGGCTGGCGGAAGACGCCTTGTTCGTCAGCGCCGCCGTGTTCGCCGAACTCGTGTAGCGCGCGGAGGCGCCCCCGCCGAGAACATCAGGCGAGGAGCAGGAACAAGACGCCCGTGGCGGCGAGGCCCAGCAGGACGAGTCCGCCGAGCAGCGCGAACGGCAGCAGCCAGGCGAGGACGTTCGCCGCCAGCGCCTTGCCGAAGGTCGTGTCGAAAATCGGCGTCATCACCGCGGCGGACACGCAGAAGCCCAGCAGCAGGCCCGCGCCCGTGCCGACCACCGGCGCGGCGTGGAACAGCGTCCCGACGACGATCCATGCGACGTGTCCCAGCAAGATCGTGCCGATCGCGCGGCCGAAGGAGCGGCGTTCGATGCCGACCAGCCGCGCCCCCCACAGCAGGAAAGCGGCGGACAGGAACAACAGCGCCAGCAGGCCGCCCGCCAGCAACACCAACAAGCCACCCAATGGAAGGACGGGATTCATGGCGCGACCTCCTCAAAATCCGTAAACCGATTGGAACAAGGCGTCATATTCCTTGAAAAAATCCCACGACTTCGCCAGGGAAACGACCGTCAGCCAGGTCAACGCCAGGACGACGATCGTCCAGCCGAATTTCCAGCCGCGAGAAATCCGGGGATGCCGCCAGATCATCGGCAGGGCCAACGGGGGCAGGCAAAAGGCGACGATCACGATGGCGGAAGTGCGGAAATACCAAGGCAACGACGGGTTTTGCGCGCGGCGGCCATCCAGGAATTCGCCGCAATGCCGGCATTTGATCGCTGCATCCTGGATTTCTTCGGCGCAGAACGGGCATTGTTTCATGGCGCACCGCGGCGGCGGGCTCAGATGACGTAGTGGCTGGCGGATCCGGCGGCGGCGTGGCGCCGGAGGATTTCCGCCAAGGTGATGGCTTTCAGCGAGGAGCGAATGGCCCCGCTGACTTCTTCCCAGACCGAATGGGCCACGCAGTGCTCCGTGCGGGGGCAGAAATCGGGATCGTCCACGCATTCGACGAGCGTGACGGGACCTTCCAAGATCTGGATGACGTCGAGCAGCGTGATTTCGGCCGGATTGCGCAGCAAGACGTAGCCGCCTTTCGGGCCACGCGTGCCGCGGACGAAGCCGGCGGTCTTGAGCAGGTTCACGATCTGCCAGAGATATTTCGCGGAGATGCCTTGGCGTTCGGCGATGTCGTTGAGATTCACGGGGCCTTGGGCCTGGTGCACCGCGATGTCCATCAGCGTGCGCAGTCCGTAGCGTCCTTTGGTCGAGATTTTCATGGTGGGGCCTTTGACTAAACCAAACAAAATCTACTCCCTTTCTCGACAATTGCCAGAAAAAGGAAACCGGCGCGCAAGCGGCAAAGGGGGTCGGCGGCGGCGGAAGACGCGGGGCCGGTCTCGGGGAAAAGGTTGATTTTGCGATGAATCTTCACTACCTTCCGTCCGATTGAGTCAGAAGGAATCCAGGGAGCGATTATGAAGATATCCGTGGTGGGAACAGGTTACGTCGGACTGGTGACGGGCGCGTGTTTTTCGGACGCGGGCCACGAAGTCCTGTGCATCGACAACGACCCGAAGAAGATCGACATGCTGCACAAGGGGGTCATGCCCATCTACGAACCGGGGCTCGACGAGATCGTGGCGCGCAACGTGAAGTCCGGCCGGCTGAAATTCAGCACGTCCATCGCGGAAGGCACGGCGTTCGCCGAAGTGATCTTCATCGCCGTGGGCACGCCGCCGGGCGTGGGCGGCGAGGCCAACATGACCTACGTCGAGCAGGTCGGCCGCCAGGTCGCCGAGCACATGACGAGCTACCGCCTGCTGGTCGAGAAGAGCACGGTGCCCGCCAAGACGAGCGAATACCTCAAGCGCACCGTCCTGAAGTACCTGCGCGAAGACACCGATTTCGACGTGGCGTCCAATCCCGAATTCCTGCGCGAAGGCACGGCCATCGAAGACGCGACGCATCCGGACCGCATCGTGGTGGGCGTGGAAAGCCAGCGCGCCGGCGACCTGCTCGAAGCGATCTACAAGCCGATCCTGCAGAAGGGCGGCGGCCAGTTCCTGCGCATGAGCGTCACCAGCGCCGAGTTGACGAAGCACGCCTCGAACTCGTTCCTCGCGATGAAGATTTCCTACATCAACGCCGTCGCGCGCATCTGCGAGCTGGCGGGCGCCGACGTGCAGCAGGTCGCGAAGGGCATGGGCCTCGATCCGCGCATCGGGCCGCGCTTCCTGAGCGCCGGCGTGGGCTACGGCGGTTCCTGCTTCCCGAAGGACGTGGATGCCTTCGTGCGGCTGAGCGACGCCATGGGTTTCGACTTCAAGCTCCTGAAGGAAGTCCAGACCATCAACAAGACCCAGCGCGAATACGTGATGAAGAAGATCAAGCAGGAGCTGTGGGTCGTGCAGGACAAGACCATCGCGATCTTCGGCTTGGCGTTCAAGCCCGAGACCGACGACGTCCGCGAGTCCCCGAGCCTCTATTTCGTGCCGAAATTGCAGGAAATGAAAGCCAAGCTGCGCGCGTGGGATCCCGTCGCCGAAGGCAAGTTCAAGGAAATCCATCCCGAACTCGAATGCGTGGCGGACCTCTACGAATGCGCCAAGGGCGCGGATCTCGTCCTGATCCTGACGGAATGGGACGCGGTGAAGAAACTCGACCTGAAGAAGCTCAAGAGCGTCATGGCCTGCCCCGTGATCGTGGACGGCCGCAACGTCTTCAAGCCCGAAGACGTCCGCGCCCTGGGCTTCACCTACCACAGCGTGGGCCGCGACTGAGTCCGCGGGAATTGTCCCGCAAGCAGCGCCCGGCGCGGAGAAATCCGGCCGGGCGTTTGCGC
>CAYTEK010000141.1:0-7081 GCA_964436715.1 uncultured Verrucomicrobiota bacterium | reverse complement strand
GCGTTTCCTTGCCGGCGGAGCCCGCCTCGCGGCGGAAGCACGGCGTGTGCGCCACGTATTTAAGCGGCAGCGGCGCGCGGATGATTTCCTCGCGGTGGATGTTGGTGACGGGCACCTCGGCGGTCGGAATCAGCCAGAGGTCGTCGACTTCGGCGTGGTACATGTCCTCGGCCATCTTGGGCAATTGGCCGGTGCCGGTCATCGTGGCCGTGGTCACGACGTAGGGCGGCGCGATCTCGGTGTAGCCGTGCTTCGCGACGTGCAGGTCGAGCATGAACTGGATCAGCGCGCGCTCGAGCCGCGCGCCGAGACCGATGAACAGCGGGAAGCCCGCACCCGACATCCGCGCCGCGCGCTCGAAATCGAACAGGCCCAGCGCCTCGCCCAGCGCGACGTGGTCCTTGGGTTGGAAATCGAAGGTCTTTTTGTGGCCCCATTCGCGCACGACGACGTTGTCCAAGGCGTCTTCGCCGGCGGGCACGCTTTCGTGCGGCAGATTCGGGATCGCGAGCACGAGCTTGCGCTGCTCTTCCTCGATCGCGCGCACCTGGGCGTCCAAGGCGGAAATCTTCTCGCCCATTTCGCGCGTCTGGCGCTGGATTTCGGCCGTGTCCTGGCCGGCTTTCTTCAGCTCGCCGATCTTCTTGGAAATTTCGTTGCGGGCGGCCTTGAGGCGATCGACTTCGGTGATGGCCGCGCGGCGGCGCTCGTCGAGTTCCAGCACGGCGGACACGTCCACGGGCGAATGGCGGGTTTTCAACCCCGCCCGGACGAGATCGGGGTTGTCGCGAATCAGCTTGATGTCGAGCATGGAAGCGCGCCTTTCCGGCTATTCCGCAACGGCGGGGGCCGGTTCCGCCGCGGGCGCGGCGACCGGCTCGGCGGCCGGTGCAACGGCGACGGGAACGGCTTCGGCCGCGGGCGCGGCTTCGACGGCGGGAGCCGGCGCGGCGGCCGGGACTTCTTCTTCCGCCGGCTTTTCGATCAGGCGGATGCCGGCCTCGCGGGCCGTGCGGAGAAAGCGATCCTGGCACGGCGGGCAGAAGTTGCTGCTCATGTGGTCGAGGTCTTCGACCTTGTCGTAGCCCACCAGCACGCACAGGGGAAACGGACACGGCGCCATCTTCAGCAACATCGTCATCACGCGCAGGCCTTCCTGCGAGGCGCGGCGTTCCAGCGCGGCGGCGTCGGCGCCGGCTTCCAGCTTGGCGACGTTCAGCACGGCGAAGCGTTCGTCGGGCAGGCACACGCCCTGGGGCCGATCGTCCAGCGGGCGCGCCAGGACGATGATCGCGAAGTTGGAATCGGTCAGGGTCCGGGCGGCGTTGCGGCCGATGACGTCCATCGCCTGGCCGGCTTCCAGCGAAACGGGCGAAGCCAGGCGCACGACGGCGCCGGCGGATTCTTCCAACCGATCGCGCACGCGCTCGACCAGCGCGGCGTCCACGTCGCCGGCGGACGCCAGCGCGAAAACGCGGGTTTCCTCCGCCGGAGCAAGCGTCGCGGCGGCCAAGGCCAGAACCATCCAAAGACATTTCTTCATGGGCAATGCTCCTCGATTCGAATGTCGATGCTTATATGCGAAAAAATCGGGTTTCGCAACCCGATTTCCCGCGCCCGCGTCGCCGGCAAGCGGTCAGCAGTTCGCGCAATAGTCGCAGCGCATCTTGTTGGCCTTGGTGAGCTGCTCCAGGCAGGAGGCGTCGGCCTTGGCCAGGTCGGCGAAGTGGATCACCGTGCGGAATCCGCCGTCTTCCGGTTCGCTCTTGACGACCACGCCGCAGCATTTCACCTGCGCGGATTTGCCGGCGCCCTTGGCCGGCGAAATCGCGATGTCGAACTCGTAGAGTCCGAATTCGGGCAGCGGCCGCGCCGAGATGAACTTCATGCCGAGATGGCAGATGTGCAGGTCGTCGAGTCGGCCGAGGGGGGAATCTTCTTCGAGGGCGAGGGAAACGCTGTAGTCGCCAAACGTATACTTGGTTGTCGTCATGTGCCTGATTCTGTTTTCAACTTTGCCCCCGCTACAAAACGCAACTTACCCCATTCCGACGAACTTGCAACCGGCCGCCGTTATTTTTTGGCCGGAAGCCCCAGCAGGCGGTCGCGGCAGGCGCGATGGCGCTCCTGTTCCCGCCGGGCCCACGCTTCCGCTTCCTGCGCCCGCGCGTCCATGGCGGCGAAATCCAGCCCCAGCGGCGCACCCAGATGCCGCTTGGCGGCCAAGGCGGCGTCGGGATCATGTCCAGCGAGTTTGTCGAGATTGGCCTTCACCTCGTGGTAGGCGTCGCGGAACGGCATGCCTTGGGCCACCAGTTCCAGCGCGCGGTCGGTCGCATACACGTCCGGGCCGAAGCCGCGGCGCAGGGCGGCGGCATCCACCTCCAGCCCCCCCACCAGCGGCGCCAGGATGCGCAGCGAGGAAATCGCCAGCTCGAAGCCTTCCATGAACGGCGCCTTGGTTTCCTGGAGATCGCGGTTGTAGCCGGAGGGCGCGGCGCGCACGATTTCGGCCACGAGATTCGCGTAGGCCAGCACCTTGGCGGCCTTGGCCCGCAGCAGCTCCGGCACGTCGGGATTCCGCTTCTGCGGCATGATGCTGCTGCCGGTCGTGAATTCCGCCGGCAGGCGGAAATAGCCGAACTCCGGCATCGAAAACAGGATCAGGTCCTGCGCGAACCGCGACAGCGTCAGCATGGCCTGCCCCAGCGCGGAGAGGATGATCGCCTCCAGCTTGCCGCGCGCCTGGTTGGCATGCAGGACGTTGTGGACCGGCCGCGCGAAGCCGAGCAGGTCGCTGGTCAGCTGGCGGTCGATGGGCACCGGCACGCCGTAGCTGGCGGCCGAGCCGAGGGGACATTGGTCGTTGAGTTCGTAGGCGGTCCGCAGCAGGACCAGGTCGTCCAGCAGGCTTTCGGCCCAAGCCGACGCCCACAGCCCCACGCTCGAGGGCATCGCCGGCTGCATGTGCGTGCGGCCGACCATCGGAACTTTTTCGTGCCGGCGCGCGAACGCAAGCAGCGCGCGGGCCAGCTCCGCGGCGGCGAGCGCCGCTTCCTGCAACCGCACCTTCGCGAAGAGCCGCAGATCCACGGCGACTTGGTCGTTGCGGCTGCGGCACGCATGCACGCGCTTGCCGAGATCGCCCAGCTTTTCCGTCAGGCGCCGCTCGACGGCCAGGTGGACGTCCTGGTCCTCGAGGGTGATGGCGAATTTGCCGGCGGCCGCATCGGCGAGGACGTTCCGCAGTTCGGCGACGATGGCCTGCGCGTCGGCCGGCGAAAGCAGCGGCGGCTGGAGGGGCAGGCGCGACAGCATCGTCGCGTGGGCGGCCGTGCCAAAGCAGTCGGCTTCGACGAGCGCCGCATCCAGCACGCGGTCCTGTCCGGCCGTGTAGGCCAGGACGCCCGCGTCCACTTCCCCCACCGTCGTCTTGCGGCGCATCCTAATGCTGGATCCGCTTGATCTTGAAAATGTGCTTTTCGGGTTCCGCGAGGAACTCGGGAGGCAATTCGATGCGCACGGTCTTGCCCTTGTCGTCGCTGCTCGAGGGGCGCGGGGCTTCGCCGGTCGGCCGGCTCGGCGGCGCCATCTGGCCCTTCGGCACCTCGATGATGCCGCCGGGAATCTGGAATTCCTTTTGGCAAACCGGACACTCGATGGTCTGGCCCGCCATTTCTTCGGGACCGTTCAGATTCTGGCCGCAATGAGGGCAGTTGAAATTGATGTCTGCCATGTCCGTTACCTCGCGTTCGTGCTGAGTCTCTATCCGAATCTTTTTTTAACCTATCACGACCGGCCCGGCTTGGGAAGCCCCGGAATGGCGCCATAGTGGATTTTCCATAGGCAGAGGCCGTGGGCCGGGGCGGTTTCCACCCGGGCGGTGCGCAATTGGCTGGCGAGCAAGGCGGGGGTTTCGTCCGCCGGCACGGCGCCCAAGCCCACCCGGATCAGGTGGCCCGCCAGGCTGCGCACCATCTTGTAGAGGAAGCCGTCCCCCGTCGCGGAAATCGTCACCAGCGCCCCCTGCTTGCGCACGGCCAGCCGCCACAGCGTCCGCACGGTGCCGTCGGTTTCCCGGTGGGGATTCGCGGAAAACGCGGCGAAATCGCGCGTGCCCTCCAGCAGCGCCGCCGCTTTCCGCATCGCGGCGAGATCCAGCGGCGCGCGGACGTGGACGGCCTGGTGCCGGTGCAGCGGCGACATGACCGGCGCGTTCCAGACGTGGAAGCGGTATTCCTTGCCTTGCGCGTCGTAGCGCGCGTGGAAAGTCGGACGCGCGCGGCGCAATTCCGGCACGCGCACGGTCTCGGGCAGCAAGGCGTTCAGGCCTTTCTGCAGCTTCCAGGTTTCCCACGGGCGCTGGAGGTCGAAGTGCGCCACCTGCGCCCGCGCATGGACGCCGGTGTCCGTGCGGCCGCAGGAATGCACGCGCACGGTTTCGCCCGTCAATTGCTTCAGCGCCGCCTCCAGCGCGCCCTGCACCGTCGGCTTGTTCGGCTGCGCCTGCCAGCCGAAGAATTCCGTCCCGTCGTAGGCGACGGTCGCGCGGTAGCGCCGCCCGCCGGCCGGCGGCGGCTTGCGCGGCGTGGCGCCCCTGGCCGGCACGGGACTCACGGCTCGTCTCCGGCGCCCGTCGCGTCCAGATAGCCCTGGAGAATGACCTGCGCGGCCAGCTTGTCCACCACGCCGCGGCGCTTCGCGCGGCTGGTGCCGGCTTCGATCAGCACCGCTTCGGCGATCTTCGTGCTCAGCCGCTCGTCCCACTTCTTCAGCGGCAGCGCCGTGCGCTTCGCCAATTCCGCCAGGAAGGCGTCCGTGCGCGCGGCGCGCGGGCCCGCGGTGCCGTTCAGGTTGAGCGGATAGCCCACCACGATCTCGGCCACGTCCTCCGCGGCGGCCAGGCGCGCCACGGCGGCGGCGGCCTGCTCCGGATGGTCGCAGACGAGCGTTTCGCGCGGAAAGGCGATGGCGCGGGAAACGTCGCTGATGGCGATGCCGGTCCGGCGGTCGCCGAAATCCACGCCGAGCACTTTGGACACGTCGCCGCCCCTCCGGCGCCTACGCCGGGCAGACCTTGAGCGCGTGGCGCGCCAGCAGGCGGCCGGCCGCGCGGCATTCGTCGAGCCCCGCCGGCGACGGCTTGTACGGCAGCTTCAGGACCGGCCGCAGCAGTTCGACTTTCATCGCCTGCAGGTATTGCTCCACCTCTTCGGGACCGCCGCGGCCCCAGCCGTAGCTGCCGAACGCGAAGCCCGCCTTGTGCGCGGGCCGCAGGCCCTTCAGATAGGTCAGCGCATCCGCCACCGCCGGCATCAGCGTGCCGTTCAGCGTCGGGGAGCCGGCCGCGAACGCCGCGGCGTCCAGCATTTCGGTCGCCAGGCGCGTGCCGTTGTTGGCGCGCACGTGGAGCAGCTTCGCGTCCAGCGCCGGCCCGCCTTCGGCGATGGCGCCTTCCGCGATGGCCTCGGCCATCGCCTCGGTGCTCTTCCACATGGTGTCGTAGATCACGAGCACCTTGCGGACGGGCGCGCAGACGTCCCAGCGGTCGTAGGCGTCCAGGATTTCCCGCACCTGCTTGCGCCAGACCACGCCGTGGCTCGGCGCGATGATCCGCGGATCGAGCTGGCGCACGGCCGCCACCGCCTTCGCCACCGGCATCGAATACAGCATCAGGATGTTCGCGACGTAGGTCTTGGCCTCGAAGAACAGCGTCTCGGCGGGCACCTCGTCGTCGCAGCGCCCGCTCGTGGCGTAGTGCTGCCCGAACGCGTCCATGGAAAACAGCAGGCGGTCCTGGGGAATCCAGGTGGCCATGCTCTCCGGCCAGTGCGTCATCGGCGTTTCGATGAACTCCAGCGTGCGCGCGCCCAGCGCAAGGGCGTCGCCGGTCTTCACGATCTTGAACTTCCAGTTCGCGACGTCGTAGTAGATCGCCAGGACGTCCCGGCACTTCTGGTCGCACACCAGCGTCGCGTTGGGGCACGCCGCCATCACCGCCGGCAAGGCGCCGGAATGGTCCGGCTCGGCGTGGTTGCACACCACCCAGCGGACGTCGGCCAGCGGCGTCAGCTCGGCCACGTTCCGCAGCAGCTCCGCCGCGTACGGCGCCTTGACGGCGTCGATGAGCGCCGTTTCGCGATCCCGCACGAGGTACGCGTTGTAGGTCGAGCCCCGTTCCGTCACGTAGCCGTGGAAATCGCGGACGTTCCAATCCACGAAGCCCACCCAATGCACGCCTTCGACGATTTGCCGGTTCATGCTGCCTCCCGTCCTTTTCTATCCTTGACCAAGGCGCCGCTTGCGCCCGATCAAGGCGCGGCCGGCGGCGCGGGCGGCTTGGGCATTTCGGCCACGATGGCCTTTTCCTTGTAGCCTTCCAATTCCTTGATCCGCGCCACTTTCGCCGCCAACTCCTGCCGCAGCTCGTCGGCTTCCGTCGTCTTGGCCGCCAGCTCGTCCGTCTTGGCCTGCAATTCCTCGGAGACCTGCGCCACCTGCGCCTGCACCGCCTCCAGTTCGACGGCCGACTGCGCGCCGGCTTCCCGCGCGAGTTCCAAGTCCTGCTCCAGACGGGACGCCTGCGCCATCCGTTTTTCGATCTCGTCGCCCTGCGCCAGGCCGTTTTTGTGTTCCTTGTTCCACAGGTTGCCGATCCACAGCAACGCCACGACCAGCAGGATGTCCAGGATGTATTTCATTTTCGTTCCTCGTTCTCGCTTTGCTTTGGAGCCGGCGATCGGATTCGAACCGATGACCTTCTGATTACAAATCAGATGCTCTGCCAACTGAGCTAAGCCGGCGCAGGGCAATTCGAAGGGCTACTATGCCCCACCCCGCGCCCGATTTCAACCCCGGCCGCCTTTTTCGCTTGCTCCACAACGCGAACCGTCTATAGTCCCCCCTGTTTTGCCGCCCGGAGGCTGAAACCGGGGCGTTCCCGATGCCCGCCCAAGCGGCGTGATCGGGATGATAGAGCGCCAGATCATGTTCGAAAATATTAGCACGGGGCGTGGCTCAGCCTGGTAGAGCGCTTGGTTCGGGACCAAGAAGTCGCTGGTTCAAATCCAGTCGCCCCGAC
>CAYTEK010000140.1:0-7116 GCA_964436715.1 uncultured Verrucomicrobiota bacterium | reverse complement strand
GGCGGTATTCCGCAGATAGCGCCCGGCGCGCGGCGGTTCTTTCGCTCCGCGGTTGCCCGGCTTGGCGCGCGATGAACTCGGCCAGTTCGCCGGGGCGGTCGGGGTCGAAGAAGAACACGCCCTCTTCCTTGGGATAGTACGAATGAGCGAGGCCGCCCACGGCGACCTCGGCGCCACACATCAGGGCTTCCTGGGCGGCGGTGGAATAGCCTTGGCAGCATCGCATGTCGGGCAGCACGAGCAGATCGATCGCCGAATAGACTTCCGCCATGCGCGCGTTGTCCACGTAATCCCGGCGGTCGAGGCCAACGGGCAAATCGAATCCGTCGTCGTTGGCGCCGACGGCGCGGAAACGGACAAGCGGCCCGGACCAGGTGCGGACCAGCTCCAGAAAGCGGGCGAAACCCTTGGCGCGGAGAAAGCGGCCCACGTTCGCGACGGATTAATCCGGCGGCGCGATTTCGTGCCGGAAACGGATCCGTTCCGAATCCCGCAGTTTCAGGTGTACGAAAAAAACGGCTGGGTCGGCGAGGCCGTATTTTTCGGCGATGCGTTTGGCGCCGGCAGGACTGTAGGTGAAGATTTTCCGGGCTTGGCGGACGGCGCGGCGTTCGAATGGCAGAAGTCGCCGATTGCGGCCTTCGTCGCCGGAATCGAGCAGCACGCGGCCTTTTCGGAACAGCACGCAATAGAGCCAATTCAGAAACGAGCGGGGCGTCAAGGAGGTGTAGATGGATTCGACGATGAAATCCGGACGGATTTTCAGGAGTTGGATCCAATAGGAAAGCTGCGGAATCAAAAAAGGGATCTGTTTGTTGTGGGTTTTGCGAACCCATACCAGGGGATGGTGGAACTTCACAGCCGCCGGGCCAAGCCCAAGCCGTTCTGCAAAATGCTCCTTGGAAAAGGTGAAGCCGGCGTTTTGATCCGCCAATGACAATTTCGTCGGGCACAGGATGAACGCCTCGTGGCCGAGTTTCTGGGCGATGAGGCGGGGAATCAGGAAGTCCTTGTCGCCGCGGAACAGTTCGTAGAATTCGTTGGAAACCAGGACCTTCATGCGCGGCCTTCGTAGAGGTCCAGCAACTTCGGCAAGTAACGGTCGGCGGCGAACGCCGCGGCGATCTCTTCCGCCGGCAGGGGCGGAAAATCGCGCGCGCCCATGGCCGCCAGTTTTTCCGCCAGATCGACTTCGTTGCCGGCTTCGAAGAGTTCGCCGGTGCGTCCCGGCGCGATCAATTCGGGAATGCCGCCGATGGCGGCGCCCAGCACGGGCACGCCGAGCGCGAGGGCTTCGATGATGCTCAAGGGGTTGTTTTCGTACCATTCCGACGGCACGACGAGAAACCGCGCGGCGGCGAGCGCGGCGCGGACGTTTTCCCAGCTTTGATGGCCGAGGAATTCGACGTGGGCGCAGCCGGCGTATTGCGCGCGGAGTTCGGCTTCCAACGGTCCGGTACCGAGGATCTTGAGGCGCCGGGGCAGGCGGCTGGCCGCGCGCAGCAGCGTGCGGATGCCTTTTTCCTCGGACAGGCGGCCCACGTAGCAATAGTGGTCTTGCCGCGGCGGCCGCGGGCCGGCCACCCGGCGCGGATCGATGAAATTGTGGAGGGCGTGGAGCTTGTCCGGGGCGAAGCCGCCGGCTTCCATGCGGCCCTTCATGAACCGGCTGGGGCAGATGAAGGCGTCCGTCCACGCTTCCAGTTTTTCGCGATTCCACTTCCGGGCTTCGAGGTAGGCGACGGCGCTCGCGAGGCGGCTGCCCTTGAGGCAGGAATAGCGCAGGACCGGCGACTTGTCGCCGCCGAAGCAGAGTTCGCAAGGCTTGCCGTTCCGCAGGCAGTCGTAGCGCGGGCACAACAGCTTGTAGTCGTGGAGCGTCCAGACGACGCGGAGACCGCGTTCCTTGGCGAGTTGCGCGAGCACCGGCGAGAGTTGCGTGTGGACGTTGTTCAGGTGCACGACGTCGGGCTTGAAATCGTCCAGCAACCGCTGGAATTTCCGTTGCACTTCGGGCGCATGGAGCGGGCGCACGAGGCCTTTCAGCATTTTCAGGGGCGCGCGCGGCGAGAACGAGACCTCCGACGGGAAATATCGCCGCCAGGGACTCGGCTCGTTCTGCGGGCAGTCCATCGCGTAAAAGGCAACCTCGTGGCCGGCGGTCTCCAGGAGCCGCGCCAGCTCCATCGAATAGATGCAGTCGCCGCCGCGCGGATAGTGGAACTTATTGGCGAGAAGAATGCGCATGAAGTGATCGAAATATCCGTCAAACCGCCGGGAGCGGCAAGGGAAAACGGCTCTCGCCTGCGGGGCACAAAAAAACCGCCTTTGCGGGGCGGATTCGTCCGGAATTTGGTGGAGGGTAGGAGGTTCGAACTCCCGACCTCCTGAATGCCATTCAGGCGCTCTACCAACTGAGCTAACCCCCCAAATTCCTCAGACGATGCGGGAGGTTGTATCATGCGTCCCGCGCGCCGTCAACCCGTCCCGCGAAAAAAACTTTTCCCGAACGCGGAGTTGACGTCTCCGGGGGTGTTCGCGTATGGTGCGCGCCTGTTTGTGGAAGCGGGGAGGCATCGTGCCTCCCTCGGAAATGAGGATTCAGATGGAAGCGTATGCGGTGATCGAAACCGGCGGCAAGCAATACCGGGTTCAGAAGGATGACGTGGTGGCGGTCGAATTGCTGGCCGGCGCCGAAGCGGGCAAGCAGATCGAACTGGGTCGCGTGTTGGCGCTCAACGACGGTTCCGGCCTGAAGGTCGGCGCGCCCGTCGTGGCCGGCGCGAAGGTGCTGGCCGAAGTGGTCGCGGAATTCCGCGCGCCCAAGGTCGTGGCGTTCAAGAAAAAGCGCCGCAAGGGCTACCATCGCAAGGTCGGGCATCGCCAGGACCTGCTGAAGGTGAAGATCGCGTCCATCGCGTAAGACAAGGAGTCGGACAATGGCACACAAAAAAGGTCAAGGCAGCAGCCGCAACGGGCGCGACAGCAACGGTCAGCGCCGCGGCATCAAGTGTTTCGGCGGCGAGACCGTCACCGCCGGCAGCGTGCTGGTTCGCCAGTGCGGCACCAAGAAGGCTCCCGGTCTGCACGTCGGCGTGGGCAAGGACTACACCCTGTTCGCGCGGATCGACGGCGTGGTCTCTTTCGACCGCGACGGCAAGCGCGTCAACGTCCAGAAGCTCGTCCAGGCCTGAGCGGCCGCGGACGCGCGTCTTCGGGACGGAAAAGGGCGGCCCGCGAGGTGCCGCCCTTTTTGCATCCCGGAACGGCAGCCATGAAAAACCTCACCTTCGTCGACCAGGTCCGCATCCAGGTGTTCGCCGGCAACGGCGGCCACGGCGTGGCTTCGTTCCGCCGCGAGAAGTTCATTCCCTACGGCGGCCCCGACGGCGGCGACGGCGGCAACGGCGGCAGCGTCTTCCTGCGCGCGTCGAAAGACGTCGCCTCGCTGCTGGATCTGCATTTCGCGCCGCTCGTGCGCGCCGAACACGGCGAAAAGGGCCGCAACCAGCAGATGTACGGCCGCGGCGGCAAGGACAAGGTCGTGCCCGTGCCGACGGGCACCGAAGTGCGCGATTTCGAGACCGGCGAATTCCTCGGCGAAGTGCTGGCCGACGGCGACCGGCTCAAGGTGGCGCAAGGCGGCAAGGGCGGCCTCGGCAACATGCATTTCCAGACCAGCACGCACCAGGCGCCCACCGAATTCACCGAGGGCACCCCGGGCGAAATCAAGACCCTGCGCCTGACCATGAAGACCGTCGCCGACGTCGGCCTGGTGGGCTATCCCAACGCCGGCAAGTCCACGCTGCTGAGCCAGCTCAGCGCCGCGCGGCCCAAGGTGGCGGCCTATCCCTTCACGACGCTGCATCCGCAGGTCGGCACGCTCGTCTTCGACGCCACGCATGCCATCCGCATCGCCGACGTGCCCGGCTTGCTGAAGGACGCGCACAAGGGCGTCGGCCTCGGCCACGATTTCCTGCGCCACGTCGAACGCACGCGCTTCCTGCTGTTCGTCGTCGACATGGCGGGCATCGACGGCCGCAACCCGACGGAAGATTTCCTCAACCTGCGCGAAGAACTCCGGCTCTACAATCCCGAACTCGCCGAGCGGCCGTATGGGGTGCTCGCGAACAAGATGGACGAGCCCGCGGCGAAGAAGAACCTGGCCGCCTTCAAGCGCAAGACGAAGGAAAAGCCGCTGGAGCTGGCCGCCGCGCTCGGCGAAGGCGTGCCCGCGCTGAAAACCAAGCTCTTCCGGCGCTTTTTCCCCGGCGAAAAGCGGCTGACGTTCTGACCGCGCCGCAGGCGCTTTCGGCTTGCTTTATGGGGGAGGTTCGCGCAGGGTGTCGCGCCTATGGAAACCACGCCTCCTCCCGATTCCTTCAACGATTTCGGCTATCGCAAGAAAAAGAAGTTTTCCCGCGCGGACGATGATCCGCGCGCCGCGCGTCCGTTCCGGCCCGCTGCCGGCGGCGGCTTCCGCAATTCTTCGGCGCCTCGCGGCGAGGGCGGCGGTTTCCGCAAGCCCTATCGGCCCCGCGGCGAAGGAGAGGGCGGCGGCTTCCGCAAGCCCTATGGACCGCGCCCGCCGTGGAGGCAGGACCGCTCCGGCGGGGCGCCGCAAGGCGAAGATCGTCCTTTCCGTCCGCGCCAATCCTATGGACCGCGCCCTGCGGGCGGCGGCTTCCGCCGGCCGTACGGCCCGCGCGCCGAAGGCGCGGAAGGCGAAGGCGCGCCGCGGCCTTGGCAGAAGAAACCCTATGCGCCGCGCGAAGGCGGCTTCCGCAAGCCCTATCGTCCCCGCGGCGAAGGGGAAGGCGGCGAATTCCGCAAGCCCTACGGCCCGCGCCCGCCGTGGAAGCAGAATCGCTTCGGCGGGGCGCCGCAAGGCGAAGAGCGTCCGTTCCGGCCGCGGAAGCCTTATGGTCCGCGCCCCGCGGGCGGCGGCTTCCGCAAGCCGCATGGCCCGCGCGCCGACGGCGCCGGCGCTTTCCGCAAGCCCTACGGGCCTCGGCCGGCGCGCGATCGCGATGCCGGCCAACCGTTCCGTCCGCGGAAACCCTATGGCGCCGGCGACCGGCCCACGTGGAAAAAGGACAAACCGTCCGCCGAGCCGCCGCCGCCGCGCGCGCCCGACGGCGATCCGATGGAATGACCGGGTTTCGCGGCGGCGCGGCGGTCAGGAAACCGATTGACCCCGCCCCCCGCGACGTTTAAAGTGTCCCGGTTTTTGTGACTGAACCTCAGGGAGTGAATATGGCAACGGCGAAACAAGAAGAACAGCAACCGGCAGAAGGGGCTTCCGCGAAGAGCGCCCTGCTTTTCGAAATGGACAACGTCGCGCTCGGCGCCCGGCGCATCCGCTACGAAATCCTCGCGGGCATTCTCAAGGAACAGCGCATCGAACTGACGCCCATCCAATTTTCGCGCCATTGCCTTCATCCGGCGCCCGCCGTCTACATGCCGTCGTTCCTGGCTGCGATGAAATACACCGCCGCCACGCCCGACCAGGTGGTCGAGCGCCTGAACGGCGAAACCACGTCCCGCCTCATGCAGAAGACGACCGTCATCAGCGACGGCCTGATCAAGTGGATGGAAGCCGCCCAGGCGCGCGGCGCCGCCATCGCTTGCGTTTCGATGCTGCCCCAGGCTTCGTCCGACGCCGTGGCCGCCCATCTCGGTTTCGACCGCTGGGGCGTCCAGGTCTATTCCGGCCTCCCGTCCGTGGACAAGGGCTTCCCCCGCGCCGAGCATTGGCTGCGCGCCGCCAAGGCCATCGGTCGCAATCCCAAGCGCTGCCTGACCATCGTCAGCAGCAACGCCACCGCCAAGAGCGCGCTGGCGGCCATGATGAACGTCGTCGTTGTCACCGACGAATTCACCGAATACCAGGATTTCTGCGGCGCCAACCTCGTGTGCTCCGATCTCAAGGAGGTCAAGCCCGATGAATTCTTCGAGCAAATCAGCTTCTAGGAAATCCGCGCGGAAGTCCGCCCGCCCGGCGGCGTCCCGCGCGAAATCCGCCGCCGCGAAAAAGGCCGCCGCGCTGGCTTCGCCGGCCGCCCGGCGCCGCGGCGTCGAGCAACTGGCCCGCCTGCTGGACATCATGGCCCGCCTGCGCCGGCCCGGCGACGGTTGCCCGTGGGATCTCGAGCAGACCCTCGACACCATCAAGCCGAACCTCATCGAAGAGGCCTACGAGGCCCTCGACGCGATGGAGAGCGGCAACCGCGCGCACCTGACCGAGGAACTCGGCGACCTCCTGCTGCAGATCGTCTTCCAGTCGCAGATCGCCGCCCAGGAAGGCTCCTTCAATTTCGCCGACGTCGCCCGCGGCATTTCCGAAAAGCTGATCCGCCGCCATCCGCACATCTTCGGCGACGTGCAGGTGGCCGACTCCAAGGAAGTGCTCCGCAACTGGGACGCCATCAAGAAGACCGAGAAGAAGGCGCGGATTTCCGCGCTCGACGGCGTGCCCAAGCACGTGCCGCCGCTGCACCGCGCCTGCCAGCTCCAAAAGCGCGCCGCGCGCGTCAACTTCGACTGGAGCGACATCTCCGGCGTCTTCAAGAAGCTCGAGGAAGAAATCGGCGAACTCAAGGACGCCATCGCCCGCAAGAACCGCAAGCACGTCGTCGAGGAACTCGGCGACCTGCTGTTCTCCGTGGTCAACGTCGCCCGTTTCGTGAAGGTCGATCCCGCCTATGCGCTGGAACTGACCAATGCGAAGTTCATTCGCCGCTTCCAGATCGTCGAAGACGCCGTCGTCGCCAGCGGCCGCCGGATGAAGGATTGCACCCTCGCCGAGCTGGACGCCATCTGGGACAAGATCCGCGCCGCCGACAAGAAGCGCGGTTAGCGGCTTCGCCGTTGCCCGTCCCTGCATTCCACCGCCGCCCTCCGCCGGTGCGGACAACCATCGCTGGTTGCCACACGTGACGGTTGCGGATTCCGCAACGCGATGGCCGAAAACGAGAAGCGGCGCCGAAACGCATCGGCCTCGCGCGATTTCGGGGCCGGCGGGCGGACGCCGGCGCGGGGCAAAAAGCATTGCGTTCGGGGCGGGGGGCGGATAGGGTGTTGGGGCTCGCCGGAGCGGGTTTCGGCGGGCGGTTC
>CAYTEK010000139.1:0-7118 GCA_964436715.1 uncultured Verrucomicrobiota bacterium | reverse complement strand
GAGGGCGTGGTGCAGCGGGTGCGGGGTGGCGCGGGCGGCGCGGGAGAGGGGGATGGCGGCGGCTTCGAGGCGCACGCCGCGGCGCGAGGCGTCGAGCAGGCGCGGCAGATCGGCGGCGAGGCCGTCGGACAGGTCCATCATCGCCGTGGCGAATTTGTTTTCCGCGAGAAAACGGCCGGCGGCGAGGCGCGGTTCGAAGAGCAGGTGGTGGCGGCTGCCGGGCAGATAGGCGCCGCCCAAGGCGCCGGTGACGAAGACGAGGTCGCCGGCGCGCGCGCCGGAGCGCAGGACGGCCGCGCCGCGCGGGATGCGGCCGACTCCGGTGATATGCAGTTCGAGCGTATCGCCCTCGGCGGTGTCGCCGCCGAGGATGGCGAGATTCCATTTTTTCGCCGCCGCGATCAGGCCCGCGTAGAGGCCGCGGATGCGGGCGAGCGGGGTGGCGGCCGGCGCGACGAGATCGACGAGGATCCACAGCGGCGTGCCGCCCATCGCGGCGACGTCGGAGACGGCGCGGGCGATGGCCTTGCGGCCGACGAGCCGCGCCGGGGTTTCCGGGAGAAAATGGCGCCGCTCGATGACGGGATCGGTCGTGAACAGCCAGTCGTCGGCGGAACCGGCCGCGCGCACGACGGCGCAATCGTCGCCGGGCCCTACGCGCACCTCGGGGCGCTGCGGAAGCAGCGGTAGGATTTTCCGCAAGAGGCCGTTTTCGCCGATGGTGCGCAGGGTGGGCATGGCGGCGTTCAGCGGGCGGACCAGCGGGCGTAGATGGACAGCGGCAGGAGACGGTCGGGGGCGGAGGAATGGGGCAGGGCGAGTTCGCCGACTTCGATCTGGCCGCCGCAGGGTTTCATCAGGTCGGCGACGAGGTTGCGGAGCATGAGGGCGGAGGCTTCGATGTTGTAGGTGGTGAGCAGCAGCAGGCGCGGCCGTTCGGAGAACGCGGCGCGGCAGAGGTCGAGCAGCTCGGGCAGTTGGCGTTCGACTTTCCAAACGTTGCCGTCGGGGCCGCGGCCGAAGGCGGGCGGATCGAGCAGGATGCCGTCGTAGCGGGAGCCGCGCTTGATTTCGCGGCGGACGTACTTGACCGCGTCCTCGACGATCCAGCGGATGGGCCGGTCGGCGAGACGCGAGGCGGCTTGGTTTTCGCGCGCCCAGGCGGTGGCGGGCTTGGAGGCATCGACGTGCGTGGGCGTCCAGCCGGCGGCGGCGGCGACGAGGGTCGCGGCGCCGGTGTAGCCGAAGAGATTCAACAGGCGCGCGCCGGGCGCGGCGGCCTGCTGGATCGACCGCCAATGCGGCGCTTGCTCGGGAAAGACGCCGAGATGCTTGCTGGTGTCGGAAATCCGGGCGAGGAACGTCAGGTCTTCGAAGCGCAGCTTCCATTCGCGCGGGCAGCCGGGGCGCAGGTCCCAGCCGGCGTCTTCGTCGTGGATGGCCTGGGCGCGGTCCCAGGCTTCCGGCGGGAGGGTCGGCTCCCACCAGGCCTTGGGTTCGCCGCGGATGACGGTCACGGCGCCGAAACGCTCGAGCTTGCAGCGGCGGCCGGAATCGATGAGTTCGTAGTCGGGAAACCCGCCGAGGGCGGTGCGGATGGTCGGGGCCTCAGGCATCGGCTTCCGCTTCGTCGGTGGAATCGAAGGACGGCCGGCAGATGCCGCGCTTGGCGTGGTCGAGGAAATCGGCGAATTCGGCGGCGAACGGATTGTCCGTTTCGGCGCGGAGGCGCGCCTTGGCCTGGGAAACGTTGAGCCCGGAACGATAGAGGATGCCGAACGCCTGCTTGATCTGGGCGCGCTGCGCGGCGGCGAAACCGTTGCGGCGCAGGCCGATCACGTTGAGCCCGCCGACCCGGCTGTTTTCGGCGCTGAGCGACGTGCAGAAGGGCGGCAGATCCTTGCTGATGAAGCCGCAGGCGGCGACCATCGCCAGGCGACCGACGTGGCAGAATTGGTGGATGCCGGTGCCGCCGCCGATGAACGCGCGCTCGCCGACGACGACGTAGCCGGCCAGCAGCGCGCCGTTGGCCATGACGACGTGGTCGCCGACTTCGCAATTATGCGCGGCGTGGGAGTTGGCCATCATGAAAACGTGGTTGCCGATGCGCGTGGTGGTGCCGGGCTTGGTGCCGCGGTGGATGGTGACGCCTTCGCGGAAGACGCAATCGTCGCCGACGACGACGTAGGACGGTTCGTCCTTGAACGACAGATCCTGGGGCAGATCGCCGATCACGGCGCAGGCGTGCACCTTGCAGCGCGCGCCGAGCGTGGTGTGTTCGAGCACGACGGCATGGGGCCCGAGGACGCAGCCGTCGCCGAGGCGGGCGGTGCCGGCGACGTAGGCGCCGGGACCGAGCTGGACGTCGATGCCGAGTTGGGCACCGGGTTCGACGATGGCGGTGGGATGGATCATGGAAAATCTCCGAAAGGATTTGCCGGCATCCTAGCGCAGAACGGCGATTTCCCGCAATGCGAACATTTACAGCGCCTGGAAAATCGGGCATAACCCTTGTGTTGCGGGCACGTCCGCGCGCAAGGAGCGGTGCATGATGCGAATGCTGGTGGTGGTGCAGACGGCGATTTCGCTGGGGGTGGGCGAACAGGTGTTCCTGACGGGCAGTTCGGAGGAACTCGGCCGCTGGAACGTCGCCGCCGTGCCGATGACCCGCACCGACGACAAGCGCTGGGAAGTCCTGCTGATGCTGCGCACGCCCGAACCGGTCGAATTCAAGGTGACGCGCGGTTCCTGGGAAACGGAGGAAGTGGACGCGCGCGGGGCGCTGCTGGCCAACCACGTCCTCCGGCCGACCGAGGGCGGCACGCTCGAAGTCCGCGTGGCGGGCTGGAAAGACGATCGCTTGGCCCGGATCGGCCCGCGCATCACGGGCGACTACCGGTTCCTGCCCGCCGTGCATTCGCAGTTCCTGGACCGCGACCGGGACGTGATCGTGTGGTTTCCGCCGGGCTACGACGCGCGGCCGACGAAGCGCTATCCGGTGCTCTACATGCACGACGGCCGCCAGGTGTTCGATCCGGCCACGTCCACGTGGGGCAAGGATTGGCAGGTGGACGAGACGGCCCAGGACATGATCCTCAACGGCGAACTGGAACCGTTCCTCGTGGTGGCGGTCGATTGCACGGACGCGCGGCGCGACGAATATGCGCCCGCGAAGAAGGGCGCCGATTACCTGCGGTTCCTGATCGAGGAACTCAAGCCGATGGTGGACCGGACCTGGCGCACCGATCCGCACCGGGCGGCGATCGCGGGGTCGAGCATGGGCGGCCTGATCTCGTTCCACGCGGCGTGGACGCGGCCGGACGTTTATTTTGGCGCCGCGTGCCTGTCGCCCGCGTTCGCGGACCGCTATGGCCACGATTGCTTCGGGATGGTGGAAGCGTCCCGCGGCCGCCTGCCGGACCTGCGGCTGTTTCTTTCGTGCGGCGGCGCGGCGGGGCTGGAAGCCGAATTACTCGACGGCACGCTGAAGATGGCGAATCTACTGAAAGGCCTTGGCTATCCCGAAAAGAATCTCGCCGTGCGCATCGAAAGCTGGGCGGAGCACAACGAGGAAGCCTGGGCGCGCATGACGCCGCACTGGCTGCGCTTCCTGTTCGGCCGGCCGCAGATTGCGGAACACGATCCCGGCACGAAGAAGAAATGAACGTGCGGCTTGCGATCTCGGCGGCGGTGCTGGCGGGCCTTGCGGGCGCAGCCGGCGCGGCTCCGCTCCTGATCGACCACCGGGACGTCGACGTGACCCGGTGGTCGCTGGCGCAGATCGAGCGGGCGAAGGCGTCCCTCCACATCGCCTACGGGCACACCTCGCACGGCAGCCAGCTGACGGACGGCATGTCGGGCCTGGTGGATTTCGCCAACGGCGGCGGCCAGGGCCTCGCGCTGCCGGAAAACGCCTTCGCCTGGAACCAGGGCGGCAGCGACGGCGCGCTGGACCTGCACGATTACGCGCTGTGCAACGACGTGGGCTACTATCCCGATTGGGTCGTCTGCACGAGCAACTACCTGGACGATCCGGCGCATTCCAACGTGAACGTGATCGTCTGGTCGTGGTGCGGCCAGATGGACGACAAGTACGAAGCTGGCACGCTGACGAACGAATATCTGGCGCCGATGGCGGCGTTCGAGCGGAATTATCCGCATGTGGCGTTCGTGTACATGACGGGCCACGTGGACATTTGGGACGACGCGGCCAACAAGGCCGCCTGCGCGGCGATCCGCGCCTGGTGCGCGACGAACGACCGGATCCTCTACGATTTCAACGATGTCGAACACCACGATCCGGACGGCACCTACTACGAATTCGTCTACGACGACTGCGGCATCTACGACGGCCCGGGCGGAACGGAAATCGGCAACTGGGCCATCGCCTGGCAGACGAGCCACGTGCAGAACGTCGATTGGTACGATTGCGGTTCGGCGCACAGCCAGCCGCTGAACGCGAACTTGAAGGCCTATGCCGCGTGGGCGCTGTGGTGCCGCCTGGGCGCGGACCGCGACCGCGACGAAATCGCCGACGCCTGGGAAGAGCGCCACGGCGGACTCGCGCTCTTCGGCGGTGGCACCAACGATTGCGACCGCGACGGCGCGACCGATTGGGAGGAATACGTCCTGGACAGCCCGCCGACCAACGCCGGCCCGCGCTTCGCGCTCGCCGGCTGTGCGGCGACGAACCCGCCGACGCCGACATTCGCGACCTCGACGGGGCGCGTCTACGCGCTGCAGGGCTGCGCCGACTTGATCGCCGGCGAATGGACGGCGATCACGAGCCGGCCGGGCACGGGCGCGCCGATGGGCTTGCCGGACGAACGGCCCGCCGCGATTTCCTGCGCCTATCGGATCGGGGTTTCCGTGCCGACCGAGTGAGCCGCGTCCTCAGGGCAGGACGATGACGGGAAGATCCTTGCGCATGGCGCGCACGAGCTTGAGCGCATCCCAGTTCGTCAGCCGGAAGCAGCCGTGCGATTCGGTCTTGCTGATGTCTTCGGGGGCGGGACTGCCGTGGATGCCGTAGCCGGGGCGGTCGAGGCCGATCCACGCCAAGCCGACGGGGTTGTTGGGGCCGGGCGGAATGCGCAGCCGCTTGCCGATGGCGGCGGCCCGGGGATCGTCGGCGAACAGCTCCGGATCGAAGGTGTAATCCGGTTCTTCCGCCCACAGCACGACGCGCAGGGTTTCGCCCGCGGGCCGCTTGGCCTTGTCGGCCGCGATGGAACAGGGAAAATGCGCGACCAGCAGCCCGTTCGTGTCGTAGGCACGCAGGGTGCGCGCTTCCAGGCGGATTTCGATCTTGGACAGCGGCGGCAGCCGCTTGGCCGCCACGTCCGGCACGGCGACGACGGTTCCGGCCGGCGGATCCGGCCAGGCCGCGTCCGGATTCAAGCGGCGCAGGGTGGCGCGGTAGACGTGGAATTTTTCGGCGAGCATTTCCTCGATGGACGAGTAGCCCATGCGTTCCTGCTGCGAGCGGGCGAGCCACGACGAGGGATAGGGCGTGAGCGCGGCGTGGTCGGCGGCGGAAACGGCATAGGTGGTCATCACGCCGTTGGTGTCGCCGAGCGCGGCGACGACGGCGTCGTCCACCTGGCCGGTGATCGGCCGGCCGTGTTTCTTCTGCCAGGCCGAAAGGGCTTTTTCGCTCTTGGCGCCCCAGCGGCCGTCGAGGCCGCCCGTGCCGAAATTCTCGCGGTCGAGGCGCACTTGGATGGCGAACAGGACGTCGATGGGCGTTGACGGTTCGGTTGGCGGCGGCGGTTGGACGAGCGGCGGCGGAGTCGGTTGCGGCGCGGGCGGCGCAACGACGAGCGGCGGTGCGGGCGGCGGAAGCGGTTGGGGCGCAGACGGCGCAACGGGCAAGCGCACGCAACCGGTCAGGCCGAACAGAGCGCCGGCGATGTAGAGGGCAAAACGCGGTCGGATTTCGATGCGCATGCGCGAAATATGGCGAAGCGCGCGGTTCAAGACAATCGCAAACCGGTGTCCGCCAGCAAATGGGCCAGCAGGTCGTCCAGCCGGCGATGCAAGGCGGCGTATGTCTCCGGCGGCGCGGCGAGGATTTCGGCTTCGGTTTGGACAAACGGGCCGGAAACCAGATCCGCGCGGGCATTTTCGACGAGCGCGCGGGCGGTGGCGGGCGTGGTTTCGAGGTGGAACTGCAGGCCGATGGCGCGACCGATCTGGAAGGCTTGGTTTTCGCAGGCGCGGCTGCGGGCCAGGTGGACCGCGCCGGACGGCAAGGCGAAGGTTTCGCCGTGCCAATGGAAGGCCGCGGCCGTTGCGGGGAAGCGGAACGCCGCGGCGTTCGAGTGCGGCGCGCCGGCGATGGGAAACCAGCCGATTTCCTTTTCGCGCAGGGGCGCCACGCGGGCGCCCAACGCGCCGGCGAGCAGTTGCGCGCCGAGGCAGATGCCGAGCAGCGGCTTGCCGGCCGCGACGAAACGGCGAATGAATTCCTTCTCCGCGACGAGCCACGGCCAGGCGGCTTCGTCGTTGACGCTCATGGGACCGCCCAGGACGACGAGGAAATCGACGGCGTCCGGATCCGGCAGGCGGGCGTCGGCGAAGAAGCGCGTGCAACCGATGTGGCACCCGGCGCGGCTCAAGCGCGGCTCGAGGGCGCCGAGGCCTTCGAAGGGCACGTGCTGGAAACAATGGACGTTCAACGGCAACTCCGCTGGACGCGCGCGAGGTACGCCTGCCAAAGCCGTTCGCGTTCGGCCGGCGGGAGGGCGTGGCCGCGCACGCCGCGGATGGCGCCGGCCAGTCCGGCGAGCATGCGCCGGCACGGCGGATCGGCGGGCCGGATGGCGCGGATGCGCAGCGCGGCGCCGACGGCGCCGAGGCGGCGCAGTTCGCCGGGCGTGCGGATGCCGGCGGCGCCGAGCAGGCGCGCGACGACGGCGCCGACGTTGGGCAGATCGGCGAGCGCCGGGGATGAAGCGGATTTCTTGTTCATGGCCGAAGAGGTGGGGCGGCGCCGTCGAACCGCAGGGAACTTCACCCGCCGGAGAAGGGCGGCAGGAGGGTGACTTGGTCGCCGTCGCGGATGGGCGCGTCCCATTCGACGAATTCGTCGTTGATGGCGGCCTTGACGATGTTGG
>CAYTEK010000138.1:0-7239 GCA_964436715.1 uncultured Verrucomicrobiota bacterium | reverse complement strand
GGTGCCGGCGGCGACGTGGGCCAGGCCGCGGTCGCCGCCGGCGCGCGCGTGCGGGCGGCCGGCGGCATCGGCGCACTTTCCCCGGAACATTCCGCGCTGCGGCTCAAGGAGGCGCAGGATTTCGACGACTACGTCCGCCGTTTCATCGAGCTGTTGCGCATGCGGCATGGCGTGCGGACGACGGACTATTACGTTCCGCGGGGCCCCGGGCTGCGCGGCCAACTGGCGGTCGCGCTGAAGACGGTCCTGTGGAAACTGCTGCGCTATCAGCACGACCGCGTGACGATCCAGCAGAACTTGATCAACGAGCTGGAGATCAACGCGCTGGAATTCCAGCGCGACCGGCTGAATCGGGAATTGGCCGATTTGAAGCGCCGGGTGGCGGATCTGGAGCAGGGCCGGGCGAAAGGCGCGCCATGAAGTTCCGGGCCATCCACCAGCTCGCGGCGGGCTTCGCCGCCGGCGACGCCATTTCGCTGGAAGCCGTCGCGATCCGCGACGCGTGCCGCGCCTTGGGCGCCGCCTCCGAAATCTACGTGCCGGCGGAACGGACGGCGCGCGACTGCCGGGCCACGGTGCGGCCGCTGGAGGAATTCCGGCCGGCGCCGGGCGATCTCCTGATCTACCACTATTCCATCCAGAGCGCGGCGACGGACGTGTTCCGCGCGGCGGCCATGCCGAAGGTCGCGATCTACCACAACGTCACGCCGGCCTCGTATTTCCGGGCATTCGACGAGCAGGTGGCCGCGCAACTCGAGGCGGCGCGGCGGGAATTGGCGGCCGTGGCGGGCGCCGCGGACGCGGTCTGGGCCGATTCCGCCTTCAACGCGGCGGAACTCGCCGCCGCGGGCGCGCGCGACGTGCGCGTGCTGCCGCTGCTGTTTTCGGCGCCGGCGTTCGACGTGCCGCCGGATCCGGTGGTGCGGCAGGGGCTGGCGACGCCATCGAAGAAAATCCTGTTCGTGGGGCGGCTGGCGCCGAACAAGTGCGTGGAGGAACTGATCGAAGCCTTCGCGTGGTACCACAAGCGGATCGAACGCCGCAGCGAGCTGATTCTCGTGGGGTCCGAACGCTCTTGCCCGCGCTATTTCGCGATGTTGCGGATGTTCGCCGCCGAATTGGACCTGATGGCCGTGAGTTTCGTGCGCTACGCGTCGCCGGCCGGGCTCGTCGCGTACTACGAAGGGGCGGACCTGTTCGCCACGACCAGCCGCCACGAAGGCTACTGCCTGCCGGTGGTCGAGGCGATGTTCAAGAACGTGCCCGTGCTGGCACGGAACGTCGGCGGCGTGCCGGAGGCCATGGACGGCGCCGGCGTCGCGTTCGACGAGGCGCGGCCCGAGGAACTGGCCAGCCTGATGCACCAGCTGATTGCACCCGGCGCGCTTCGCGAGGAAGTCCTCGCCGGCCAGCGGGCGCGCATCCAGCGACTGCTGGCGCGGCCCGTGCAGCGGGAACTGCAGGATCTGCTGAACGCCCTGTGAGGCGCTGCGGCCGCCGCAACGAAAAGCGCCCGGCGGGTTTCGCCGGGCGCGCGGAGAGGCGGGGAGCGCCTATTGTTTTTCCAGATTCTTGTAGAACTCGCGTCCGTCGTAGCCGTTGGGGCCTTCGGTGCCGCGCCGCAGGAAGAGCTGGAGCGTCAGCCCGATCGACCAGGCGCAGAAGAGCGCCAGCACGATCCACGCCCAGCCGCGATCGGGCCGATCGACGACGTGGAAAAGATCGGCGATGCGCCACGACGCCCAGAAGGGAATCGCAACCGCCCAGAACAGGCCGCCGGTGCGGCCGAGATCGTGGAACCGGCGGACGATCTGGAGAATGGACCAAAACGCCGCCCAGCCGAAGAGGAGCCAGGACGCCAGGCCCAGGAGCCAATGGGCGTCGAGGAACCCGCGGGCGCGCGCCACGTGGAGCGCACCGAACAGGACGACGGCCAGCGCCATGCGCGCGGCGAAGACGGCGCGAGCGAGGCGGCATTCGAACTTGGTTTCGATCCAGACGCAGAACCGCTTGAGTTTCTGCTGGAAGGGCGAGACGGCAACGACGGTGTCGATGGTCATGGGGACTCTCCGTTATTTGGCGGGATTGACGACGGTGGCGGCCGTGGGATGGGCGGCCTCTTCGGCCGCCGCCGCGGCTTCTTCGGCCGCGACGCGTATTTCGTGGGCGGCTTTTTGCTCGCGGTACTTCGGCACGCCGAGGCCGATGGCCGCGACGGCCAGCAGGACCATGAAGGCGATCACGCCGCGGCTGGCGGCGGGGCGGTTCTTCTGGCGGAGGAGCAGGGCCAGCATGGCGCAGCCGCCGAAGAAGGCGAAGCACATCATGATGCCGAACATGTACGTGTAGTTGCCGTCGGACACCCGCAGCAGGCGGCCGGTGACGAACAGGCCGATGGCGGCGCCGTAGTACTGGAAGGAATCGATCACGCCCGCGGCGAAACCGGCCATCTTCTTGCCGCCGATGTCCATCGGGGCGGCGGCGCCGACGATGGAGTGCGTGCTGTTGGCCGTGATGGCGATCAGCACCAGGAACAGGCAGCCCAACAGGATGCCGCCCGCGGAGGGGCCGATGAACTTGTAGGCCATGACGACCGCCGCCACGGCGATCACGACGGATTCCATGAAGTACAGGAACATCGCGACGGGATAGCGGTGGCCGCGGAAAAAGCGGTCCGAGACCCAGCCGGAAAATACCGAGCCGGCGACGGCCACCATCGGGATCAGCGCCAAGGTGCCGATGGCGATTTCCGGCAGGTTGGTCTTCATGTTGAAGCCCAGCACGTCCTCGAAGTAGAGCGGCGCCAACTGGTCGGAGGCGTGCCGCACCGCGCCGGTGCACGCGTAGGCGACCGCATAGAACCACACCAGCGGATTCAGGAAGATGAACTTGAACGATTCCAGAATGGGCACCGTGGTGCCGGCGGAGTTGTCCACGTCGTCGTGGATGGCCTTTTCAAAGCCGGCTTCGTCCGGGGAGGGCGCCGAAATGAAGTAGAACGCGATCGCGACGAGGGCCACGCCGATCGGCGGGAGGCAGAACAGCATGCGCCACTCGCCCGGCCCCACGACGAAGGCCAAGAACGTGAAGCCGTTGAGGATGATCGGCGCCAGCAGGCTGATCATCGTCTGGCCGGACTGGATCATGAACCCGAAGATGCCGGCGAAGACGCCGCGCTCGTCGCGGTTGAACCACGCCGCATTCGTCTTGACCATGCCCGGCGCGCCGCAGGCCTGGATGTAGCCGTTGATCATCCACATGATCGCGAACGCCGAAAAGCTCGACGTCCACGGCGAGAATCCGATGACCAGGTTCATGACGATCGAGCCGATGGCGCCGATCAGCATGGTGGCCCGGCCGCCGATGCGGTCGCTGAAAAGGCCGTTGACGAGCTGTCCCGTGCCGTAGGCGAGGGAGAACCAGCCCGCCAGGTCGGCGATCTGCTGGGGGTCCCAATGGAATTCCGCGCGCATGCCGGGGCCGGCGAAGCGGAAGTTGTAGCGGCACATGTAGTACATCGAGTAGAGCAGGCCGACGGTGAACCAGTTGAGGCCGCGGCGCGCGCGGAATCCGGGCGGATGGACGTGGGCGTCTTTCCATTCGGACTTGGCTTGGGGGGCGATGGTCATGGGCGTACTCCTCGATAGTGGATCGGTTCGGGATTATCGTCTTCGGCAGAGCTTTCGGCCGCGGCGGCGGCGGCGCGCGCCGGGTCTTCGAACCAGACGCGGCGGTTCTTGAAATCGAGCGCGACGGCGTAGCGGGACAGCACGCCGAGGCCGAGGCGCGCGGGGAACGATTCGGGCAGCCCCAGTTCGCCGTGGAAACGGGGGCGGACGTCGTTCAGTTCCAGCGCGCCCAGAACGAGCGCGCCGTCCACTTCGCCCGGCGGCGCGTCGGCGGGCAGGGCGAGATCGAAATCGCCGCCCGTGTCGAGGATCAGCGTCGTCGGCTGGCCGCCGAGCGTCGCCGCGACGGCGGGCCGCCCGCGCCAATCCCACAGCGGCAGGTCGGCCGCGCCGGCCGCCGCGTTGGCGGGTGTGTACGCGCGCCCGCTGGAGGAAAACCGGACCGAGCGGCCCGGGAAATCGAAGCGCACCCAGGAAAATCCCTTCAGGGCCGCCGCGCCGCAGACGACCGGCATCCGGCTCGCCAACTTTTCGCGCGCCGCCGCCGCGGCCGGCGCCAGACCGGGCTGGCCGGCGATGCGCGCCAAGGCGCCGAGTCCGCCGCCGGCGGGCGCCACGTAGTAGATGGGGCTTTCCACGTGCAATTCGTCGAAGATCAGCTTGTTGCCCACGCCGGCGTAGCCCGGAATTTCCGCGACGACGTGGTCGGGAAATTCTCCCGTCGGCGGCGCGAACGTCCGATATTCGAGGCCCTTGACGGCGGCCAGCGTCGCCCAGGATTGGCGCGCGGAGGTGTCCAGCAGCATCGGGAACGGATCGGCGATGGCGCTGGCGACCTCGACGATGGGCAGCCGCGCGTTTTTCGGCGAAACGAAATCCAGCTGCGTCGCTTGGTCGGGATGGGGACGATTGGCGAATTCGAACCGGTCGCCGGCCGCGTCCCGATAGGTGGTGATGCCGTAGTTGCGCGCGTCGCGCCCGCCGGCCAGGAAGCGATCCACCGCGTCTTGGGTGAGCGGGGTCTGTTCCAGGGGAACGGAATGGGCGCAGCCGGCGCCGGCCACGAGCGCCGCAAGCCAGAATCCGCGAATGGACGAACGATGCATCATGCGAAACAACGACTATGGCAAAGAGCGACCCGCGAAGGCAAGAAGCGAACCGCGAACTGCCGATGCGTTTCGGCGCCGCACGCCGGAAAACGGTCAAGCGTTTCGGCGCGGCCGGCGCGCCGGCTCTACGGGTGCGGGAGCCGCGGCAGCTCGGCGTGGACGCCGAGGTGCAGACCTTGATCGAGCACTTGGCGGGCGACGTCTTTCCACAACGCCCGCACCGCGGCGACGTCGGGCTGCGGATTCAGGCGCTGGCCCTGGGTCAGGTTGTCGGTGACGATGCCGGCGCGCCGCAGCGTCGGCCGGGCGAAACCCTGCGCCTGGCCGTCCGCCGCGGGCCGGCACGGGAAGAAACTGAACATGCCTTCGCAGGGCCGGTCGCACGTCGCGCCGACGTACAGCCGGAACGTCTGCGACGGCGAAAGATCGCGCACCCGCATTTCGTAGGCGATGGGTTCGAGCGTGGCGTGGAAGTATTCCGGCGGCACGACGTCCCGCAGCTTTTCCCGGTAGTTGGACAGATTCCAGTCGACGTAATCGGCGACGACGAACACGGTGTCGACGACGAAGCGCGCGCGGCCTTGGCCGGAGCCGAAAAGGACGACCGAACCGCGCGCGAGGCGCTGGAGGGCCGTCGGCCCCTTTCGGTTGTTTTGCTTGCAGATGCTGTAGAAAAATCGGTCGCCGAACACGAACGGGTCGGTGTTCATGAGCGGCGGCTGGTTGCGGTGGAACGGGACCGGCGCCGGGGCGAACAGGAAGTGCGGCCCGTCGGCGGCGGGCGCGGCGTAGGTTTGCACCAGCCGCGTGGGCGGTTCGTATTCGCCCCAGAAAACCAGATCGGCCGCGACGGGCGTTCCGCCGAGCGCCGCGAGGTGGCGGCCCGGCTGCCGCAGGAACTTGCGGCGATGCGGTTCGACGTTCCACGACCGGCCGGCCGACGAATCCGGTTCGTGCTCGATCCCGGGATGGATGAATTGCACGAAGCACAACTTGTCGGTCTGTGCGCGCACGACGCCGGGCAGGAGCAGCAGGACGAAGGCGAGGAGCAGGCGGTTCATGGGATGGTTTCCCGAGGGCGGCGCGTTTTGGGCGAGGCTGCGTTTTTCATCGCCAACCAGCCTACGAGGCGCGGGCGAGCGGGTCAATGCCGCAGGGGCAGACGCGCGGAACGTGCGCATGCGGCGCCGAACCGCATCGGAGGCCAAAATGAAAAACGGACCGGTCGGGAAAGACCGGTCCGCGCGCGTCGCCGCCGGCGGAATCAACCGCGCAGGTCGGCGGGCTTGAGCAGCTTGCCGTGGGAGATCACGTGCAGCGGCGCCTTGTGGTAGCGGAAGGCTTCGCAGACGCTCTTCGCGTCGAGCACGACGAGGTTGGCGTTGGCCTTTTCCTTCAGCTCGAACTTCGGCAGGTTGATGCACTTGGCCGGGTTGACGGTGATCAGGTCGTAGAGCGTCTCCATCTCGGGATAGGTGGTCATCCACAGCAGGTGGGAGGCGAGGAACGCGACCTCGAGCATGTTGTTCTGGCCATAGGGATAATAGGCGTCGGAAATGTCGTCCTGGCCGAGGCAGACGAGATTGCCTTCCGCGAGCAGTTCCTGCACGCGGGCGTGGAGGGGGCCGGTGTGCGGATCGCTCACGACGCCCATGCCGGCCTGGCGCAGCAGGGCGGCGATCTTCTTGAAGTAGGGCGTGGGATAGAGGCACATCGCCCGCGCGTGGTGGGCGAGCGAACGGCCGACGCGGTTTTCCTCGAGCGTGCGCACGGCGAGCATTTCCAGCGTCTTCAAGGTGGCGTCGCCGGCGTCGTCCACGAGCATGGAGATATCCTTGTCGTAGGCGATGGCCAGCTTCAGCATCTCGTCGATGTGGGTCTGCTCGTCCTTTTCCGTGAACTCGATCCACGGGATGCCGCCGACGACGTCGGCGCCGAGGTCCATGGCTTCCTTCATCAGGTCCACGGTGCCGGGTTCGCGGACGACGCCGTCCTGCGGGAAGGCGACGACCTGGACGTCGACGATGCCCTTGAACTCGTTGCGGGCCTTGAGCAGGGCCTTCAGGCCGATCAGCTTGGCCTTGGAATCGACGTCGGCGAAGGCGCGGATGTGCAGGTTGCCGTTGAGCGCGGCCAGCTTGAGGGCCTTGCGGACGTTGGGCAGGATCCCCTTTTCGTCGTAGTTGGCCTTGACGCGCGCGGAGTTCGATGGCCGTCATGGCGCCGCCCATGTCGGCGCCGTGGTAGGCGCGCAGGGCGAGGGAATCCATCATTTCCAGCGTGTAGACCTTGCAGAGATGCAGGTGCGTGTTGACGAACGACTCGGTGACGAGGTTGCCGCCTGCGTCGATGACCTTGCCCGCCTTGCCGCGGATGGGCTGCTTCGTGATCTTCTGAACGACGCCCTTTTCGATGGCGACGTTCCAGAGCCCGGCCTTGCGGCGAAGCTGCGCGTTCTTGATGAGGATGTCGTACATGAGTGGGCTTTCTACGGTTGCAGG
>CAYTEK010000137.1:6546-7264 GCA_964436715.1 uncultured Verrucomicrobiota bacterium | reverse complement strand
CCTAACTTGCGTTCCGGTTTTGCACACCCAAAACTCGCGGCGAAATCTCGGGGACGGGGGGGGGCAATGCAAGGGTTTTTAGAGAAAAACCCGGTCCGGAAGCTTGCGCGGGGTTTCGGCGGCCCGTATAGTTCGGGGTCTTATGAGCACAACCCTGTATGACAAAGTTTGGTCGCGGCACGTGGTCCGCGAGGAGTCGAACGGTTCGACGCTGCTGTACGTGGACCGCCAGCTCGTCCATGAAGTGACGAGTCCGCAGGCGTTCGACGGGCTGCGGCTGGCGGGGCGCAAGGTGCGCCGGCCCCGGCTGAACGTGGCGACCATCGACCACAACGTGCCCACCGTCGATCCGCAGAACATCCTGGACCGGATCGCGAAGGCGCAGATCGATGCGCTGGAGCGCAACTGCAGGGAATTCGGGCTGAAGCTGCACGGGATCGGCGATCCCTCGACCGGCGTCGTGCACATCATGGCTCCCGAGCTGGGGCTGACCCTGCCGGGGCTGACGATCGTCTGTGGCGACTCCCACACGGCCACGCACGGGGCGTTCGGGGCGCTGGCGTTCGGCATCGGCACGAGCGAGGTCGAGCACGTGCTGGCCACCCAGACGCTGTGGCAGCGCAAGAGCCGTTCGATGCGGGCGACCTTCGCCGGCCGGCCGGGCAAATGGATCACGGCCAAGGACTTCATCCTGCGGCTGATCCGCGAGATCGGCACG
>CAYTEK010000137.1:0-6536 GCA_964436715.1 uncultured Verrucomicrobiota bacterium | reverse complement strand
GCCGGGGGCTGGATTACGCGGGCGAGGCAATTCGGGCCCTGGACATGGCGGGCCGCATTACGATCTGCAACATGTCCATCGAAGCCGGCGCGCGCGCCGGCATGATCGCGCCCGACGAGACGACCTTCGAATACGTCGCCAGCGGCGACAAGCCGCACGCGCCGCGCGGCGCGGCGCTGGAGAAATCCATCGCCTTCTGGAAGACGCTGCAGAGCGACGAGGGCGCGAAATTCGACCGCGAAATCGCGATCGACGTTTCCAAGCTCGCGCCGCAGGTCAGCTGGGGCACGAGCCCGGGCATGATCGTGGACGTCGACGGGGTGGTGCCGGGGCCGCGCGACGTGCCGACGGTGCAGCCGAACGACGTGGAAAAGGCGCTGGCCTACATGGACCTGAAGCCGGGCACGCCGATGACCTCGATCTCCGTGGACGTGGTGTTCATCGGCAGCTGCACGAACGGGCGCATCGAGGACCTGCGCGAGGCCGCGGGCGTGCTGAAAGGCCGCAAGGTCGCGCCGCAGGTGCAGACCCTCGTGGTGCCGGGTTCGGCGCGCGTGAAGGCGCAGGCCGAAGCCGAAGGGCTGGACAAGATCTTCGTCGCGGCCGGCGCCGAGTGGGGGACCCCGGTCTGCAGCAGGTGCCCGGCGATGACTCCGGCCCGGCTCCAGCCGGGCCAGCGGGCGGCATCGACCTCGAACCGCAATTTCGAGGGCCGGCAGGGCCAGGGCGGGCGCACGCATCTGGTGAGTCCGGTCATGGCGGCCGCGGCGGCCGTCGCGGGGCATTTCGTGGACGTGCGCAAGTTCCTCGAAGGAGGCAAGTAAGATGGAAGCTTTCAAGAAATTCCGGGGCGTGGTGGCGACGCTGGAGCGCGCCAACGTCGATACCGACCAGATCATACCGAAGCAGTTCCTGAAATCCATCGAACGGACGGGCTTCGGCCCGGCGCTGTTCTTCGACTGGCGCTACCTAAAGGACGGTTCGCCCGATCCGGCGTTCGAGCTGAACGATCCGCTGCGCGCCGGCGCCTCGGTGCTGGTGACGGGCAACAACTTCGGCTGCGGCTCGAGCCGCGAGCACGCGGTCTGGGCGGTGCAGCAGTACGGCTTCAAGGCCGTGATCGCGCCGCGGCGCGGCGACGCGCAGAAACTCATTCCGGGCTTCGCGGACATCTTCAAGAACAACAGCTACGGCAACGGGCTGCTGGTGATCGAGCTGTCCACGGACGAAGTGAACTGGATTTTTGCGGCCGCCAAGGGCAGCAAGCTCGAAGCCACGGTGGACCTCGCCGCGCAGACGGTGACGGTGCACGGCGCCGAAGAACGCGTCTTCCAGTTCGACGTCACGCCGGACGTGAAGGAAAAGCTCCTGAGCGGCCTGGACGCGATCGGCCTGACGCTGGCGCACGAGGCGGAAATCGCCGCGTTCGAGGCCAAGCACGACGTGCAGATGGCCTGAACAGCCGGACAGCCGACAACTACGAAAAACGCGAAATGCGCGAAAAGTAGAAGCCGGATCCCGATGAATCTGATTCTGCTGGAATCGGACGAGATCCAGGCCGATGGGACGGCCGTCCTGGCCGGCAAGCGCGCGCAACACGTGCGCGAGGTGCTGAAAGCCGCAGAGGGCGAAGAAATCCGCGTGGGCGTCGTGGATGGCGCCATGGGCACGGCCGCGATCCTGGAGGACGCCGCGCAGCTGCGGCTGAGATGCGCGCTGACCGCGCCACCACCTCCGCTGCCGCGCGTGGATTTGCTGTTGGCGATGCCGCGGCCCAAGGTCATGAACCGGCTCTGGCCGGTGCTGGCTTCGCTGGGCGTGGGGCGGATCCTGGTTTCCAATGCGTGGAAAACCGAGCGCAACTATTTCGACACGCACGTTCTGGAACCGGAGCACGTCCGGGCGGGGCTGATCGAGGGCTTGCAGCAGGCGCGCGACACGCGTCTGCCGCCCGTGAGCATCCACAAGCAATTCAAGAAGCTGGTGGAGGACGAACTGGAGGGGTTCGGTCCCCATGCGGTGCGGCTGGTGGCGCATCCGGGGGCGGGGACGTTTCCGCGGGAGAAGCTGGCGGCGCTGCCGGCGGCGGGGCGCGTGCTGCTGGCGGTGGGTCCGGAGGGGGGGTGGACCCCGTTCGAGGTGGACTTGCTGGAACGGCATGGGTTCGAGCGCGCGTCCTGGGGGGCGCGCGCGTTGCGCACCGACGTGGCCTGCGCGGTGCTGTTGGGGCTGGTGCATGCCGCCCTGGCGTCGCCGGAATGAAGCGCGTATTTCATGGTGCAAGGCCGGCCGATTTTGGTAGAAGTTGATCAACACCATGCGGCGGGCGGCCGGTTCCGCCGCTGGGGGAGTCGGCGCGGCGATTTCGGCAGCGAGAGGAACGGCATGAGAATCGGATGGGCAATGGTGGGCGTGATCTGGGGCGCGGCGCTTGCCGCGCCGGCGGAAGACATGAAGACGCTAAGCGGGACGACGTACAGCAACGTCGTGGTCAGCAGCTACGATCGCGACGGATATGCCATCCGCCACGACGGTGGAACCAACTTGGTTCCCTACAGCGAAGTGGCGGCGGAACTGCGCGGATACTACAAGGGGCTGTCGCTGTCTCCGGTGCCCGCGAGCCGCCTGGCGGGCGAACAGCAGGAGCCGGCGGGGCCCAACGACCTCGAGACGCTGTCCGGCGAGATCTATCGCAACGTGTTGCTGAAGGAAGTCGCGGAGGATGCGATTCTCATCGCCCACGACACCGGCATGGCCCGGGTGAGCTTTGCGGCGCTGCCCCAGACGGTGCAGGAGAAATACCGCGCGGCGACGCCGGCGCCGGATCCGGCGCCGGGCGCCAACGACCTGGTGACCGCCTACGGCCAGATTTTCCGCAACGTGGAAATCCTGCTCGAAGAGCCGGACGGATTGACCTTCCGGCACGCCGGCGGCACGTCCAAGGTGGGCTTCCTCGCGCTGCCGGAAGAGGTGCGGCAGAAATACAACTACGATCCCGTCGCGGGCTGGAAATACGCGCGGGACCGGGCGGCGCAGAAGGCGCTCAAGGAGCAGGCCGCGGAACCCGAAAGCCAAGGGCCGACGCTGGTCGAAGTCGCCAATCTGCAGGCCGAAACGATGCCGGACAGCGTCTATCGGATTTCCTTTTCGATCAAGAACCTCACGGCCCAGGCGCAATCCGCCACGGCCACCGTGCGCGACGCCAAGCGAAAGGCGTTGATCAGCCGGCCGATCGAGATCGCCGCCAATTCGGGCAGCAAGCTGTTGCAGATCGAAGTGCCCACGATCCAGCCCCGCGACTTGTTGGTGGTGTGCGGCACGTACCGCACGAACTGCGTGCTGAGCTGGTAGCGCGGTTCGGGCCGGATCGGGCTTGTCGGCGTCGGCGGGGGGGCCTATGCTTGCGAGCAATGGCCAGGATGCGTTCAACGGCAGGCGCGCTCGCGACGGGGGTCCTGCTGCTGCTTGCGACGGGCGGTTGTTCGAGCTACGAGGCGTACCGCGTGCGTTTCGACGCGCCGGACTACGTCGTCACGCCGGATTACTACGCGCGTTCGCCGCGCCGCGTGGCGGTGCTGCCCTTCGCCGCCCGCTCGCTCAAGGAGAAGAACCTGGAAAACGCGCAGGTGTGCCGCATCGCCTTCTACCAGCACTTCAGCGCGCGGGATTTCGAAGACGTGGATCTCCAGACGCTGGACCGCAAGCTGCTGCCGGAAGAAAAGCCGCATGCGCGCGGGCATCTGCGCCAGTTTGCGGACGTCGTCCGGAAGCTGGACGTGGTGGGGCTCACCAGCTTCCTGGATCTCAAAACGATGCTGCAGCGGGACAATCGCGACGCGGAGACGTTCCGGTCGTGGGTGCGGACGGCCACGGAGGACCTGGACGCGGACGCCTACGTGCTGGGGCTCACGCGCGGCTACGGCCGGCTCTACGCCGTGGCATTTTCCTCCATCGGCCTCGCCACGCATCTGGAACTGCGATCCACGCGGGACGACGCGCTGCTGTGGAGCGCCGACTACCGGGCCCGCGACGTGTTTCTGCCGTTGACCATCGATCCGCTGAGCGTGCCCATGGCCCTGTTCGACGTCTGGCGGAATTCGTTCGGCGAGGCGCTGGACGTGCTGGCGTTCAAGACCTACCGCAGCATGGTGCGCACGCTGCCGTCCGGCCGGGCCGCCGGCGCGGTTTGGGTGCGGGCCGAACGGAAGAAAACGCGGCTGTTCGCGCGGCCGACGCTGTGGACCTTCTGGCCGCGGCCCGCGGTCAAGAAAGGCGCGCGGCTGAAATTCCTGCAAGAGCGCCGGGGCTGGTACCAATGCGCGGGACCGGACGGCCGGGAGGTTTGGCTGCTGGTCCGCGACGGAACGCTGGTGGACGAAGCCGGCGGTCCGCTGCCGAAAAACGATCCGCTGGGCGGCTTGTGGAAGACGGACCGATGAGGGGAACGAGCGGCGCCTAATCCACGACGAGGGCGTCGGCGTAGCGGTCGTGGGAGGCGTTGAGAAACTCCTCGGAGAGCGCGAGGCAATTCTTGGGGCAGACTTCGGTGCACTGGCCGCACTGGATGCACTGGGAAACGAAGATGCGGATCTTCTTGGTGCTTTCGATGAAGTCGATGGCATGCGCGGGGCAGACCTTGATGCAGAGCTTGCAGCCGATGCAGGTCTCGCGGACGTAGGTCATCTTGCCGCGCAGCTTGGCGGGGACCGGGACGGGGGGATTCAGGGCGGCCTCGCCTTTGCCGACCTTTTCGAGGAGGCCGGTGACGGTGGGCGGGAGCTGGGCGGCGGGGAAGGGGTTGGTGTTCGGCTTCCGGAAGAGGCGGCCGAGCAGTTCGGGGATCATGGGGAAGGACATGGCGGGTTCTCCTTCAGCGGACGTGGGCATCGACCATGACGAGGAGCAGGCCGACGAGCGAGAGGGCGCCCAGGATTTTCCAGTAGACGTCGACGACCTGCGTGATCCGGAAACGGGCGACGGAAATCCGGACGAGCGTGACGGAGAAGAACAGCACGACGAGCAGCTTGAGGAGGAAAAAGGCGGCGTTGGCGGCGGCGGCGAAAGCGGGGGCGCCGCCGAGCGCGACGAAGTCGGTGAAGTTCCAGGGGAAGAAGAGCGCGACGACGAGGGCCGTCGCGACGATGGTCTTGACGGCCAGCGAGAGGGAAAAGAGGGCGAGGTTGCGGCCGGAATATTCGACGAGCAGGCCGCCGGCGATTTCGGTTTCGGCCTCCGGGGTGTCGAAGGGGATGCGGCCGAGTTCGCCGGGGACGACGAGGAGCAGCGTGGCGAGCAGGAGGAGCAGGCCCACGAAGCCGATGGGGCCGACGACGGTCCAGATGGGGGTGGCGGCGACGGCCGCCAGCGAGAAGGGATGGAGGGCGCCCAGCTGCGCGAGCTTCCAGGCGAAGGCGATGACGGTGGCGGCGAGCGGCAGCTCGTAGGCGATCATGGTGACCATCTCGCGCTGGGCGCCGATGGTGGCGTAGGGCGAGCCGGAAGCAAGTCCGCCGGCGACCATGGCGAGGCCGGGAATGAGCAGCAGGTACATGATCAGGACGAGATCGCCCTGGAGGCCCAGCACGGGCAGGCCCGGCAGCGCGGCCATGGGGATGTAGAGCAAAATGGTGATGGCGGAAGCCAGCGCGAGCAGCGGCGCGCCGTTGAAGAGCCAGGGAATGGCGTTGGCGGGCACGACGTTCTGCTTGATCAGCAGCTTGGCCAGATCGATGAACGGCTGGCGGACGGGCGGGCCGATGCGCGCCTGCAGGCGGCCGGCGAGGACGCGGGCGACGCCGGTGAACCACACGCCGCCGAAGAGGCCCAAGCGGGCCAGGCCGAGGGTGCCGACGACGGTCGCGAGCAGGAGGGAGGCGTTCATGGATTTCCCCGTTTCGCAAGCGCGGCCTGGATGCGGCGAGTTTTCTCGACGGACAGGCGGTGCAGTTCTTCCTTGGTCAAAATCCGGCGCGAGTCCGGCCGGACGAGGGCCACGCGGTCGGTGCAGGAAATGCAGGGATCGATGGACGCGGCGATGATGGGAATGTCGGCGATCTGTTCGCCTTCCATCATGGGAATCCAGGACAGATAGTTCGAGTAGGACGAGGCCTTGACCTTCCAGGCGGCGGGTTCGTCCTTGCCGGCTTCGAGGCGGACGTAGTGCATGACTTCGCCGCGGGGAGCTTCGTGGCGGCCGACGGCTTCGCCGGCGGCGCCCTTGAGCTTGGCCAGCAGGACGGCGGGCTTGGGGATCGCAAGCAGGGGACCGTCGGGCAGCATGGCCAGGAGCTGGCGGACGATGCCGATGGACTGCTTGACCTCGAGGAGGCGCGTGACGATGCGGTCGTAGACGTCGCCGCGCACTTCGCCGGTCAGGACGTCGGGCGTCATGTACTCCAGCTCGATGTCCGCGTAGGCGGCGTAGGGATGGTCGATGCGGACGTCCTTCTTGATGCCGGACGCGCGGGCGGTGGGGCCGACGGGGCAAAGCTCGCCGGCTTCGACGGTCGTCAGCACGCCGCAGGCGCGGCGGCGCC
>CAYTEK010000136.1:0-7336 GCA_964436715.1 uncultured Verrucomicrobiota bacterium | reverse complement strand
GAAACCGCGCGCGCTTCGCGGCCGCCTGGCAACGGAAATTCCCGCGGCTGCCGGCCACCTGCATCGGCGAAATCCTCGCCGATCCGAAACGGCGCACCCTCGTCCTGCCCACCGGCGTTTCCGCGCCGTTCCGCCCCAGCGGCTACCAGCACTTCCTCCCGCACCCGAAAGCCTAGCATGTCCAGCCCCAGCTATCCCGCCGAGCTCGAAGCCCATTGGATCCGCGTCGCCCAAGCCGAAACCCGCGGCCCCGCCCCGCGCGACGCCCTCCACCGCCTGCTGCCGGCCGTCCGGCGCCTCGCCGACCGCTTCACCGTCGCGCGCCCGGCCGACGCGGACGTGGCGCCCTACCTGCGCGACACCCGCGCCTGCGCCGCCTACTCGCTCTACTTCGCGCCGCAGACCCATGCCCGCCTCGCCGCGATCCTCGCCGAGCTGCCGCCCTTTCCCGAAACCGCGCGGCCGCTGCGCGTTCTCGAGCTCGGCGCCGGCACCGGCGCCGCCGCCTGGGCGCTGCTCGACCAGCTCGGCCGGCGACCCGTCGCGCTGACGGCCTGGGACCATTCGCGCGCCGCGCTGCGCTGCCTGCACGACCTGTTCACCGATCTGCGCCGCGCCCGCTGGCCCGACGCCACGCTCCGCACGAATTGCGCGTCGCTCGCCGAATTCTCACCCGATGCGGACAAATACGACGTCGTTTTGCTGCACTACGTCCTCAACGAACTTCCGCTCGACGGCCGCCGCGCGTTGCTCGGCCGCGCCGCCCGCAGCCTCGCGCCCGGCGGCCGCCTGATCGTCTGCGAACCGCTCGTCCGCGCCGAGGGCGATTTCATGCGCGATCTGCGCGCCGCCGCCCTGCGCGATTTCGGCCTGCACGTCCTCGCGCCGTGCCCGCACGAGCAAGCGTGTCCGCTCGGCGAACCTTGCCACGACGTCCGCACCTGGAAGCTGCCGCAATCCCTCCAGATCCTCAACTCGGTGCTGCACCGCGACCTGCGCCATCTCGCCTATTCGTTTCTCGTCCTATCCCCGACGCCTCCCGCCGGGACGGCGACGTTGCGCGCCCGCGTCGTCGGTTCGCCGACGCACGCGAAGGGCCAAACCCTTTGCCCCGCTTGCTGTTCCGACGGTCCGGTTCGGCGCCTCCAGCTCCTGCACCGCGATTTCGACGTCGCCGGCCGCAAGGGCTTGCGCCACCTCGAGCGCGGCCAGATCCTGGCTCTCGCCGCCCTCAAGCCGCTCGGCGATCCCGCCCTCTTCCGCGCCGCGCCCGCGCCTCTTGAACCGCCGCCGGGCACGTGATAAACTTCGGACAATTCAAGAGGAGATCGACCATGAAAAAACTTGCGCTGGTTCTCGCTGGCTTGGTTCTGTTCGCCGCCGTCGCCGTCGCCGCGGACATCGAGATGAAATCCGTTTCGTCGTCCTTCCTCGACAAAGTCGGCTACGACGCCCAGGCCAAGGTGCTCGCCATCCAGATGAAAAACAGCTCCGACGTCTATCTCTACCAGGACGTGCCGCAAGAACTGTACGACGACCTGCTCGCCGCCGAGTCCAAGGGCGGGTTCTACGTGAAGAACGTCAAAGGCAAGTTCCGGACCGAACGGAAGTAGCCGCCGTTCGCCCTGCGGCGCCGCGCTTCCGCGCGGCCCGTTTTTTGCGCCCGCCGCGCCGCGCCGATATGTCTTGCCGGCCGCGGATCCACAGGCTATTCTGGCCTCCCATTCAGGCGGGTCAGCCACGGGTCTCCCTTTCCGGGGATTGTCCGGAAGGCGCCGGCTTTCGCCGCCGGGGAGGGGATGGGACATCCCGCTCCGCACATCGGAAGGATTTGGACATGAGCAAAGCGATCGGATTCGACAACGAACTGTATCTCCGCGAACAAACCGCCTGCATTCTCGAGCGGGTCAACCAATGCGACAAGCTCTACCTGGAGTTCGGCGGCAAGCTGCTCTTCGACTACCATGCCGCCCGGGTGCTTCCCGGCTACGACCCCAACGTGAAGATGCGGCTCCTCCACCAGCTCAAGGACAAGGCCGAGGTGATCCTCTGCATCTACGCCGGCGACATCGAACGCAAGAAGATGCGCGCGGACTTCGGCATCTCCTACGACACCGACGCCATGAAGCTCATCGACGACCTCCACGACTGGGACGTGAACGTCACCGCCGTGGTGATCACCCGGTACGACACCCAACCCGCCGCCGAGCAGTTCAAGAACAAGCTCGAGCGGCGCGGCCTGCGCGTCTATCTCCACCGGGCCACCAAGGGCTATCCCTCCAACGTCGACTTGATCGTCAGCGACGCCGGATACGGCGCCAATCCGGCCATTGAAACCACCCGGCCCCTGGTGGTGGTCACCGGCCCCGGCCCCGGCAGCGGCAAGCTGGCCACCTGCCTCACCATGCTCTATCGCGAACACCAGAAGGGCCGCAAAGCCGGGTACTCCAAGTTCGAGACGTTCCCCATCTGGAACCTCCCGCTGAAGCACCCCGTGAACGCGGCCTATGAAGCCGCCACGGCCGATCTCCACGACGTGAACCTCATCGATCCCTTCCACCTCGAGGCGTACGGAAAGGCGGCGGTGAACTACAACCGGGACATCGAGGTCTTCCCGGTCGTGAAGAGCATCCTGGAACGGATCGGCGGCGGAACCCCCTATCGGTCCCCGACCGACATGGGCGTCAACCGCGCCGGGTTCGGAATCTGCGATGACGCCGTGGTCCGGGAAACCGCCAAGCAGGAAGTCATCCGCCGCTATTTCCGCTACTCCTGCGAGTATGCCATGGGTTCGGCCGACGAGTCGGCCGTCCAGTGCACGGAACGGTTGATGCAGGAGCTGGGCGTGCGTCCGGAAGACCGGCGGGTGGTCCCGCCAGCCCGGCAGGCGGCCATCGCCGGGGCGGCCAGCGGCAAGGGCAACCTGGGGATCTACTGCGGCGCGGCGCTCGAACTGCACGATGGCACCCTCATCACGGGCAAGAACTCCCCCCTCATGCATGCCGCCTCCAGCGTCATCCTGAACGCCATCAAGCATCTGGCGGGCATCCCGGACAAGATCCACCTCCTGCCGCCTTCCGTGACGCAATCCATCGGAACCCTCAAGCGGGACATCCTGGGGCGCAAGACCGAAAGCATGAACCTGGATGAAACCCTGGTGGCCCTGAGCATCAGCGCCACGACGAACCCCTCCTCCCAGGCGGCCATGGAATGCCTGAAGGAGCTCTCGGGAACCGAGCTGCATTCCACGCACATCCCGACGCCCGGGGATGAAGCCGGGCTGAAACGGCTGGGAATCAACGTCACCAGCGACCCCCTGTTCCCGACCCGGGATCTGGTGGAAGTGTAAGCGACCCGGACCTGCCACTCGCAAAGGAATGATATGGCGAAATATATTTTTGTGACCGGCGGCGTGGTTTCCTCGCTCGGCAAGGGCATCACCGCCGCCTCCATCGGGCGCTTGCTCATCGCCCGCGGCCTGCGCATCCGCATGCTCAAGATGGACCCCTACCTCAACGTGGACCCCGGCACCATGAGCCCCTACCAGCACGGCGAGGTCTACGTCACCGACGACGGCGCCGAAACCGACCTCGACCTCGGCCACTACGAGCGCTTCACCGGCCAACCCACCTCCCGAGCCTCTTCGGTCTCCTCCGGCCGCATCTACTGGGACGTCCTCCAGAAGGAACGCCGCGGCGACTACCTCGGCCACACCATCCCGATGATCCCCCACATCACCGACGAGAGCAAACGCCGCGTCCGCGCCCTCGCCGCGCCGGACGTCGACGTCGTCGTGGTCGAGATCGGCGGCACCGTCGGCGACATCGAGGGCCTGACGTTCCTCGAAGCCATCCGCCAGATCGGGCTCGAGGAAGGCCGCGACAACGTCATGTACGTCCACATGACCTACCTGCCCTTCATCCGCGCCGCCGGCGAACTCAAGACCAAGCCCAGCCAGCAGTCCGTCGCCAAGCTGCGCGAGATCGGCATCATCCCCGACGCCCTCGTCTGCCGCTCCGAAACGCCCATCGGCGAGGACCTGCGCCGCAAGCTCTCGCTCTTCTGCAACGTCCCCGTCCACGCGGTCATCGAGGAGATCGACGTCCGCCACACGATCTACGAAGTGCCCCTCGTGCTCGCCGAGCAGGGCCTCGACGAGATCATCCTCGTCCATTTCCGCCTCGCCCGCCCCGGCGCCAAGCTCGGCCCCTGGAAAACCATGGTCGAAGCCCTCGTCCGCCCCGAAGGCACCGTCAAGATCGGCGTCGTCGGCAAGTATTCCGAACTGCCCGACGCCTACAAATCCCTGCATGAAGCCCTCCGCCACGGCGGCGCCGCCCACCGCCAGGCGGTCGAGATCGTCCGGATTTCGGCCGAAGACATCGAGGACGGGAAAATCCCCGACGAACTGAAGCAGATCGACGGCATCCTCGTGCCCGGCGGCTTCGGCAAGCGCGGCACCGAAGGCAAGATCGCCGCCATCCGCTACGCCCGCGAAAACGGCGTGCCGTTCTTCGGCATCTGCCTCGGCCTCCAGTGCGCGGTCATCGAATACGCCCGCCACGTCGCCGGCCTTGCCGGCGCCCACTCCACCGAAATCGAGCCCGCCACGCCCCACCCCGTCGTCTGCCTCATGGAAGAACAGGAGAAAGTCGTCGATCTCGGCGGCAGCATGCGCCTCGGCGCCTGGCCCTGCGCTCTGAAATCCGGCAGCCTCGCCGCCCGGATCTACGGCGCGGAAAACATTTCCGAACGCCATCGCCACCGCTACGAAGTCAACAACCGCTACCGCGCGCAGCTCGAAGCCGCCGGCCTCGTCCTCTCCGGCCTCTCGCCCGACGGCCACCTCGTCGAGATGGTCGAAGTGCCCTCCCATCCCTGGTTCGTCGCCGTCCAGTTCCACCCCGAACTTAAATCGCAGCCGCTGCAGCCCCACCCCCTCTTCCGCGAATTCGTCGGCGCCGCCCTCGCGCGGCGCCAATCAACGGCCGGATGATTTCGGCGTCCACTTGATGATTGGATATTGGACATTGGATATTGGATATTGATTCCCAGACTGAAAACTCCGCGGCGCCGGAGCGCCGCGGAGCGTGCATCGCGGAATTCCGCGCGGATCAGAACGCCAAGCTCAAGGTCGCGCCGCCGTAGACGCTGTCCTTCTCGCCGTACGTCGCTTCCGCCGCGTCTTCCAGATCGGAATCCGGCAGCAGCATGTAGCTGAGCGACGGCGTCAGGCTGAGGTTTTCCGTCACCGCGATCGGCAGCGCGGCGCCCAGCACCAGGTCGTTCAGCGCCGCGTCGTCCAATCCGAAATAGCCCGCGTTGTAATCCGCGTCGCCGAAGCCCAGCGCAGCCTTCAGGTCCAGGCCGACCTTGTCCATCAGCTCGAAGGAGTGCCCGACCGACGCCACCGCGTAGAGACCTTCGATTTCATCGACATCGTAGGACACCGTCAAAGCCGGCGCCAACACCACGTCCACGCCCACGGACGCGAACACTTCCACCGTGCCCGGATAATCTTCCACGGTCGTCGTTCCGTCGTCGGCCTCGGTTGCGAGCGTCGAGTTCGGGAACGTGTACTGCACGACGCCCGCGCCCAGCTCGAACTTGCCCACGGTCTTCGAATACGAAACCGTCCAATCCATTTCGTCGAACTCGCCGGAACTGTCCTGGGTGTCCGTCAGGTCCATGCTCGACCAGGCGTTCACCGCGAAACCGCCGATGGTGCCGGTCAACCCCGGCTGCGCCACCGCCTCGTCGTTCAGCACCTGCCCGCGCCACACGTACGCCGACACCACCGGCACGTCCACCGCCACGCCCGTCTCGATTTCCGCCCCGGCCGCCGCGGCCATGGCCAGCATTCCGACCAACCCAAGTCCCAGCATTTTCTTCATTGCTTCGTCTCCTTTTCGTTTTGCTCCGCTTGCATGCGGCGCACTTTCGATTTGAAGAAGAACTGAGCAAGCCCCATGCCAAGAATCGGGAGAAGCCGCGGCAAAGCCGCGCTTCTCCCTGCGCCGGTTTGGATTGAAATGATTTTCAGCGCCGCGACGTTTCCGGATCCCGCCAATGGATCGCCGACGTTATTGGAAGAAGCTGCTACTTTCGCTTCGAAAATGAAGCGCGCCGACTCCGGTTTTCTTTTCGCGTAATTCGCGTAATTCGTAGCTGGCTCGAGGTCCTCAGGCCTTGACCGGCGCCCGCAGGGCGGCCGCGATTTGGCGGGCGGCTTCGTGGCCGCGCGCGGCAGCCCACACCACCAGCGAGGGGCCGGTGGCCATGTCGCCGGCGGTCCAGACGTTTTTCAAGCCGTCCGCGGAAGGCGCGCCTTTTTCCGGACCCGTGAAGCCCATCGCCAGCAGCACCAGATCCGCCTTCTGGAAAAATTCCGTCCCCGGCTTGGCCACCGGTTGGCGGCCTTTCCACTCGACCTGCACGCAGCGGATGCCGTAGACCCGACCCGCTTCATCGCCCTCGAACGCCAGCGTGTTCGTGGCGAAAATCCGCTCGCAGCCTTCGTGGTGGCTGCTGGACGAACGCAGGATGCGCGGCCAGTCCGGCCACGGATTGTCGCCCGCGCGCGGCGCCGGCGGCTTCGGCAAGATTTCGATCTGCGTGACGCTCTTCGCGCCGTGGCGCACCGAGGTGCCCACGCAGTCGCTGCCCGTGTCGCCGCCGCCGATCACGACGACGTCGCGCCCCTTGGCCGACCACTCGCCGCCCACGTCGGTCCATTCGCCGCCGAGCACCTGGTTCTGGCGCGTCAGGAAATCGAGCGCGAAATGGATGCCCTTCAGCTCGCGGCCCGGCACCTTCAGGTCGCGCGGTTCGCGCGCGCCGCACGCCAGCAGCACGCCGTCGAATTTCCGCCGCAGGTAGTCCATGGACACGTCCGCCCCCACCTGCACGCCGCACTCGAAGCGCACGCCCTCCTGCCGGACCAGGTCGATCCGCCGCTCCACCATCCACTTCTCGAGCTTGAAGTCCGGAATCCCGTAGCGCAGCAGCCCGCCCGCGTGCTTCGCGCTTTCGTAGACCGTCACGTCGAAGCCCCACAGATTCAGGTCGGACGCCGCCGCCAGGCCCGTCGGTCCGCTGCCCACCACCGCCACCTTCAGCCCGTTGCGCGGCAGCACGGGCCGCGGCAGCATGCGCCCTTCGGCGAACGCCCGGTCGGCGATCTCGCGCTCGATCTGGCGGATCGCCACCGCGTCGCTGTCCTTCGCGTTGCAGCACGAACCCTCGCACAGCGCCGGGCAGATCCGCCCCGTGATCTCCGGATACGGGCACGTGGTCAGCACCAGCTGCAGCGCGTCCTCCCAGCGATTTTCGAGCA
>CAYTEK010000135.1:0-7386 GCA_964436715.1 uncultured Verrucomicrobiota bacterium | reverse complement strand
GGACGCGGACACGGACGACGACGGACTGAGCGATTTCGCGGAAGCGATGACGCATGGGACGAATCCGCTGGCCGCCGACACGGACGAAGACGGGCTGCCGGACGGATGGGAGTTGGCCCATGCCTTCGATCCGTTGTCGGACGGCGGCCGGTCCTACGGATTGGTCGCGTGGTGGGCGTTCGACGATGGCGCCGGCACGGTCGCATCGAACCGGGTGGCGGCGAATTGGGCGGGCACGTTGCGGAACGGAGCGCCGTCGCACTGGGTTGCGGGGCGGGCGGGCGGCGCGCTGTGGTGCGACGGAACGAACGACTACGTGGCAGTCAGCCAAGCGGGATCGATCGGGCTGCGCGATCCGGGCGAGACCTGCGTGGTGACGGGTGCGCCGTTCACGGTGGCGGCGACGGTGTGGCAGGAGGGCGGGGGCACGGGGCTGTATCCGACGGTGATTTCGGACGGGACGCTGCTGGCCGGGAGCCGATGGCCGGGATATCAGCTCCGCAGGGAACGCGCGAGCGACCTCTTGGTGGGCTACGCCGGCGACACGAACGCCGCGATCGGCGGCGTGGCGGCGACGAATTGGACTTACCGCCACGTCGGCCGGTGGGTGGACGTGGCGCTGGCGCACGATGGGACGACGGCGCGGCTGTACGTGGACGGACGGGAAGTGGCGGCGGCGACGAACGGTTTCGCGGCGCAACGGCAGCCGGAGCTGTGGATCGGCCGCGGGCATGTGAACGCGGACGTGGCGTTCTGGCAAGGCGCGCTCGACGACGTGCGCATTTTCCGTTCCGCGCTCGGCACGAACGAACTGGCCTTGGCCAACGAATGGGCCGGCGATGCGGATGGCGACGGTTTGGACAACGGCGACGAATGGACGCTGGGCACCGATCCGCGCGACGCGGATTCGGACGACGACGGACTGTCGGATTGGGTGGAAACGGAAATCCATGGAACCGATCCGCTGGCGGCGGACACGGACGCCGACGGTTTGGCCGACGCTTGGGAAGTGGCCAACGGCTTGGATCCGCTGGCGGACGATGCCGCCGAGGACCCGGACGGCGATCGGTTGACCAACTTGCAGGAGCAAACCTACGGGACGGATCCGCAGGCCTCCGATCCAGACGGCGACAACCTGGAAGACGACGGGGAAATTGCGCAGGGCACCGATCCGTTCGACGCGGATTCCGACGACGACGGCGTGTCGGATGGCGTCGAAGTCGCGCAGGGCACGAATCCCCTGAACGGCGACACGGACGGCGATGGCCTGCCCGATCCATGGGACTTGGCCGGCGGCGTGGAGCCGTGGTCGGGCACGGGAGACGACGGAGCGAGCGGCGATCCGGACGGCGACCACTTGACCAATCTGCAGGAATACAACTTGGGCACGGATCCGCGGAAATCGGACACAGACGGCGACTTATTGGACGACGATGCGGAATTGCCGCTGGGCACCGATCCGGTGGACGCCGACACCGACGCCGACGGGTTGCCGGACGGCTGGGAAGTGGACTACGCGTTCAATCCGCTGTCGGGCCTGGGCACCGATCTGGATTTGCGCTGCTGGCTGCAGTTCGACGAAGGCGCGGGCACGTCGCTGGTCGATGCGGCGTCCGCCGATTATCCCGGCGAAATCCGCGCCGCGGCGAACAGTCGTTGGACCAACGGCGTCAGCGGCGGCGCGTTGTGGTTGGACGGCGCCAGTTCCTACGTGGCGATTCCGCAGGCGCAGGGAGCGGTCGTCACGAGCGCGCCGTTCACGGTTTGCGCCTGGGTCTGGCAGGATGCGGATTCCGCGGCGCAGTATCCCACGATCTTTTCGGACGGCCGTTGGCTGGGCGGGGCGCGTTGGCCGGGTTATTTGCTGCGGGTCTACGCGGCGGCCGATGCGCTGATCGCCTGGGTGGGGCATCCCGAGCTGGACACGACGGAAACGACGCTGGGCTGGTGGCGGGAACGCTGGCAGGGCCGTTGGACGCACGTCGCCCTGGTCCAAAGCGCGTCGAACACGCAATTGTACGTGGACGGGTGCCTGTGGAGCGAGGAAGCCAATCCCTTCGCGGCGGCGACGAACGCCGAAATCCGCATCGGCCGGGGACACGTCAACGAGGCCGATTCGTGGTGGCGGGGCAAGGTGGACGATTTCCGCATCTACGGCACGGCCTTGACGCCGGCGCAATTGCAGGAGCTGTTCGACGCGCAAGGCGACGCCAACGGCGACGGCACGAACAACTTGTCCGCCTATCTGGCGACGCAGGACCCGCGCACGAACGCCGCGGCCGCCTCGGCGGAAGGTTCCCTCGACCTGCAATTCGTGCCGGAAGGCTGGACGCCGGTCGAAGCGCCGCAATATCTGGCGCGGTTCGACGACTCCAATCCGGGCGGCGAAATCCATCTCTACGTGCAGGACGACGCGCTCAACTTCCTGATGCTCGACGCCGCGGGCGTTCCGCATCGCATCCAGCACACCAATCTCGTGGCAGGCGGCTACTTGCTGGCGGGGGCGACCAATCGCATCACGGCCAGTTGGCGCGGGTTCAATTCGGGGCGCAGCAACGCGGAAATGCGGCTGTTCGTCAACGGGCTGGACTATCGGGAATCGGGCAACGAGGTCAACAATCCGCGCTTGACCTTGCACGACTGGGAGACGCGCGGGAGCTATCGCAACGCCGCGTTCATGCAGGCCGTTTGGAAGGCCGCGGTGCAATCCAACCAGACCCGGTTCGGCGCCTGGGCCGCTGGCGTGTTCACGGCGAAGGTGCGGCTCGTCGAGACCCACGTGCGGTCCGCGGCCTACGGCATGGTGGCGACCAACCCGACGCCGACGTTCGCGCTCGCGCCCAAGACGGCGCCGGCCCAAGGCCCGCGGCCGCAGACCTTGATCCAAGACCTGCCGCGCCCGCCGGACATCGGCGAAATGTTCGCCAGCAACGACGTGCGGCTCTTGGTGCGCCGGGTCAAGCAGGTGGCGGATGCGGCCGAATACGACCTCAACTGGATGGGTTGGGGACATCCGGAAACCGTGTGGGACATCAAGGAACACGACGTGCGCACGGCGATCGAAGTGGGCCATCAGGAGGGCTTCGCCGTCGCCCTCAGCAGCTGGAGTTTCCTGGACGCGAAGATCTGCCGCAAGTATTCCAACGCCATTCCGCGCCGGGCGGAATGCCTCCAGGTCGTCACGAACGGGACCGAGGCCCGCGTGGTGCTGACCAATGCGGATTGGACCCGCGAAGGCGTTTTCGTGGAACGCAAGTTCGACGTCGCCGATCGCGCGACCGTGGAGAGCTATCTGGACAAATGGCAGGAAGATCTCTCCCAATATTCCGGCTACGCCTATTTCTTCTTCAACGAGGACGCGCTGCAGCCGTTGTGGGATGCTTCGTATCTGCAGAGTCCCACGTGCAGCACGAACGGCTTGGCGTGGTTCCGGGAATACGCCGTTGCGAAATACGGATCCGCCTATGCGAACATCCGCTTCCCCGTCCATCCGCTGGCGCTGGGCGTGCTGGGCGGCAGCAACGAGCCGAACGTCGCGGTGGTGCTGGACGAGTCCGTGACCAACCGGGCGACGTTCACGACCGATCCGGACCACTGGGCCAAGTGGTGGGAATGGCGGCAGGTGGTCTTCGCAAACCTGATGGACGGCTATGCGCGCCGGCTGGCCGCCCTCAACGCGACCAACGCCCATTGGCGCGGCACGATCCATTTCGTTTCCCCCATGAGCGCGTGGGCCTTGAAATCGGGGCAGAACCTGGAGCTGCTGGCCCGAATCCCCAACTTGGATTGGCTGGTCATGGAAAACACCCGCCGGGGCACCTACGGCAATTCCGCCGAGCGGCTGGACGACGAAGTTCGCCTGCAGCTGCAAAGCGCCAAGTCGGCGGCATCCACCAACACGGGCTTCGGCAGCTACGTGATGGTGCACGCCTACGCCGATCCGATCGTTTCGAACGGCGTGTCCAACGCCACCTACAACGCCGCCTGGATCACGCAAGACGTGGCCTTTGCGATGGCGCCGGAATTCCGCTCGGGCGTCGTCGTGCCGTTTTCGTCCGCCATGCTGGTGAACCGGCCGGGCTACACCGGCGCCTATCAGAACGTGCACTATCTGCCCGGCGCGGCGGACGTCTGGAGCCGCGCGCGCTTCGGTCGCATGTGGAGCCCCGCGACGGGCCTGGCGGTGGACGGCGGGCCCGAAACCAACGTCGCCGCGCGTTTCCGCTGGGACGCGCTGGAACAGGCCGTCGCCTACGATTGGCAATTCAGTTCGTCGGCCGACTTCCTCGCGCCGAATTGGACGGCGCAGACCAAAGCGCCGGCCTACGCGTGGTCGCTGCTGACCAACGCCATGCCGGCGGGCCAGCCGCTCCATTGGCGGGTGCGCGGCGTGTTCGCCGTGCGGAGCTACGACGAAGCCGGCGCCGTCGTCGGTTCCAATCTCTACGAAGGCGCCTGGTTTGCGGCGACGAGCACCGTGGCGTTGGCCGACGGCGACGCCGACGGCTTGCCGGACGCCTGGGAAGACCATTGGTTCGGCGACCGCAACTCCGGCGCCGCCGACGATCCGGACGAAGACGGCCTGCCGAACGCGCAGGAATACGCCGGCGGCGCGAGTCCGCTGGCGACCGACACGGACGGCGACGGACTGGACGATCTGGCCGAAGTGGCGACGCACGGCACGGATCCGGGAGACGCGGATTCGGACAACGACGGCTTGAACGATTGCGCCGAGGTCGTGACCTACGGCACGGATCCGCGGGATGCGGATTCGGACGACGACGGCCTCAAGGATTACGCCGAGATCGTCGTCCACGGCACCGACCCGTGGCGAGCGGATTCCGACGACGACGGGCTGTCGGACTATTGGGAAGTGCAAATGGGCCTGGATTCGCTGTCGAACGACGCCGCGAACGACGCCGACGACGACGGGCTGACGAACGTCCAGGAATTCGGCTGGGGCACCGATCCGCTGGATGCGGACACGGACGACGACGGGTTGGGCGATTATGCCGAGGTGACGACGCATGGCACCAATCCCTTGCTGGCGGACAGCGATGCCGACGCGCTCACCGATTACGAGGAGGTCGCGACGCATGGCACCGATCCCTTGGAGGCGGACAGCGACGCCGATGGGTTGCCGGATGGCTGGGAAGTGCGCCATGGCCTGGATCCGCTGGCGGACGATGCGGCCGGCGATCCCGATGGCGACGGGTTGAGCAACCTGCAGGAATACGGCTGGGGCAGCGATCCGCGCCGCACGGATTCCGACAGCGACGGCTTGCCGGACGCCTGGGAAGTGGCGCACGAATTCAATCCCGCTTCGGACGGCGGCGCGGCGTATGGCTTGGCCGCCCATTGGTCGTTCGACGAAGGGGCGGGCGACGTCGTTTCCAACCGGGTTTCGACGAATTGGACCGGCACCTTGCGCTTCGTGGTCGAAAGCAACTGGATGGCGGGCCGCGGCGGCGGCGCCCTGTGGCTTGACGGGCTCAACGACCACGTGGTGGTGTCCCAGGCGGTGGTGGGCGCCGTCGTGACGGGCGCGCCGTTCACGGTGACGGCGGTCGTTTGGCAGGATCCGGCGGGCACGACCGATTATCCGACCGTGGTCTCCGACGGCGCCTTGTTGTCCAGCAATCGCTGGCCCGGTTTCCTCCTGCGCTATGCCCGGAACGACAACGCCTTCATGGGCTATGCGGGCGACACAAACGCGGCGATCGGCGGCGTGGCGGCGACGAATTGGAGCCCGAGCGGCGTCGGCCGGTGGGTGGACGTGGCGTTGGTTCACGACGGGGCGGTGGCGCGGCTGTTCGTGGATGGACGGCTGACGTCCGCGGCGACAAACGCGTTTGCGGCGCAGCGGCAGCCGGAGCTGTGGCTCGGCCGTGGGCACGTGAACGCGGACGTCTCCCATTGGCGCGGCGCGCTCGACGACGTGCGCATCTACCGGACGGCGCTGGATGCCGTCGCTTTGGCGGCGGTCAACGATTGGATCGGCGATGCGGACGGCGACGGCTTGAACAACGGCGCCGAATGGGAATTGGGCACCGAACCGCGCGATGCGGATTCGGACGACGACGGGCTGAGCGACTATGCGGAAGCCATGACGCACGGCACGAATCCGCTTTCGGCGGACACGGACGGCGACGGCATGGGCGACGCGTGGGAAACGGCGAACGGCCTGAATCCCTGGGTGGACGACGCGGCGGGGGATGTGGACGGCGATGGGTTGACGAACGCGCAAGAGCTGGCGCACGGGACGAATCCGCAAGCCGCCGATCCCGATGGCGACGGGTTGAACGACTACGCGGAAGTCGTGACCTACGGCACCGATCCGGCGGACGCGGACACGGACGACGACGGGCTGAACGACTACGTCGAAGCCGTGACGCATGGCACGAATCCGCTGGCGGCGGACACCGACGCCGATGGACTGCCGGACGCCTGGGAAGTCGCGCACGGGACGAATCCGCTGGCGGACGACGCGGCGGGCGATCCGGACGGCGACGGGCTGACGAACGCGCAGGAATTTGCATGGGGGGCAAATCCGTTGGACGCGGACACGGATGACGACGGGATGCCGGATGGCTGGGAGGTGACCCACAATTTAAGTCCGGTTACGGATACGGCGCTGGGCGACGCAGACGGCGATGGATTGACGAATCTGCAGGAACATGACGCCGGGACGGATCCGCAAGACGCGGATACGGACGACGACGGGATGCCGGACGCCTGGGAAATCGCGCAGGATTTGAATCCTTTGGCCGACGATGCAGCGGGTGATCCAGACGGCGACGGGCTGACAAACCTTCAGGAAATGGGCGTCGGAACGGATCCGGCGGACGCGGACACGGACGACGATGGCTTGAGCGACTCCGCGGAGACGGTGACTCAGGGCACGGATCCGCTGGCGGCAGACAGCGACAGCGACGGCCTGCCGGACGGGTGGGAAGTGGCCAACGCCCTCGATCCGCTGTCCGATGGCGGAACGAATCGCGCGCTGGTGGCGCGGTGGACGTTCGACGAGGGCGCGGGAACGACGGCGTCGAATTGGATATCGACGAACTGGTCGGGGACGCTGCGAAACATGGCGGCGACGAACTGGGTCGCGGGACGGGCGCGCGGCGCCTTGTGGTTCGACGGGACGAACGATTACATGGCGGTCAGCCAGGCGCTGGCGGTGGTGACGACCGCGCCGTTCACGGTGGCGGCGACGGTGTGGCAGGAGGGCGGGGGCACGGGGCTGTATCCGACGGTGATCTCGGACGGAACGCTGCTGGAGGGGAGCCTGTGGCCGGGATTCCTGCTGCGCGTCGAGGCCGGGGCCGACCGCTTGGTTGGCTATGCCGGCGACACGAACGCGGCGATCGGCGGGGTGGCGGC
>CAYTEK010000134.1:0-7433 GCA_964436715.1 uncultured Verrucomicrobiota bacterium | reverse complement strand
GCGCGGGGGGAGGTGCCCCAGCCCATGACGACGTCGTTGAGGGCGCGGGCGCGCACGACTTGGCGGCGGCGGGCGCCGCGGACGAGGCGGGCGTCGAGGAGCGGATAGGCGGCGACCTCGTAGCGGCCGGAGGCCAGGGCGCGGAGCGCCTCGACGGCGCGGACGTCGGGCACGCTGGTGAGAAAGCCGAGGTTGCCGAGATTGATGCCGAGGATGGGCGCGGCGCCGCCGTCGAGGGCGCGCACGGCCTGCAGCACGGTGCCGTCGCCGCCGAGGGACAGCAGCAGGTCGATGGACCGGCCGAAGCGGGCGGGCGGCACGTACCGGGCGCCCGGCAGGTGGCGCAGGGTGGCGCGGTCGCAGGCGACGAGGCGGAGCTTGAGTTCGCGCGCGGCCGCGGCGAGGTCGGCGAGCGTGGAAGCGGCGGCCGGCTTGGCCATGTTGGCGAAAATTCCGACGTTCATGGATTTTTCCTCCAGTAGCTCAGGAACTCCACATTACCAGCCGGGCCTTGGATTGGCGAAGGACAAAAATCGAGCCATTGCCAGCCGAGGGTTTGGACGCCGAACTCGCGGATGCGTTCGACGATCCGGAGGCGGAGGGCGGGATCGCGGACGACGCCGCCCTTGCCGACTTCCTCGCGGCCGGCCTCGAACTGGGGTTTGACGAGGGCGACGGTTTCGCCGCCGGGGCGCAGGAGGCGGTCGATGGCCGGCAGGATGAGGCGCAGGGAAATGAAGGAAACGTCGGTGACGGCGAGTTCAGGCGCCTCGGGCAGGTCGCCGGGCTGGAGGTGGCGGGCGTTGCAGCCGTCGCGGACGACGACGCGGGGATCGGCGGCGAGGCGGGCATGGAGCTGCGACCGGCCGACGTCGACCGCGTAGACCTTGGCCGCGCCGTGCTGGAGGAGGCAATCGGTGAAGCCGCCGGTGGAGGCGCCGACGTCCACGCAGATCTTGCCGGCGGCGGAGAGGGAGGGAAAGCGCGCGAAGGCTTCTTCGAGCTTGTAGCCGCCGCGGCCGACGAACCGTTCGGGGCGGCGGACGCGGAGCGCGCAATCGTCGGGCACCTCGTGGCCGGGCTTGGCGGCGGGGGCGTCGTCCACGAGGACTTCGCCGGCGAGGACGAGGCGCTGGGCTTTTTCGCGGCTTTCGGCGAGGCCGCGCCGCACGAGGAGCAGATCCAGCCGGGTGCGTTTCACTTCGCGGGCGCCTTGCGGTTGCGCAGGATGCGAACGAGGGACGAGCCGGCGGCGAGCAGGGCGAGGCCGGCCATGACGGACCAGATGATGAGGTTGAACTTCCGGTTCTGGGCGGAGCGCGCGCCGACGGGGCCGCCTTCGGCCGCCGGTTCGATGCCGACGCCGGAGAAGACGGAGACGGTGGGCAATTCGTCGAACGGCTCGGGGATGGCGGGTTGGCCGGCATCGACCCAGGCGGTGTACCAGAGCGAGGACAGGTGGGAAGCGGCGTCCGAAATCTGGCGGACGACGAGGTCGCCGGTGAGTTCCCACAGTTTCTGGTAGTAGCGTTCGGTGTCGGTGCGGCCGTTCGCCGCGCGCTTGGCTGCGAGGTCGGCCTGGAGGACTTCGGGGACGAGGCGGGCGGACTGGTCGATCCAGCCCATGATTTCGGCGAAGGGGTCGGCGAGATGGACGGCGGGGGCGGGCGCGATGCGGTCGGCGCGGAAGAAGAAACGGGTCATTTCGGATTCGAAGCGTTCGTGGACGCCGACCTGCCAGGTTTCCTGGCCGTTGTAGTTGCGCGTGCAGTGGAGCGGCATGTGGAGATCGGCGACGTAGTGGCCCATGGCGGCGCCGCATTGGGCGGCCCAGAGCCAATTGGTCGCGCGCATGGCGGCGGTCATCTGGCCGAGCAGATCGACGATCGCCCAAGGCGCGACGCCGACGTCGTCGGGCGGCAGGCCCATCTGGGCGCAGGCCTCGGCTTGGTCGCGGGGCAGGGCGCGGATGTCGCTGCCGGCGGGCAGGCGGTCGGGTTCGAAATAGTGGCGGGAACCCTCGGTGGCGTCGGATTCCTTCCAGAGATCCGGAAAAATGCCCGGCAGGGCCATGGGCCGGGAGAAGGCGCGGAACGCCGCCATGTCGGCGGGGACGTTGCGGCCGGCGGCCTTGTTGATCTGGATGTGCTGGATGCCGGACCAGGCGCCGGCGGGGCGCGGGAGTCCGGCGAGCAGGACGACCAGCGCGAGGCCGGCGCGCGGCAGGCGCCTCACGACGCGCCGCCCTTCTGGGCGCCGCGGGGATCGTAGGCCATGGCGACTTCGGGGCAGGTGAGGGGATTGTCGTACTTCGCGCAATTCATGCAGCCCTTGTAGAGCTTGTAGAGCAGCGTGTCCTTCGGGACCGGCGCGAAGCCGAGGCTGGCGAAGAACGGCGGGGTGAACGTGAGCACGATGATCTGGTCGGGCTTGAGTTCGGAAACGCGCGCGATGGCCGCTTCGACGAGGCGCCGGCCGAGGCCGTGTTTCTGCAGGTCGGGCCGCACGGAGACCGACTGGATTTCGATGGAGGGATTCTTGGCCGGATCGAGTTCGGGCAGGACGGCCCAGGAAGCGGTGCCGACGATTTCGCCGTCGAGTTCGGCGACGAGGAAGCGGTCGATGTTGAGCAGGACGTCGCTGATGGGACGCGGCACGAGTTCGTTGGGATGCGACTTGATGCGCCGGAAGATGGCGGGACCGTCGGCGAAACAGGCTTTGCGGATGACGATGTCGGGCGTGCTCATGATTTCTCGATTTCGGATGGGATTTGAACGCAGGAATCTACCACGGGCGACGGCGGACGGCAACGGGCGATCAGGCCAGGCGGGCGCCGAGCGCATCGGCGCGGGCCAAGGCGCGGGGCGCGCGGGAGACGTCGTCCTCGGCCTCGAGGCGGCCGACGCAGAGTTCGCCGAGCCGTTTCCAGCCCATGTATTCGGCGACGAGGCGATAGGTCGCCCGGAGGCCGGCGAAGGCGGCGGGGCCGTCGTCGGCGCCGGCCGCCAGCAGAACGGAGCGCTTGCCCTTGAGGTGGCGCGGCTGGTCGGGGCCGAGGCAGACCAGGCGGTCGGTCAGGAGCTTGACGGGCGCGGACCAGGTGTAGAAATGCAGCGGCGTCGCGAAGACGAGCACGTCGGCGGCGCGGAGAAGGGGATAGACGGAATCCATGTCGTCGCGGACGACGCAGGGCTGCGAAGCCTTGGGCCAGCAGCGCCGGCAGCCGTCGCAGGGGGCGATTTCGAGCGCGGACAGGCGGACGGATTGGACGCGATGCCCGTTGCGGCTGGCGGCGTCGGCGAAGGCGAAGGCCAGGCGGGAGGAATTGCCGTCTTCGCGGGGGCTGCCGAGCAGGATCAGGACGTTCAGGGGTTTGGAGCGCATGGCGGAATTCCTTTCGCCGCGCATCCTACGCCGCGCGGCCGGCGGAAAAAAGCGCAAAGAACGTGCGGGCGGGGCGCGCGTTTTGCTTGAATTCGCGCAGCGGACGTGGACAATGCGCTCCCGATGAACAAGGAATCGAAACCGAAAGCGCCGCCGCCCGTTTCGGGCGCCGAAGAATTCCGCAAGCTGCTGTCCGCGCCGGCGACGGGCCAGACGCTGGCGGTGCTGTTCGGCCTGCTGTTTCTTTTCCAGTGCATGATCTTGCCGCTGGTGGGGAAAGCCGCGGTCGGGGGTTCGGGCTCGCCGGGCGCGGGGCCGGCGGCGACGCTGTGGAAGAACCAGGCGTTTTTCGCCGCGATGCTCGCGCTGACGCTGGCGGTGGGCGGCGCGGCGTTCTATGCGAAGTGGCTCCGGCGCCAGGCGGACGGCAGTCCGTATCCGAAATTCACGGCGGGCCTGCTGGCGCTGGCGCTGGCGTTGCTGCTGGCGTTCGCGACGGGCCTGCTGGGGATCTAGGGCGGAGGGGGTCGCGTCGTGCCGTTCCGCGTGTTCAGCTTGGCCGAGGTCGCCGAATACCTGCACCTGCCGGTCGAACGGGTGGAAGAGTTGGCGCGGCGCGGGGAACTTCCCTGCGAAAAGCAGGGCGGGCGGCTGGTCTTTCGGCACAACGCGGTGGACGAATGGGCTTCGCGCCGGGTGCTGGAACTCAGCGCGGAGAAGCTGGAAGATTTCCATCGCCGCAGCACGGCGAAATACCACGATCTGTCGGACGAAGCCGCCATGGTGCCCACCCTGATGAAGCCGGAATGGATCCGGGCGGGCCTGACATGCCGTTCGAAGGCGTCCGTGATCCGGGAAATGGTGGACCTGGCCGACGCCACGGGCCTGCTGTGCTATCGCGACGAATTGCAGGAAAGCCTCGTGGAGCGCGAGAAGCTGTGTTCCACGGCGCTGTCCGGCGGCCTGGCCTTGCTGCATCCGCGCAACCACGAACCCTACATGTTCGAGGATTCGTTCGTCGTGGTGGGCAAGACCATCGCCCAAGTGCCGTTCGGTTCGCCCGATCGTTCGACGACGGATGTTTTCTTTTTGATCTGCAGCCAGGACGACCGCATCCATCTGCACGTGCTGGCGCGGCTGTGCATGATGTGCCACCAGACGAGCTTGCTGCTGGAAATGCGCGGCGAAAACGATCCGCGCGCGTTGTACGACCTGCTGGTCGCCAGCGAGCAGCAGGTCATTCGGCAGACGCGCCGGACCTGACGGGTCCGCGGCCCGGAAAACGGGAGGGGGCTTCGCGTTCTTTCGCCTTGCGCGAGATGGAGTTTCGCTTGGCCGAAAATATCCGGAGGGGGCATCTTCGGGTTTGAATTAGTTGTCTGGGGGGAGTAGGTTGTTAATAAAGCGTTAAACGCTTTGAAACACCGAAATCGTGCAGACGCTTGGGCAACGACCATGCCGCAGCTTCCGGAGGCGCTCCGCCCAGAGGCGCGGGAGTCTGTTGGCCGGACTCGTTCTGGCGCTTGCCTGGCCCAGTTCCCGCGCCGCGGACGAATTTCCGCTGTCCTTCCAGATCCAGGCCAACGGCGATCTGCGCATGGAATTTCCGGCGCTGACGTCGGACTACTATTTCGTGCGCTCCACGGAAGACCTGCTGACCCATTCGGCGTGGGCGTTGACGGATTTGGTGTTGGGCGTGGAAGGCAACCTGGCGTGGCAGGATGCCAACGTCGTGGCTCGGAATCTCCGGCAGTTCTATCGCGTGGTGGCCCGGGACGTGACGCAGCCGCTGGACTCGGACGGCGACGGGATCGACGACGTCTACGAATTGCGCCACGCCGCATTCCTCGATCCGCTCGATCCGCAGGACGCCGCCCAGGATGCGGACGGCGACGGCGTGGACAACCAGCACGAGTACGCGCACGGCATGGATCCGCAGGCGGCGGACACGGATGCCGACGGGATGGGGGATGCGTGGGAATTGGCGAACGGCATGAATCCGCTGGCGGACGACGCCGGCGCCGACGCCGACGGCGACGGGTTGGCGAATCTCCAGGAATACGCCGCCGGCACGAATCCGCGCAATGCGGATTCGGACGCCGACGGTCTCGACGACTACGCGGAGGTCGTGGACATCGGGACGGATCCTTGGGACGCGGACACGGACGACGATGGCTTGCCCGACCTGTGGGAAACGGTGGCGGGCTTGGATCCGCTCGCGGGCGACGGCAGCGATGGCGCGGCCGGCGACCCCGACGACGACGACTGGTCGAACCTGCAGGAATACGGCGCGGGCACGGATCCGCAGGCGCCGGACACGGACGGCGACGGGATGCCGGACGGCTGGGAAGCGGCGCACGGGTTGGATCCGCTGGCGAAAGATGCGGGCGGCGACGCGGACGTCGATGGGCTGACGAACTTGCAGGAATTCGGCTACGGCACGAATCCGCGAAACGCGGACACGGACGGCGACGGCATGCCGGACGGCTGGGAAGCGCTCAACGGCATCAATCCTTTGCGCATCAACGCGACGAGCGACAAAGACGGAGATGGGCTGACCAATCTGCAGGAATACGGAGCGGGGACGCATCCGGGCCGTGTGGACACGGACGGCGACGGGATGCCGGACGGCTGGGAAGCGGCGCACGGGCTGAATCCGCTTGCCAACAGCGCCGGGGGCGACGCGGACGGCGACGGGTTGAGGAATTTGCAGGAATACGGCGCGGGCACGGATCCGCAGGACGCGGACACGGACGACGATGGGATGCCGGACGGCTGGGAAGCGCCGCACGGTTTGGATCCGCTGGCGGATGACGCGGCGGACGATGCGGATGGCGACGGGCGGACGAACGGACAGGAGTGCGGCGCGGGGACGAATCCGCAGGATGCCGACACGGACGACGACGCGCTGGAGGATGGCGACGAGCTCGCCGCCGGCACGGATCCGCTGGTGGCAGACAGCGACAGCGACGGCCTGCCGGACGGGTGGGAAGTGGTCCATGCCTTCGATCCGATTTCCGCCGGCGGGACGAATTACGCGCTGGTGGCGCGGTGGACGTTCGACGAAGGCGCGGGAACGACGGCGTCGAACCGGATGTCGACGAACTGGCCGGGGACGCTGCGGAACATGGCGGCGTCGAACTGGGTCGCGGGCCGGGCGGGCGGCGCCTTGTGGTTCGACGGAACGAACGATTACGTGGCGGTCAGCCAGGCGACGGCGGTGGTGACGGCGGCGCCGTTCACGGTGGTCGCGACGGTGTGGGAACCCGGCGGAGGGACGGGGCTGTATCCGACGGTGATCTCGGACGGGACGCTGCTGACGGGGAGCCGGTGGCCGGGATTCCTGCTGCGCCGGGAGCGGTCGAGCGACCGGCTGACGGGCTACGCGGGCGACACGAACGCGGCGATCGGCGGGGTGGCGGCGACGAACTGGAGCGCGGGCGCGACGGGGCGCTGGGTGGACGTGGCGCTGGCGCACGACGGGACGGCGGCGCGGCTGTACGTGGACGGGCGGGAAGTGGCGGCGGCGTCGAACGCCTTCGCGGCGCAGATGCAGCCGGAGCTGCGGATCGGCCGCGGGCACGTGAACGCGGACGTCGCGTTCTGGCAGGGCGCGCTCGACGACGTGCGCATCTATCGGGCCGCGCTGGGGACGAACGAACTGGCCGAGATCAACGACTGGATCGGCGACGCGGACGGCGACGGCTTGAACAACGGCGCCGAATGGGATCTGGGCACCGATCCGCGCGATGCGGATTCGGACGACGACGGGTTGGACGATCGGGCGGAATCCAAGATTTACGGCACGAATCCGCTCGTCGCCGACACGGACGGCGACGGGATGGACGATGCGTGGGAGACGGCGCACGGCCTGAATCCCTTGGTAAACGACGCGGCTGGAGATTCGGACAGCGATGGGTTGACGAATGCGCAGGAAATGGATGCCGGGACGAATCCGCAGGCCGCCGATCCCGATGGCGACGGCTTGAACGATTACGCGGAAGTCGTGACCTACGGCACCGATCCGGCGGACGCGGACACGGACGACG
>CAYTEK010000133.1:0-7488 GCA_964436715.1 uncultured Verrucomicrobiota bacterium | reverse complement strand
GCCTGCGGGCCGGCGCCGGTGGCGCCGGGCGCGGCCCGGCGTGCCGGGGGGCGGGGCGGGGGGGTATGGTGGCGCGCTATTTGAAACCCCTTTATTTGAAAGGAACCGACCCCCATGAAAGTCACCGTTGAATCGACCGGCCCGTGCCGGAAACAATTGAAAGTCGAATTCTCCGCCGAGGAAATCCAGCGGGAATACGACGAATCGCTGGCCGTTTTCGCCAAGCACGGCCGCGTGAAGGGCTTCCGCCCGGGCAAGGCGCCGGTCGACATGATCCGCAAGATGTTCGACAAGCAGATCATCGAAGGCCTCCACGAACATCTGCTGGCCAAGGGCTTCCGGCAGGCGCTCCAGGAACACAAGCTCCGCACCGTCGCCGAATACGACCTGCAGAAGTCCGCCCTGGCCGCCGGCCAGCCGTTCTCGTTCTCGCTGGCCCTCGACGTGGAGCCGGACTTCGAACTGCCCGCCTACAAGGGCATCGAGGTGGACGCCAAGAAGGTGGAGATTTCCGACGACGCCGTGACGCAGGCCATCGACCGCTACCTCGAGAACATGGGCAAGTACGAGGACCTGGCGGAAGACCGGCCCGTGAAGGAAGGCGACATGGTCGCCGTGGATTACGTCGCCACCGTGGACGGCCGGCCCATGGCCGAAGTGTCCGAGAAGGCCAAGGGCCTCGCGACCGGCGCCGATTTCTGGGTGATCGCCAACGAGGAATATTCCTTCCTGCCCGCCTTCGGTCCGCAGCTCGTCGGCCTGAAGGTCGGCGCCGCCAAGGACGTGGCGGTGGCGTTCGACGCCCAGGCGCCCATCGAGGAACTGCGCGGCAAGACGGCGATCTTCGCCTCCACGGTCAAGAAGATCCGCGTCCGCACCAAGCCCGCGCTGACGCCGGAACTGCTCCAACAGCTCGGCGCGAAGGACGAGGCCGATCTGCGCGCCACCTTCCGCAACATGCTGCAGGGCGAAGCCGACCGCCAGGAAATGGCCCGGCGCCGCAACCTCCTGATCGGCTCCCTGATGAAGACCGCCGTCCTCGACGTGCCCGAATCCGAAGAGCACGAGGAATCCCACCGCATCGTCTACGAAATGGTGGAGGAAAATACCCGCCGCGGCGTGCCGGAAAAGGAAATCCGCGACAACATCGGCAAGATTTCCGAATCCGCCAAGCAGGCCGCCAAGGAGCGCGTCAAGCTGCGCTACCTTCTCCAGCGCATCGCCCGCGAGGAGCGGATCGACGTGACCGACGCCGAAGTGACGGCCATGCTCAACCAGTACGCCGCCCGCTCCGGCGCGCAGTCCGTCAAGGACTGGCTGCAGCGCGCGAAGCTCAAGGAAGTCGAGGTCCGCAAGAACCTGCGCGCCGATTTGCTGACGACGAAGACGATCGATGCCCTGCTGGGGCACGCCAAGCTCACCGGCGCCGGCGCCGCGGACAAGTAGCAGGAGGTTCGCCATGGACGAGAAGAGTTCCTATCTGATTCCCATCGTGGTGGAGCAGACGGGCCGCGGCGAGCGGTCCTACGACATCTATTCGCGCCTGCTGAAGGAGCGGATCGTGTTCATCGGCTCCGAGATCACCGACGACCTGGCCAACCTGGTCGTGGCGCAGCTCCTGTTCCTGCAGAGCGAGGACGCCGCCAAGGACGTCAGCGTCTACATCAATTCGCCCGGCGGGTCCGTCACCGCCGGCCTGGCGATCTACGACACCATGCAGTTCCTGAAGTGCGACGTGGTGACCTATTGCATCGGCCAGGCGGCCAGCATGGGCGCCGTGCTGCTGGCGGCGGGCGCGAAGGGCAAGCGCCATGCGCTGCCCGGCGCGCGCATCATGATCCACCAGCCGTGGGGCGGCGCGCAGGGCACCGCCAGCGACATCCACATCCAGGCCCAGGAAATCCTGCGCCTGAAGGACTACCTCAACGGCATCCTCGCCAAGCACACCGGCAAGTCCGCCAAGGAAGTCGCCAAGGACACCGACCGCGATTTCTTCATGTCGGCCGCGGAAGCGGCCCAGTACGGCCTCGTGGACGACGTGCTCGGCGCGGCCCCCGCGAAGGCGTAGCCCCATGGCCGGCAAGAAGTCCAGCGGTCCCGAAGCGACCTGCTCGTTCTGCGGGCGGCCGCGCTCCGCCGTCAAGACCCTCATCGCGGGGCCCGACGGCCTGAACATCTGCAGCGACTGCGTGGACATCTGCCACGCCATGGTCAAGCGGCCGGAAGCCTCCGGCGCCGCCCCCGGGCCGTCCCCGGCCGCGCGCCTCCAGGTGCCCAAGCCGCACGAGATCAAGGCGCGCCTCGACGAGTACGTCGTGGGCCAGGAGCGCGTCAAGAAGATGCTCGCCGTCGCCGTCCACAACCACTACAAGCGCGTGAAGTCGCGCCTCGCGGGACGGCCGGACGACGTCGAGATCGACAAGAGCAACATCCTCATGCTCGGTCCGACCGGCAGCGGCAAGACGCTGCTCGCGCGCACCCTCGCGCGCATCCTCGACGTGCCCTTCAGCATTTCCGACGCGACGACCATCACCGAGGCCGGCTACGTCGGCGAAGACGTCGAAAACGTCCTCCTGCGCCTGATCCGCGCCGCGGACGGCGACGTCGCCCGCGCCGAGCTGGGCATCGTCTACGTCGACGAGATCGACAAGATCGCCCGCCGCATGGAAAACGTCTCCATCACCCGCGACGTGTCCGGCGAAGGCGTCCAGCAGGGCCTGCTGAAGATCCTGGAAGGCACCGTCGCCAGCGTGCCGCCGCAGGGCGGTCGCAAGCATCCCCAGCAGGAAATGATCTCGATCAACACCGAGAACATCCTGTTCATCTGCGGCGGCGCGTTCGTCGGGCTCGACGACATCGTCAAGCGCCGCGTGGGCAAGGGCGTGATCGGCTTCGAGAGCGAAAGCGAGCGCCGCAAGCAGCCGAAGGCCAATCCGGTCCTGCCGGCGGTGGAGCCGGAGGATCTCGTGAAATTCGGCCTGATTCCCGAATTCGTGGGGCGCCTGCCGGTGGTGGCCATGCTCGAGGCGCTGACGGAAGACGACCTGGTGCGCATCCTGACCGAGCCCAAGAACGCCATGACCCGCCAATACCGGAAGCTGCTGGCGATGGAAGGCGTGGAGCTGGAATTCACCCCCGCCGCGCTGCGCGAACTCGCGCGCGAAGCCGTCCGCCGGGAAACCGGCGCGCGCGGCCTGCGCGCGCTGCTCGAGAACATCATGCTCGACGTGATGTACGAGGCGCCGCGCCGGAAGCTCGCCGGCCGCTGCATCATCGGCGAAAAGGTCGTCCGCGGCCACGAAAACGCCGTCGATGCAGTCCGCGCCGACGCCGCCAAATCCCTCGACGAGGCGGGATGAACCGGCGGGGGGCGCCTGCGGGGGTCCGGCGCGTTCTCGGAGCGGTGCTGGGCCTGGTTCTGGCCACCGTCGCCGGGGCCCGCACCGTGGAGATCACGGTGCTGAACACCACGGACCTGCACGGCGCCTTGTGCCGCACCCCCGGCGTCTACGCCGAACGCAACGACGGTTCCCTGCTGCAGTGCGCCACGCTCGTCCGCCGCGTCCGCGCCGAAAAGCCCGCCGCCCTGCTGCTCGATTGCGGCGACGTCTTCCAAGGCACCGCCGTCAGCTATCTGTCCCGCGGCGGCGTCATGGCGACGGCCATGAACGCCATGGGCTACGACGCCTGCGTGCCCGGCAACCACGAGTTCGATTGGGGCGTCGATGCGCTCGCCGCGTTTCTCGACCAACTGCAGGCCCAGCCGCTGGCCGCGAACCTGCAGGCGGGGCCGGAGGCTCCCGCGGCGTTCCAGCGCTTCCTGCCGTTCGTCGTCAAGGAAATCGACGGCGTCAAGGTGGCCATCGTCGGCCTCACCACGCCGAACATCCCCAATTGGACCCGCGGCGTCGCGCTGCGGGATCTCCGCTTCCAGGATTCGCGGCCCGCGCTGGAAGCCACGCTGCCGCTCGTCCGGCGCGAACAGCCGCAGGTCCTGATCCTGCTGGTGCACCAAGGGCTTTCGGCGGCGGACGACGCCGCCAACCAGCTCAACGGCATCGGCCGCCGCTTCGGCGAATTCGATTTGGTGCTGGGCGGCCATCTCCACGCCGTGGTGCCCGGCGTGCGGCTCGGCAAGACCGACTACGGCCAGGCCGGCTCCGGCGCGACCGGCGTGCTGCGCGTCGATCTGATCTACGACACCGTGAAAAACGCCGTGACCGACAAGAAATTCGCGTTCCTGCCCGTCGCGCCCGACGTGCCCGAGGACGAAACCATCGCGGCGCGGGTCGCGCCCGACCTGCGGCGCGCGGACGAATGGCTGGGCCGGAAGGTGGGGCGGACCAAGACCGACCTCGTCGCGTCGGTGGCCCTGCCCGGCCTGTGCTCCGTCCAGCAGCTCCTCTGCGCCGCCATCGCCGAAAAAACGCAGGCCCAGGTCGTGCTCCACGACCTCCTGTCCGGCCACGGCCTGCCCGCCGGCGACGTCCGCGTGGCCGACGTCTGGAAGATCGTGCCCTACGAAAACACCGTCGGCGTGCTCTGGCTCACCCCCGGCGAACTCCGGGACGTCATGGAAGAAGCCACCGAATACTTGGGGACGGAGCGCTACGTCGGCGCCTGGGGCATCCGCTACGAGCTGCATCCCAAGGCGCCCACCGGGCGGCGCATCCGCAAGCTGCGCGCGCTCGACGGCACCGCCATCAACGCCCACCGGCGGATTCCGGTCGCTTTCAACAGCTACCATCTCGCCGGCGGCGGCGGCCGGTTCCCGGCCATCGCGGAAGCCGCCGCCGCGCCGCGCTGCCGCCTGCAGACGTTCGACGAACCCGTGCGCGACATGGTCCTCGATTACTTCAAGCGCCATCGTTCCGTGGCCATCGCCGCCGGCACCAACGCCGTCGTGGTGCTCCAGGAACCCCGCGCCTGGCGCCGACGGAAATAGCCGCGGCCCCCTGCGGGCGGCATCTTGGGCTTTCCAAGGCCGGGGATTTTCCGTAAGGTGTTCCATCAAATCTTTCGGCGGCGACCGCCGCCGAACGAAGAACAGGAAGACGGACGATGTGCGGCATTTGCGGATTCAATTGGCGCGACCCCGAGCTGGCGAAGCGGATGACGGACGTCATCGCGCACCGCGGACCGGACCAGGACGGCATCTGGTGCGACGAGCACGTCACGCTGGGCCACCGGCGCCTGAGCATCATCGATTTGTCCGAGGCCGGCCGGCAGCCGATGCCCAACGAGGACGACGGCGTCCAGGTGGTGTTCAACGGCGAGATCTACAACTTCGCTGAAATCCGCAAGGAACTGGAAGCCAAGGGCCACGTCTTCCAGAGCCACTCCGACACCGAAGTGATCATCCACGGCTACGAGGAGTGGGGCTTCGACGTCGTCCACAAGTTCATCGGGATGTTCGGCATCGCGCTGTGGGATTCGAAGAAGAAGCGCCTGTGGCTGGTGCGCGACCGCATCGGCATCAAGCCGCTGTACTACTATCACAAGAACGGCCGGTTCCTGTTCGGGTCGGAGATCAAGTGCATCCTGGAAGACCCGCAGGTGCCGCGGCGCGTGCACCACGCGGCGCTCTATGCCTATCTCGGCTTCGAGTTCGTGCCGGCGCCGGAGACGGCGTTCGAGGATATCCACAAGATTCCGGCCGGCCACTGGGCGGTGCTGGAAAACGGGCAGCTGCGCGTCGAGGAATACTGGGACCTGAAGATGCCCGAGCGGGGCGTGGTTCGTTCCGAAGGCGAGATGGTCGAGCGCATCCGCGACCTGATCGACGACGCGGTGCGGCTGCGGTTGATTTCCGACGTGCCCCTGGGCGCGTTCCTGTCGGGCGGGCTCGATTCGAGCACGATCGTGGCGATGATGCACAAGCATTCGTCCAGCAAGGTCAAGACCTTCACGATCGGCTACGAGGACGAGACCTTCAGCGAATTGAACTACGCCAAGGTCGTGGCGGACCATTTCGGCACCGAGCACCGGGTGCTGATCATCGACAAGATGGACGAGGCTTCCATCGAGAAATCCATCTGGCACCTCGACGAGCCGATGACGGACCTGTCGTCGATTCCGCTGATGTTCATCTGCCAGAAGGCCAAGCAGTACGTCACCGTGTGCCTGAGCGGCGAGGGCGGCGACGAGGTGTTCATCGGCTACGACCGCTTCAAGGCGGCGAAGATCGCGGGCTTCTTCAATTTCCTGCCCAAGTGGGTGCGGCACGACCTGGTGGGCAAGTGGGCCAAGGGGCTGGAAGACCGGCCCGAGAAAAAAGGCCCGATCAACATGTTCAAGCGGTTCATCGAGGGCTCGCTGCTGCCCGAGGAAGCCATGCACCTGCGCTGGCAGTACTTCATGGATCCGCGCCTGGAGCAGCACCTGTTCACCGATGCCTACAAGGCGCAGGTGCCGTTCGATCCGTTCGCGCGCGTCCGGGAGTACAACGCGAAGTGCACGTCGAAGGACAAGGTGAACCAACAGGCCTATCTGGACACGCGCTTCATGATGAGCGACAGCGTGCTGATGAAGGCCGACAAGATGAGCATGGCCTCGGCGCTGGAAATCCGCGTGCCGCTGCTGGACCACCGGCTGGTGGAATACCTGGGCACGGTGCCGGGCAACCAGAAGCTGCGCGGCATGACCACCAAGTACATCTTCCGCAAGGCGCTGGAAGGCATCCTGCCCAAGGAAATCGTCTGGCGCGGCAAGCAGGGCTACAGCCTGCCGGTGAAGAACCTCCTGCGCACGCAGCTCAAGGATTTCATGGTCGCGCTGCTGCACGAATCGCCGCTGATCCGCGAGGACTTCGACGTCGCCTTCGTGGACCGGCTGATCGACGAGCACCTTTCGATGAAGCAGAACCACAACCATGTGCTGTGGGGCCTGATGAACATCGCCATCTGGCACCGGCGGTTTTTCCGGAACGGATGAACGAACAGCCCTTAACGCAAGAGACGCAAATGGCGCAAAAGACCGCAAGCGTTCGAACCGAGAAGATCATTTTCCGGCGTTCGCGAACCCTTGCGCCCCTTGCGTCTTTTGCGTTGAAGGATCGGGATTGAATTATGGCCGAATCCGCGGAATTCAAGGTCAAGGAAATCACGAAGGGCTCCGCGTTCGGGGCCTATCGCGCGCTGATGTACGGCCAGATGGGGCTCGGGAAGATCGTTTGGGCGGAGATCCTGTATGTGCTGCTCGGCGGGCTGGGCGGGGCGCGGGGGCAGTTCCTGCGGCTGACGCTGAACCCGACGCGGGTCCAGTCCTGCGGCCGCTAGGTGGTGTGCGGCGAGAACGTAAAACAGCACGGGTCGGTGGTCGACACGGAGCGGCTGCGGTTCGACTTCGACCACGGCTCGCCGCTGACCGCCGAGCAGATCGCGGAGGTTGAACGGCTGGTCAACGAGAAGGTCTGTGCCAACCTGGAGGTGACCACCCGCGAGCTGCCGACCGACGAGGCCAGAAAGCTGCCGGGGGTGCGGGCGTTCT
>CAYTEK010000132.1:0-7554 GCA_964436715.1 uncultured Verrucomicrobiota bacterium | reverse complement strand
GGCCGCGCTACAACGAAGCCGGGCAGGCCAACACCGTCCCCAGCCGGCTCATGCCGACGGCGCTCGTCGCGGGTTTGAAGGGATTCGTTCCCCGGACGCCGTTCGAGGCCGCCCAAGGCGCCGAAACGGCGCCGACGGTCCAGTTCTGAACCGGCGGTCGGAGCGAGCCAGGGCAGGCGCCGGCGTGCGGCGCCGGCCCGCCATTTTTAGCGTTGGGCCGGCGGTGGAATTCTGGCATTCTGCCGGCATCCTATGAGCGATCTGTTCGAACCGCCGCCGGCCGGCAAGCCGGATCACGACGCCGCGCGCCGTCCCTTGGCGGCGCGCATGCGCCCGCGCACGCGGGAAGACATCGTCGGCCAAGACCACATCCTCGGACCGGGGAAGCTGCTGCGCCGGGCCATCGAGGCGGATCGCCTGTCGAGCATCATCCTCTACGGCCCGCCCGGCTGCGGCAAGACGTCGCTGGCAGAAGTCATCGCGCGGACGACGCGGCGCGCCTTCGACCGTTCGAGCGGCGTGCTGTCGAACGTGGCGGGCTTGCGGCAATCGCTGGAAGCCGCCAAGCAGCGGCGCGCGACGTCGGGCCGGGAAACGATTCTGTTCATCGACGAAATCCACCGCTTCAACAAGGCGCAGCAGGACGTCCTGCTGCCGTACGTGGAGGAGGGCGCGGTCACGCTGATCGGTGCGACGACGCACAATCCGTTTTTCTTCATCAACAACCCGCTGACGTCGCGCAGCCAGATTTTCCAGCTCGAACCGCTGGGCGCGGAAGCAGTGGCGCAACTGCTGCGCCGGGCGCTGGCGCATCCCGACGGACTGGGGCATTTGAAGATCGCGATGGACGACGCGGCCGTGGCGCATCTGGCGGCGGTCTGCGAAGGCGACGGTCGCCGCGCGCTCAACGCGCTGGAAATCGCGGCGCTGACCACGGCGCCGGGTCCGGACGGCGTCATCCACGTCACGCGCGCCGTGACGGAGGAAAGCATCCAAAAGAAAGCCGTGGTCTACGACCACGACGAAGACGGCCACTACGACACGATTTCGGCCTTCATCAAAAGCGTGCGCGGCTCCGATCCGAACGCGGCGCTCTACTGGCTGGCCAAGATGCTCTATGCGGGGGAGGACCCGCGCTTCGTGGCGCGCCGGCTGGTCATCCTGGCCAGCGAAGACGTCGGCAACGCCGATCCGCGCGGTCTGAGCGTGGCGGTGGCGGCGCTCGAGGCCGTGGATTTCGTCGGCATGCCCGAGGCGCGGAGCGCGCTGGCGCAGGCGACGACCTATCTGGCGACGGCGCCCAAGAGCAACGCCGCCTACGTGGGGCTGGAAACCGCCTGGGCCGACGTGAAGGAAGGCCGCACCTTGCCGGTGCCCAAGCATTTGCGCAGCACCGGGTCCAAGCGCGCCGCCAAGGAATTCGGCCATCAGGGCTACCAATACGCCCACGATTTCGAGGGCCATTTCGTGGATCAGGAGTACGTGCCGACGGACAAGATCTACTACGAACCGTCCGCGGAAGGCTACGAAGAGGTCATTCGCAAACGCATCGAACATTGGAACGCGCTGCGCAAGGCCGCCCGCCAGAAAAAGGCCCCGCCGGAGCTCCCGCCGGATGGCGAAATGCGGCGAGGATAGGCTTGCTTTGGGAAGCGCGTCCGCGCTACAAATGACCGATGGATTTGGGAAAAGGGATCACACGAATGAAACCGTTTAAATTGGGCATGGCGATGGTGGCGGGACTGGCGGCGGGGGTCCTCGCCTGGGCGGCGGAAACGGCGCCGGCGCCGGATTCCTATGCGAAAGTCGAAGCGTCTTCGCTGGTCGCCAGCCCCCAGAGCTCCTGGGCGCGCGCCATCCTGTTTTCCGACGTGCTGGAACAAGCCCCGGCCGGTCGCGTCCAACGGCTGGATCGCAAGAACTACCTGCCGATGAAACTGAAGACCGTCGGCACCGTTTGGGTGCCGGAAACGTTGGCGGCCAAGTTCCAAATTCTCCAAGCGGGCAACACCTATTCCTTCGCGGGCACGGTGGACCAGATTTCCCGCCGGTACTACGTCATCGTGGATTCCTGCTACTCCATCCAGACGGCGGACGACATGACCGAGCGCTGGACCGACATGCTCAATCCGCCGGCCGGTTCGGCGGCGGCGGCGCAAGCGAACGTGACCGAGACCGCCATGCAGGCGCTGTTGCTGGAAGCCCAGAACAGTCTCATCAAGATGGCGAAGGAAAACAACACGACCGTCGCGCAGCTCATCGAAGCGCAATCCGACGGCGGCCAGCGCATCGCCGAACTCATCGTGGCCGATGCCTTGCAGGGCGAATTGAAGGCGCAGAACAAGACCGCCGAAGAACTCATGATTGGCTCCGTCCTGGCCTTGCTGCAAAAGCAAGCCGTGCTGGAAGAATCGCAGAAGGTCGCCGAGGAAAACGCAGCCTCGGCAACCCCGGCGCCGGAAGCGCCGTTGCCGGCCGCGACGGAACCCGCTCCCGCCGTTGCGGAGGCCGTGGTGGAAAAGGTCGAGACCGCTCCCGCCGAGTCGGTCGGCGAACCGGCACCGCCTGAACCGCCGCCGGCGGACGTTGCGGCTCCCGCTCCGGAACAAGCGCCGGAAGCGCCGGTTGCCGAAGCCGCGGCGGATGTGGCCGCTCCCGCATCGGAACAGACCACGGAAGCTCCGGTCCCCGAAGTGGAAGCGCCCGCGCCCGAAGTCGCCGCTGCAGAGCCTGTGGCCGTCGCATCCGAAGAGACGCCGGTCGTGCCTGCTCCGGAACAGTCGGCGGAAGCCCCGGCCAGCGCGGAAACGGCGCCTGTGCCCGAGGTGGTCGCGGCGGAAACCGCGCCTGCGGCGGAACCCGCCTTGGCTCCGGTTGCCGCGGAAACCGAAACGGCGGCCGTCCCGAGCGACGACAAGCCGACCAAGAAGAAATCCAAGTCGAAGAAGAAAAAGAAGAACGCAGAAAGCCAAGCCGAAGCCGCGGCGGAACCGGTGCCGACGCCGAACGAAGCACCGGCGGTTGCGGAAGCGGAATCCGTCCCGCCGGCCGGCGAGGAAGTCGCTCCGGCGCCGGAGACGGCCGAAGCGGCGCCGGCCGAAATCCTCGAATTGCAGCCGGGCCCGACGGTGGATGAAGAGATCGAAGCCATGCGCGCCGCCGAACTGATCGCGCCGGCGGAACCGCAGCCGGCCGGCGAGCCGACGGCGCCGCCGCCCAGCAGCATGCTGGTGGTGCCCTTGTCCGGCCAGCCGGAGATGGTGCCGATGGTCAGCGTGGAGCCGACCAAGGAAGAACTAGCCCGGATTCGCAAGGCGGAAGCCATCGCCAAGAAGGAAGCCGAAAAACAGGCCAAGATCGAAGCGCGCCGGAAAGCCGAGGAAGAGGCGCGCGCGCTCAAGGCGACCCGGTTGGCCGAAATCGAACGCCAGCGCGCCGAAGAGCAGAAGGCGCGCGCGGAAGCGATCGCCCGGAAGCAGGCCGAGAAGCAAGCCCGCATCGAGGCCAAGCGCTTGGCCGAGGAAGAGGCGCGCGCGGCGAAGGAAACCCGGTTGGCCGAAATCGCGCGTCAAAAGGCCGAAGAGCAGCGCGCGCGCGAAGAGGCGGCCGCGAAGGCGGAAGCCGAAAAGATCGCAAAGCAGGAAGCCGCCCGGGCCGAGGCCGAAGCGCGGCAGATCGAGGAGGAAAACGCCGCGCGCATCGCCTTGGAGCAAAAACAGGCGGAGCAGGCCATGCGCGAAGCGGAGGAACTCCGCAAGCAGGCCGAAGAAGCCAGCGCCAAACGGCAGGAAACCGAAAAACGGTTGGCGGAGATGGCCGCACGCAAGGCGGAAGCCGAAGCGGCGCTGCAGGCCGCCGAAGCGGAGAAGCAAGCCGCGTTGCAGAAACTTCAGGAAGAAATGGCCGCAAAGGCCGTCGCCGAAGCCGCCGAACGCGAAGCCCGCTTGGCGGCCGAAAAGGCCCAGCAGGACGAAGCCATCCGCATCGCCCAGGAAGTGGCCGATCACGAACGAAAGATGGCGGAAGAAGCCGCCGCGCGCATTGCCGCCGAAGAAGACGCCCGCCGGGCCGCCGAAGAGCAATTGGCGCGCATGGAAGCGGAAACTCGCGCGCTGGAAGAGCAGGCGGAAGAGACCCAGGCCGCCCCGCTCGCGCCGCCGGCCGTACCGGTGGCCGAACCGCCGCCCGCCGAGGAGATCGCGGCGGCAGCCGAACCCGACGGCGTCGCGCCGGCCAAGACGGAAGACGTCGCGGAAGTGGTCGAACCGACGGACGCTGCGCCGGCCGAGGAAAAGCCGGAGCTATCGCTCGCCGAACGCAAGCAAGCCGCCGCGGAACGCAAGGCGGAATGGCTGGCCGAGCAGAAGAAGTCGAAGGCGGAACGCAAGGCCGCCGAGCGCGCCAAGGCGGAAGAAGAAAAGGCCCGCCAGGCCTCCGAAAAGGCCAAGGCCAAGGAAGCCAAGGCCAAGCAAGCGGAAGAAACGCAAAAGGCGATCGATTCCGGCGAATTGCCGGAATGGATGCAGCCGGTTCAGTTCTGATTCGCGCGGCGAAGCGCGTTCGGCGCCGTGGGGTCGCGCGGAATCGCGCGGCGGCGGCGGAATTACCGTTGAACATTTTTCCAACCTGTGGAAAATCGAGGGTGTCATGGCTAGCTTGCAACGAGCGTATGCGATCATCATGGCCGGCGGAAAAGGCGAGCGGTTCTGGCCGCTGAGCACCGCGCGGCGGCCCAAGCAATTGCTCGCCTTGGCCGGCGGAAAACCCCTGATCCTCCAATCCGTGGACCGCTTGTCCGGCATCGTCCCGCCGGAACGCACGCTGATCGTCACCAATGCTTCGCTGGTCGCGCCGATTCGCGAATTGCTGGGCCCGGAAAGCCCCGTCGGCGTGCTGGGCGAACCCGTCGGCCGCGACACCGCCGCCGCCATCGCCGCCGGCGCCGCTTGGGTTCGCCGGCGCGATCCCGAAGCCGTGTTCTGCGTGCTGACCGCCGATCACGTCATCGGCGACCTGCCGGTTTTCCGCGAAACGCTGGCGCGCGGCATGGAGTTGTGCGCCACCCACGACGTGCTGATGACCATCGGCATCGCGCCCAGCGAACCCAGCAGCGCCTACGGCTACATCGAAGCGGGCGAGCCCTGGCAGAAAACGGGCGCCGTCGAGTTCCACCGCGTTCGCCGCTTCGTGGAAAAACCGGACGTCGAAACGGCCAAGGGCTATTTGGCGACGGGCCGCTATGCCTGGAATTCCGGCATGTTCATCTGGTCCGTCGCCAGCATCCGGCAGGCGTTTCGGGAATTCCGTCCGGCGTTGGCGGAAGCCATCGACCGCTGGTCGCGCTGCGCGAGCGAGGCCGAGTTCCAGGTGGCGCTGGAGCGGGATTTCCCGGCGCTGGAAAAGATTTCGATCGATTACGCCGTGATGGAGAAAGCGCGCAACATCGTCGTCTGCAAGGGGACGTTCGCCTGGGACGACGTCGGCTCGTGGCCCGCCCTGGAAGCCCACCTGCCCAAGGACGCGCAGGGGAACGCGACGAAGGGCGACGTGGCGATCCAGGACGGCGCGCGCAACATCGTCGTCAGCGACGGCCGCCTGACGGCGCTCGTGGGCGTTCAAGATCTGGTGGTCGTGCAGGCCGATGGCGTGACGCTGGTGTGCGACAAGGCGCGCTCCCAGGACGTCAAGGCGTTGCTGGCGCAGCTGCGCGCCCAAGGAAATCGCGACGCGATACTCTAGAAAACAAAACCGAAACAGGAGAAGCCCATGAAATACCTATGCACCGTGTGCGGCTACGTGTACGACCCGGCGACCGGCGACCCCGACAGCGGCATCGCGCCCGGCACCAAGTTCGAGGACATTCCGGATTCGTGGGTCTGCCCGGTTTGCGGCGTCGGGAAAGACTCGTTCGTTCCACAGGAATAGCCGATTCGGGTTTCCGACGCAAAGCCCGGGCCGCATCGGCGGTCCGGGCTTTGTTTTCGGCGCCGGGGTTCAGGCGGCGCCTTGACGCATGGGGGCGGGGATCTATTTCTTGAGGGTGATCTTGATCTTGCCGGGAACCGGTTTTTCTTCCGGCGCCGGTTCGGCCTTGGGCGTGCTCGAGATCTTGATGGCGGGCCGGGACAATTTGATGGCGGGCCGGCCGGCGGCGGCGGGCGCCGCGGGTTTTTCTTCCGGCGCAGGGGCGGCGGCGGCCGGCGCGATGTCTTCGACGATTTCCTTCAGGATGGTGGTGTAGCCCTTGCCATCGGCCATTTCGTTCTGCACGTTGCCCATGGCCTTCTTGGCGTCTTCCTGGTTGGAGGCGGATTCGAGCACGAAAACCGTGGAGCCGATCTGGATGCGGTCGCCGGCCTTGAGCTTGGCGGTGTCCTCGACGCGCGCGCCGTTGACGAAGGTGCCGTTGCGGGATTTCAGGTCCTTGATGTAGAACTCGCCGTCGGACAGGCGAATGCCGCAATGGACGCGCGAGACCTTGTCGTCGAGCAGCGGAATGTCGGCTTCGCGGGAACGGCCGATGGACAGCGGTTCGCCGGTGAGTTCGATGTCCTTGGGAATGCCCAGCTTGTTGATGTAGCGCAGATGCATGGGGGACGACCTTTCGTTAGACGATGCCTTTTTTCACGAGGGAGGCGAAATAGTCGATGGTGAGCTTGAGCCCTTCTTCGAGGGGCATGCGCGGTTCCCAGCCGAGCAACTTGCGGGCCTTGTCGATGTTGGGCTGGCGCACCTTCGGATCGTCCACGGGCAGGGGCTTGTGGACGATGGGGGACTTGGAACCGGTGAGCTCCTGGATCTAGCGGGCGAAATCCATGACGGTCAGCTCGCGGGGATTGCCGACGTTCACCGGGTCGGAATGGTCGCTCATCATCAGGCGGAAAATGCCCTCGACGAGATCGGAAACGTAGCAGAACGAACGCGTCTGCGAGCCGTCGCCGAAGACGGTGATGGGCTCGCCCTTCAGCGCTTCGCAGCAGAACGCCGGCACGATGCGGCCGTCCTTGGGGCGCATGCGCGGACCGTAGGTGTTGAAAATGCGGACGATGCGGGTTTGCACGCCGTGGTAGCGGTGGTAGGCCATGACGATGGCTTCGGCGAACCGCTTGGCTTCGTCGTAGACGCCGCGGGGGCCGATGGGATTCACATTGCCCCAATAGGTTTCGACCTGGGGATGGACGAGGGGATCCCCGTAGACTTCGGACGTCGAAGCCAGCAGCAGCCGCGCGCCCTTCGCCTTGGCCAAACCCAGCGCATTGTGCGTGCCGAGCGCGCCCACTTTCAGGGTCTGGATCGGCAACTCGAGATAATCGATGGGACTGGCCGGCGAGGCGAAATGGAAAATGTAGTCGATGGGGCCCGGCAAGTCGATGTGGCGGGTGACGTTGTGGTTGATGAATTCGAAGTCGGTGCGGGATCGCAAATGGGCGATGTTGTCGAGATTGCCGGTGATGAGGTTGTCCATGGCGATGACGCGGTGGCCTTCGGCCAACAGGCGGTCGCACAGGTGGGAACCGAGGAAACCGGCGCCGCCGGTGATCAACGTGGTGGGGG
>CAYTEK010000131.1:1137-7740 GCA_964436715.1 uncultured Verrucomicrobiota bacterium | reverse complement strand
GCGCTGTATGCCGCCATCGAAATCCTGCCCGCCGACAATTTCATCGTCATCCTGCCCCTGCACCATTCGTTCGCGTTCACGGCCTGTCTCGTCACCCCCATCGCCTCCGGCACGCAGATGAGCTTCGTCGAAAGCCTCCGCACCGTCGGCGAAAACATCCGCGAGGCGTCGCCCACGCTCGTGCTGGGCGTGCCGCTGCTGCTCGAAAAGCTCTACAACAAGCTCATGGCGGGCCTCAAGGCCAACCGCATGGCCAACGTGCTCTGGACGCTCGGCATCCGCAACCCCGTCCGCAAGGGCATCCTCGAAAAGCTCGGCGGGCGCCTGCGCCTGATGATCTCCGGCGGCGCCCCCGCCGATCCCCAGCTTCTTGCCGGCCTCGAAGCCGTCGGCCTCAAGGCCCGCGAAGGCTATGGCCTCACCGAATGCGCGCCCGTGCTCACGCTCTGCCCCTTCGATGCGCCCATCCGTCCGGGTTCCTGCGGCAAGATCCTGCCCTTCGTCGAAATGAAGGTTTTCGACGCCAATGCCGAAGGCGTCGGCGAACTGGCCGCCAAGGGCGACAACGTCATGAAGGGCTACTACCACAACCCCGGCGCCACCGAAGACGTCTTCCGCGACGGCTGGTTCCTCACCGGCGACCTCGGCTACATCGACGCCGACGGCTACGTCTTCATCACCGGCCGCAAGAAGGCGCTCATCGTCAACCGCGAAGGCAAGAACATCTATCCCGAAGAGGTCGAGCTCCAGATCAACCAATCGCCGCTCATCCTCGAATCCGTCGTCCTCGGCTACCGCCCGCCGGGAGAAACCGTCGGCGAACAGGTCGGCGTCATCGTCGTGCCCGACGAAGAAGGCATCGCGGCGCTCGAAGCCGCCGAAAAGCGCAAGTTCAGCGAAGCCGAAATCGAGGCCCGCCTGCGCGCCGAGGTCAAGAAGCAGGTCGCCGCGCTGGCCGACTACAAGCATCCCCGCCGCGTGCAGATCCGCTGGGAGGAATTCGGCAAGACGTCCACCGGCAAGATCAAGCGCTACCTCTACGCCATGACGGAAGCGGCGCCGGAATAAGGCGCGCCGCAGCCGCCGGCGACGTGGTAGATTGGCGGCGTGAGGAAGCGCGGCTTCATCCTGTCGGCGCTGTTTCTCCTCGCCGCCTTGCCGCTGGCCGGCGGCGCGTGGCGAGGTTTTCCGGAGGGGTTCTTTTCGTTTCCGCCGCTGGTGGCGCACCCGCCCGTCCACGCGCCTTTTTCCTGGCCGGTGTTCGCCGTTTTTGCGGCGATCGGCCTCCTCGCCGCCGCCATCCTGATCGTCGGCTTCAGACCCCCACGCCCTTGCCCCGGCTTCAGCCCCCCACGCCCTTGTCGCGGTTCCAGACCCCCACGCCCTTGCGGCGTGGGTGAATCAGGTCCATCTGCTCCGCCGCCGCGCTCGCTCCATCCATTTCCCCTGCACGCCCGCCTCGGCCTCGCCTTGCTTCTCGTTTCCTGGTTCCTCGCCTGGAGCCGCGTGGATCTTCCCGGCGCCGCCGAACAGCACACCTTCTTCCCCCTCTGGCTCGGATTCATCTTCGTCCTCGACGGCCTCGTCTTTCGCCGCGCGGGCCATTCGCTGTTCGCCGACCGCCGCCGGGAATTTCTCCTCCTGTTTCCCGTTTCCGCGCTGTCGTGGTGGTATTTCGAATTCCTCAACCGCTTCGTGCGGAACTGGTGGTATCCCGATCGGCTGGATTTCGATCCCGTCCATTATCTGGTCTACTCCTCGCTTTGTTTTTCCACCGTCCTGCCGGCGGTCTTCGAGATGCGCGACTTCCTCGCGACCTGGCCCGCCCTGCGCCGCCGCTGGTCCCACGGCCCGCGCGTGCGCCTGCCGCGCGCCGCCGCGATTTCCTGCGCGCTCGGCGCCGGCTGGCTGCCGCTGATCCCGCTTTTTCCCGATCCGCTCTTCTTCGCCACGTGGGTCGCGCCCCTCGCCCTCCTCGGCGGCGCCCTCGGCCTCGCCCGCGTGCCGACGCCTTTCGATCCGCTCCGCGCCGGCGATTGGTCCCCCGTCCTGCTGCTGGCCTTCGCCGCGCTGGCCTGCGGATTCTGCTGGGAAACGTGGAATTTCTTCAGCTCGCCGCACTGGACCTACGCCGTGCCCTACCTCGACCGTTTCCACGTTTTCGCCATGCCGGGCGTCGGCTACGCGGGCTATCTGCCTTTCGGCCCCGTCTGCGCCTGCTTCTGGCTGGCCTGGACCGCGCTGCTGCCGCATGGAGAGGTCAGAGGTCGGAGTTCAGAGGTCAGGTAAATCATGTTTTCGGCTGTTTCCTGTCCTCGGTTCCCCGCTCCCTCCTGCCCTCTGCAATCTGACCTCTGACCTCCTCCCTCTGCCCTCTTCTTCAAGATTGAATCCTCCCCGCCCAATCGGCTAGGGTTCGCCCCATCATGAACAGCACTCCCCACGTCCTCGTCACCGGCGGCGCCGGCTACCTCGGCTCCATCCTCGTCCCCACCCTGCTCGCCCGCGGCTGCGCCGTCACCGTCGTCGACAACTTCCTCTACGGCCAGACCTCCCTCCTCGACTGCTGCGCCTACGAGAACTTCGCGATCGTCCGCGGCGACGTCCGCGACGAACGCCTCATGCTGCCGCTGCTGAAAAAGGCCGACGTGATCATGCCGCTGGCCTGCCTCGTCGGCGCGCCCCTCTGCGCCCAGAAGCCCATCGAGGCCCGTTCCATCAACCTCGACGCCATCCTCATGCTGCTCAGGAACGCCTCGAAGGCGCAGAAATTCATCTCCCCCACGACCAACTCCGGCTACGGCGTCGGCCAGGCCGGCGTCTTCTGCACCGAAGAAACGCCCATGAACCCCATCTCCCTCTACGGCGTCCTCAAGGTCGAACTCGAAAAAGCCCTCCTCGACGCCGGCGCGATCTCCCTGCGCCTCGCCACCGTCTGCGGCGTCAGCCCCCGCATGCGCCTCGACCTGCTCGTCAACGACTTCACCTACCGCGCCGTCGTCGATCGCTTCGTCGTCCTCTTCGAAGCCCACTTCAAGCGCAACTACGTCCATGTCCGCGACGTCGCCCGCGCCTTCTGCCACGCGCTGGACCACTTCGACGAAATGCAGGGCCAGCCCTACAACGTCGGCCTCTCCGACGCCAATCTCTCCAAGATGGAACTCTGCCGGGAAATCCAGAAGCAGATCCCCGACTTCACCGTCATGGAAGCCCCGATCGGCAAGGATCCCGACCAGCGGAACTACGTCGTCAGCAACGCCAAGATCGAAGCCACCGGCTACAAGACCCAGGTTTCCATCCAGCGCGCCATCGCCGAGCTGATCAAAGGCTACCAGCGCGGCCGCCGCAACCAGCACGCCAACGTGTAACCGCCGTCTCTCACGGAGACACAGAGGCACGGAGATTATTGCCGAAGAGAATCTTCCGGGGCGTTGATTGTCCGGACGATTCCTTCCTTGAGCGTGGCTGCTCCAAAATTGATCAACAATCCAACCGGTTTCTTGGCCAACTTCAGACAGGTCAGCAACTGCTTCTTGTGCACCGGAGCCATTTGCTCGACGGATTTGAGTTCCACCACCACTTGGTCCTCGACCAGCAGGTCCATCCTGAATCCTTCCTCGAATGCCATCCCTTCGTACTCGAATCGCAGGATTTTCTGCCGTTCAACTCGCAATCCCCGCGCCTCCAATTTCTTCGCCGAAACCGCCTCGTAGACCGACTCCAGCAAGCCCGGCCCCAGATCCCGATGGCTCTGCAACGCCGCATCGACGATCATCCCGGTAACGTCATTGATGCTCATGCCCCATGTTTATCAGGATTTCCAACCTCCCCCCAATCTCTTTCTCCGTGTCTCCGTGCCTCTGTGAGACACCGGCTGTTTTCCGCGGCTTTCAGGATTGAATGCCCGCCCCCTCCTCGGGTAGGGTTTTCCCCCATGTTTCCGATTCTCCCCCCAGCTCTGCGAGAGTTTTCCACGGCGGGGAAAACTTTTTTCCACGGTGTGGAAAAATCGCTCAAAGTTTTTCCACTCCGTGGAAAAATCGCCGAAAGTTTTTCCACTCTGTGGAAAATCGGCCTGCTGGCCACCTGCGCCCTGCCGGCGGCGGCGTTCGCCGGGCGGCTCGTGGAGGATTTCGCGCCCGGCGCGGCCGCCGCGTGGAAGCCCTACCTGAAATCCCCCGCCGTCGTCGCCGCGGCCGACGGCCTGGCGTTTCCGGCGCCGTTTTCGCAGGCCGTCGATCGCGCCGCGTGGGACAAGGCGGGGTCCTTCGATCTGTCCGCCGCCGTCGCCTTCGAGCTCGACGTCTCCTGCCCGCAGCCGGCCGCGCTGCGCACGCTCGGGCTGTACTTCAAGAGCGGCGCCGGGTGGTACGTCGCCAACAAGCCGCTGGCCGGCGCCGTGCCGCACACGCTCGTCTACGCCAAGAGCGATTTTTCCACCGAAGGCAAGCCCGCGGGCTGGAACCGCATCGACGGCATCCGGCTTTCGCCGTGGAAAGGCGCCGCGGCGGCGGACGTCGCGCTGGTCTTCCGCCGCCTCGCCACCGTCGAAGGCTCGGCGCTCGTCGGCGTGCGCGGCACGGTCTCCTGCCCCGACGCCGGCGCGCGCGCCGTCGCCGACAAAACCACCGAGCGCGGCAGCCGCCTGCTGATCGAGGCCGGTCTCGGCCATGCCGTCGTCGCCGACGAGGACGTCGCCCGGGGCGCGCTGCGGAACGCCGGCGTCGCCTTGCTGCCCTACAATCCCAATCCGCCGCCGGCCGAACTGAAGGCGCTGACCGATTTCCTCGCGCGCGGCGGCAAGCTGGGCGTGTTCTACGGCGCGTCGCCCGCGCTGGCGGCCGCGATGGGCTTCCGGCTCGGACCTTACATCAAGTCCGACCGCCCCGGCCGCTGGCGCTCCATCGTCTTCAACGATCCCGCCGCGTGGCTGATGCCGCCGCGCATCTGGCAGGACTCCACCAGCCTCATGCCCGCCCTCCCCGCCGGCCCCGGCGCGCAAGCCATCGCTTTCTGGTGCGACGCCCGCGGCGCCCGCCAGTCCGAACCCGCGCTCGTCGTCTCGCCCCGCGGCTTCTGGATGTCGCACGTGCTGCAGAGCGACGACTTGCCGTCGAAGAAGGAAATGCTCGTTTCGCTGTGCGCCCGGCTCGATCCGTCGCTGTGGACGCCCGCCGCCGTCCGCGCCGTGCAGGACGCCGGCCGCATCAACGACTACGCCGGCCTCGCCAGCGCGCTTGCGGGCATCGCCCGCCAGCTGCCGCTCGCCGCGCGGCCCGACGAAACCCGCGCGATGCTCGATCAAGCCGCCGTGCTGTCCGCGCAGATCAACGCCGCGCTCGCCGGCGGCCAGTCCCAGAAGGCCCTGCTGCTGGCCCGACGCCAGCGCCAGCTCCTGCTGCGCGCCGACGCCGCCGTCCAACCGCCGCGCCCCGGCGAATTCGTCGGCGTGTGGGACCACGACGGCACCGGGTTCGTTCCCGGCGACTGGAATTTCACCGCCGACCTGCTCGCCGTCCATGGCGTCACCGCCATTTTCGCGAACGTCGTCTGGGGCGGCTGCGCGCACTATCCGTCCAAGTTCTTGCCCGCTTCCAACACCCTGCGCCTCTACGGCGACCAGATCGCCGCCGGCCTCGCCGCCGCCCATGCCAAGGGGCTGCAGTACCACGTCTGGATGGTGCTGGGCAAACTCGACGGCGCGCCGCCCGAATTCGTCGAGCGCATGAAAAAGGAAGGTCGTTTGCAGGTGTCCGACGCCGGCGCCACGCGCCCGTGGCTCAATCCTCACCACAACGCCAACCGCGCGCTGCTGCTGGCCGTCGTCGAAGAAATCGCGCGCAACTATCCCGGCATCGACGGCCTCCACCTCGACTACATCCGGCTGCCCGACGCCTTGAGCGATTATTCCCCCGCCACCCGCGCGCGCTTCGAAGGCGACACCCGCAAGAAGTGCCGGGCGTGGCCCGCCGAGGTCAAGGCCGGCGGCAAGCGCAACGCCGAGTTCCGCAAATGGCGCACGGCCGACGTCACCCGGCTCGTGGCCGACATCCGCGCCACGCTGCGCCGCGCGAATCCCAACGCGAAACTCTCCGCCGCCGTGTACGGCATCGCCGCGCCCGACGGCGGCAACATCGCGCAATACTGGCCCGACTGGCTGCGTGCCGGCACCGTCGATTTCCTGACGCCGATGAACTACACGGAATCGTCCGCCGAATTCGCCCGCCTCGTGCGCACGCAGGTTTCCTATCCCGGCGCCGCCGGCCGCATCATCCCCGGCATCGGCGTCACGGCCGACGAATCGCGCCTCGATCCCGCGCAGGTCGCCCGCCAGATCGCGCTGCTGCGCCAGGCGGGCTGCCCCGGCTTCATGCTTTTCGATCTCACCGGCACCCTCCGCGACGAAACGCTCCCCGCGTTGCGCCAGGGCATCACCCGGCCCATCCCCTAACTTCTTCACCCACGGGACAAGCCCGTGGGGGTCGGGGATCGGAGACCCCCACGCCCTTGCGGCGTGGGTGAATGAGTTTGGCAAACCGCCGCCCGGTGCGCGAAACCCGTTTCCCAGGAGCATCGACGCCAAAGTCGTCGCCGACAGCCTCT
>CAYTEK010000131.1:0-1127 GCA_964436715.1 uncultured Verrucomicrobiota bacterium | reverse complement strand
CTCTTCGACGCTGTTTTTCACAAACTGCGCTACTTTTTCCAGCTTCAGATCGCGCAATTTTATGGCCACCTGTTCCGCTTTTTGCCGTGCCGCCGCCTTGTCTTCCTGAGCATGAATGGCTTTCGCATGGCCACAACTTCCCGCAAGTGCTTCCACGGACACATGGTGAAGGCATTGCGGTACCAGTGCACCACGCAGCGCTGCCGGCGGGCTTCCGGAAAGATCTCCCCTTGAACATTGAAGATTGAATATTGACCATTGAATATTGGATAGTTTTCCCCCATGAGCATCACCGCCCAGATCGTCGCCGACAGCGTCTCGCCGCAGGGCATCCGGCTCTCCACGCTGTCGCTGAAATATCCCCGTTGGATCCACGCCGAGTTCATGACGCACCGCCTGTTTTCGCGCAACGCCAGCAGTTCGCGCGCCGTGCCCGTCAAGCGCCTGAGCGCGCTGGAGCGCGAGTATCCCCTCTGGTGGGGCGCCAACATTCCCGGCATGCAGTCCGGCGCCCGCCTGTCCGACGAGCAGGCCGCCAAGGCCAAGGCGGTCTGGGACCGCATGGCCGACGCCTGCGCCGCCGGGGTCGCCGAACTCGCCGAACTCGGCCTCCACAAGCAATGGGCCAACCGCCCGATCGAATGGTTCACGTCCATCTCCGTCCTCGTTTCCGCCACCGCGTTCGACAATTTCTTCGGCGTGCGCTGGCATCCCGACGCGCAGCCGGAAATCCAGGAACTGGCCCGGCAGATGTTCTCGGCCCTGCAGTCCGCCACGCCCCGCCCGCTGGAACCCGACCAGTGGCACCTGCCGTACGTCTCCGCCGACGAGGAGAAAGCCCTCGGGCTCGACGTCGCCCGGCGCTGTTCGGCCGCGCGCTGCGCCCGCGTGTCCTATCTCAACCACGACGGCACCACGCCCAACGTCGCCAAGGATCTCGACACCTTCGCCAAGCTGGCGGGCGATCCCAACGGGCCGCCGCATCCGCTGCATGCCTCGCCGATGGAACACCAGGCCACGCCCGACCGCCTGCGCGACCCCGCCGACCCCGAATCGTGGCAGTTCCCGGCCCAGCACGGCAACTTCCGCGGCTGGCGGCAGTATCGCAAGATGCTCTCCAACGAGCA
>CAYTEK010000130.1:0-7762 GCA_964436715.1 uncultured Verrucomicrobiota bacterium | reverse complement strand
CGAACAACAATCAAAAGTGACAACCGGAAACCAGGACTCGACAGTTTTTCCACTCTATGGAAAAACGCCGAAAAGTTTTTCCACTCCGTGGAAAAAGTGGGAAGATGCGGCCATGATCAACACAGTGGTATCGGCGGCGATCATTCTCTTCATCTTCGGCATGGTGATCTATCTCACCAAGGACATGTAGGATCGTCCTTGTGCCCCCCGCCGTCGCCAAGATTCTCACCGAGCTCGCGCTCGACCGCGAATTCGACTACCTCGTGCCCGCCGAGCTGGCCGCGCAGGTGCGGATCGGCAGCGTCGTGCGCGTGCCCTTCGGCCGGCGCCGCGCCCGCGGGTTCGTGATCGGCTTCGCGGAGAAATCCGCTTTCCCGAACCTGAAGGCCATCGAGTCCGTCGCCTCCGACCTGCCGCTGTTCGACGAACCCATGCTGCGGCTCGCGCGCTGGATCGCCGACTACTACGCGGCGCCGTTCGAGAGCGCCATCGCCGCCGTCCTGCCCGCCGCCGTGCGCCGCGACGGCGCCAAGTTCAAGGAGCAACTCGTCGCCGCCGTCCGCGCCGAGGCCGCGCCGACCGCGGAGGAAGAGGCCGCGCTGGCGAAGAAAAGCCCCAAGCAGGCCGCCGCCTGGGCGCGGCTGAAGGAGTGCCGCGAAGCGACCGCCGCCGCGCTGGCGGAGGCAACCGGCGTTTCGCTCGACGGTCTCCGCCGCTTGGAGAAAAAAGGCTGGATCGCGCTGGAAAAAGGCGTGATCCGGCGCGATCCGATCGCGCGCATGAACGTCCTGCCGACCGCGCCGCCGCCGCTGATGGCCGAGCAAACCGCCGCGCTGGCCGCCATCCGCGCGGAAATGGCCGCGCCCAAGCCGGGCGTCGTGCTGCTGCACGGCGTCACCGGCAGCGGCAAGACGGAAGTCTATCTCGCCGCCATCCAGGCCGCGCTGGACGCGGGGCAGGGGGCCATCGCCCTCGTGCCGGAAATCGCCCTGACGCCCCAGACCATGGAGCGCTTCCGCGGGCGCTTCGGCGACGTCGTCGCCGTCCTGCACAGCCATCTCTCCGACGGCGAGCGCCACGACGAATGGCGGCGCATCGCCGCCGGCGAGGCGCGGGTGGTAGTCGGCGCGCGCAGCGCGCTGTTCGCGCCCGTGCGCCCGCTGGGCCTGCTGGTGGTGGACGAGGAACACGAACCCGCCTACAAGCAGGACGAAGCGCCGCGCTACGGCGCGCGCGACGTCGCCGTCATGCGCGGCCACCTCGAAGGCTGCGCGGTCGTGCTCGGCAGCGCCACGCCGTCGCTCGAGTCCTATCGCCACGCGCGCGCCGGCAAGTACCGGCTGGTCAAGATGACCCAGCGCGTGGATCGGCGCACGATGCCGACCGTGCGCGTCGTGGACATGCGCGTCGAAGCCGAAAAGACCGGCGCCGTTCACCTGCTGTCGCAGGAACTGATCGAGGCCATCCGCCTGCGCCTGGCGCAGGGCGAGCAAACGATGCTTTTCCTGAACCGCCGCGGCTACGCCACCACCGTCATGTGCCCCGTCTGCGGCCACGTCGAGACCTGCCCGCACTGCAGCGTGAAGATGACCTACCACAAGACGGCGGACGTCATGATCTGCCACGTTTGCGGCACGCTGCGGTCCGTGCCGGCGCGCTGTTCCAATCCCGAGTGCCGCGCGCCCAACGTCAAGATGGCTGGCGTCGGCACCCAGCGCGTCGAGGCCGCCGTGAAGAAGATCTTCCCGCATGCGCGCATCGTGCGCATGGATGCCGACACCACCGGGGGCAAGGATGCCCACGCGCAGATTCTCGGCAAGTTCCGGCGCGGCGACGTCGACATCTTGATCGGCACGCAGATGATCGCCAAGGGCCTCGACTTTCCGAACGTGACCTTGGTCGGCGTGATCTACGCCGACCTGAGCCTGCAGATGCCGGATTTCCGGGCCGCGGAGCGCACGTTCCAGCTGCTGACGCAGGTGGCCGGCCGCGCAGGCCGCGGCGACGTGCCCGGCGAGGTGTTCATCCAGACCTACGCCCCGTTCCATCCCGCCGTGCAGGCGGCGCGCACGGCCGACTTCGAGACGTTCTTCGACCAGGAAATCGAATTCCGGCGCGAAATGCGCTATCCGCCCTTCACGCGCCTGACGACGGTGCTGTTCAAGGGGCCGGACGAAGCGGCCGTGGACGCGTGCTCCAAGGATTTCGCGGAAAAGCTGAAGCCGCGGTTGCCGCCGACCGTGCGGGCGAGCGGGCCCGCGCCCGCGCCGCTGGCCAAGGCGAAAAACCATTTCCGCGCGCAGCTCCTGCTGTTCGCGCCGTCCGCCAGGGAGTGCGGCCCCGTCCTGCGCGCCTTTCTCAAGACCTACAAGGCGCCGAAAGGCGTCTCGCTCCACGCCACCGTGGATGCGCTGTCGCTGATGTGATTTGATCAGAAGTTTTGCTGTCCGCCGCGCGGCGGGCCGCGCTAGAATGCGGGCGAAGTCGGAAGGAGTCCATCATGGTCGATTTCGAAAAACTGGGCGTGTTCTATCTGGGCCGGGTCTTCGATCCCGAAACGCGGCAAACGACGGCGGAACCGCTGCTCTACGAAGCGAAGGACCTGACCACCCACGCGGTGTGCGTCGGCATGACCGGCTCCGGCAAGACCGGCTTGGGCATCGGCCTGATCGAGGAGGCCGCGCTCGACGGCATCCCCGCCATCGTCATCGATCCCAAGGGCGACATGGGCAACCTGCTGCTGGCGTTTCCACAGCTCGCGCCGTCGGATTTCCGCCCGTGGGTGGACGAAGGCGAAGCCACGCGCAAGCAGCTGGACGTGGACCAATGCGCCGTCCTGACGGCGGAAACCTGGGCGCGCGGGCTGGAACGCTGGGGCCAGGATGGCGCGCGCATTTTTTTTTTTAATGATTCGGCGTATTTCGAGATCTACACGCCCGGCTCCCGCGCCGGCTTGCCGCTGTCGATCCTGTCCTCGCTCGCCGCTCCGCCGGCGGGGTTCGCCGCCGACGATGCCGCGCTGCGCGACCGCACGTCCGCGGCCGTGTCCGGCCTGCTGGCGCTCGTCGGCGTGGAGGCCGATCCACTCCAGTCGCGCGAACACATCCTGCTTTCCACCGTCGTCGATCGCGAATGGCGCGCCGGACGGGATCTCGACCTGCTGGCGCTCATCCAAGCGGTGCAGGAACCGGGCGTGGAGCGCATCGGCGTCCTGCCGCTGGAATCGTTCTTCCCGGCCAAGGACCGCTTCGCGCTGGCGATGCGCCTGAACAACCTGGCCGCCTCGCCGGGATTTTCCGCGTGGACCGAAGGCGAACCGCTGGACGTGCAGCGGCTGCTCTACACGCCGGAAGGCAAGCCGCGCGTTTCCATCCTGTCCATCGCGCACCTGGGCGACGCCGAACGGATGTTCTTCGTGACGGTGTTGCTGAACGAAGTGCTCGCGTGGACGCGCCGGCAAACGGGCACCTCGTCGCTGCGCGCGCTGCTCTACATGGACGAGATTTTCGGCTATTTCCCGCCCACGGCCAACCCGCCGTCGAAGGCGCCGATGCTGACCTTGCTCAAGCAGGCGCGCGCGTTCGGGCTGGGCGTCGTGCTGGCCACGCAGAATCCGGTGGACCTCGACTATCGCGGACTCTCCAACACGGGCACTTGGTTCATCGGCCGCCTGCAGACGGAGCGCGACAAGGCGCGCGTGATCGAAGGCCTGACGAGCGCGGCGGCGGGCGAGGGACTCGACCGCGCGACGCTCGAGCGGCTGATGGCGAACCTGGGCAGCCGGATTTTCCTGATGCGCAACGTGCACGAGGACGCGCCGGTGCTGCTGGAATCGCGTTGGTGCATGTCGTACCTGCGCGGGCCGCTGTCGCCCGCGCAAATGGGCGCGCTGATGGCCGCGCGCAAGGCCCCGGCTCCGGCGCCGGCCGCCGCCGCGGTTCCGGCGCCCGTTGCGGTCCCGCCCGCCGTGGCTTCCGCGAAAACGGTGCTGCCGGCAGCCATCGCGCAGGTCTATCTGCCGCCGCGGAATGCGCCGTCCGGCGCGCCGCTCGTCTATCGACCGGCGCTGCTGGCCGCGGCGCGCCTGCACTTCGTGGACCTGCGGCAGAAGCTGGACGTCTGGCAGACCGTGCGGCATCTCGTGTTTTCCGATCCGGCCTCGGGCCGGCTGCGGTGGACGGACGTCCAGCCGGCGCCGGAAGGCGAGGCGCGCGAGCCGGCCGCCGGCGCCGCGCACGAAAACGTGCCCGCCGACTTGGCCGATCCCAAGCGCTACGCGCAGCACGAAAAGGACTACAAGGCGTTTCTGACGGAAGCCTTCACGGTCGATTTGCCCAGCTTGCCCGCGCATCGGCTGACGGCGAACCTCGGCGAGAGCGAAGGCGACTTCCGCATCCGCGCCGCGCAGACCCTGCGCGAAAAGCGCGACGAAGCCGTCGCCGAACTGCGCAAGAAATACGCCGCCAAGATCGACGCGCTGGTCGAGCGCGAACGCCGCGCCGAAGCCAAGGTCGAAAACGAAAAGGCGCAGCTGTCGCGCCAGCGCGTGGGCACGGCCGTCCATTTCGGCGCCGCGGCGCTGTCGATCCTGCTGGGGCGCCGCGTCGGCGGCCTGGGGCGGGCCACGACCGGCATCGGCGCCATGACCCGCGCGGGCAAGGAAAAGCTCGACGTGGCGCAAGCCGGCGAAACGCTCGAAGCCGTCCGCCGGCAGCGGGCCGAATTGGAATCCGAGGCCGGCCAGGAAGTCGCGCGGCTCATGGAGTCGTTCGATCCCGAGCGGCTGGCCGTGTCGTCCGTGCGCATCGAGCCGCGCCGGGCGGATACCGTCGTGCAGCCGCTCGCGCTCGCTTGGGTGGCCGTGCCCGCCGCCGGCGGGTGAGACGCCGGAATCCAAGGCGTTCGTTTTGCGAACCAACCCGTGATAGATTGACGGCGTGAAGAGGTGGATGCGGCAGTGGCTGGGAATCGTCGCCGTCGGGCTGTGCGGGGCCGGACCGGCGGGGGCGTCCATGCTGAAAATCGACGTCGAGCCCTTCTACAAGGACTCCGTCTTGCAGGGCAAGTTCGGCGACAAGCCGGTGTATTTCTTCCTGGGGCCGTCGCCGAGCATGGAAAAGGCGGTGCTGGCGTTCATCGCGTCGGCGGACCAAACGCTCGACGTGTGCGTGTTCGACCTGGACCTGCCGGAATTCGCGCAGGCGTTGCTGGACGCCCATGCGCGAGGCGTGAAGGTGCGGGTGATCATCGCCGACGACAACGCCGCGAAGGCCTACGCGGTGGCCGACCAGCTCAAGCAGATGGAAGAAAAGGGCATCCTGACCTTGGCGCACAACCGCTCCGGGCTGATGCACAACAAATTCATGATCGCCGACGGCCTGCGCGTTTGGACGGGGTCCTACAACCTCACCCGCAACTGTTCGCGCTTCAACGACAACCACGCCATCGTGCTGGAAAGTCCGGAATTGGCCGAGAACTACGAGAAGGAATGGCAGGAGATCTTCGAAAAGCGCCACGGCAAACGCTTCGGCTATCCCACGCCGCATCCCGAGGTCAACGTCGGCGGGGCCGTCGTGCACAACCTCTTCACGCCCGAGGACGACGTGCGCGGCGCGCTCGTGACCGAAATGGACCAGGCCACCAACGAGATCGCGATCCTGGCGTTTTCCTTCACCGACGGCGCCATGACCGAAGCCGTGCGGCGGGCGCTCGCGCGGCAGGTGCGGGTGGTGATCGTGCTGGATTCCGGCATGGCGACGCATCCCGGCGCGAACACGAAGGAGCTGGAAGCCATGGGGGCGAACGTGCGGCTGTCGCCCGGCGTGCTGCTGCACCACAAGGTGATCGTGGTGGATCGCCAGACCGTCGTGCTGGGGTCGGCCAATTTTTCCGGCAGCGCGTTCGACAAGAACGACGAGAACGTGCTGATCGTGCGCGCGCCGAATTTCGCGCAGGCGATGATGAAGGAAGCCATCCGCTGCTGGCGCGCCGAACCGTATTCCGTCACCAAGTGGCGGACCGCGCTGCCGGCCGGCCCGTAGCGCGGCCTAGCGGAACACGGGCGGGGACATCCGCACCGTCACGCTGCGGGCGTCGGCCCGCGCTTCGTGGACGACGAGCAGGCGGTTGGCCACGTGGAGCCAGGCGACGCGGCCGCCCCAATCCAAGACCTGGTTCGTGGCGTGCGTGGCGCCGCCGGCGAGGCCGTTCAGCAAGCGGTCGTACAGCGCGCCGCGCGCCGCGGCATCGTCTGCTCGATAGGTCAGTTCGACCTGGACGAGCCGCTGCGCCTCGAAGGTGAAACGCATGCGCTGCGGGCGACCCTCTTCGTTGCGCTGCGGCTTGGCTTCGAGACCGGAGCGGCCGTCGCCATAGCCCGCGACGACGAATCCGTCGCCGGCGAGTCGTTTGAAGTTCGGAATCGCGGGGATGGCATTTTGGACGGCGTCTTCGGACATGCCGATTTGGAAGAGCGCGATTTCCGCGCCGGGAGCGGGCTTCCGTACCGTGGACGCCGCGGGTTTTTCGCGGCAGCCCAGCAGGGCGGCGGCGACGAATGCGATGAGGCAAAGGCGAAGGTTCATGGCGTGGTGTTCTGCTGTTTACACAGCATACACCACGACCTGCGCGGGGCGCAAGACGGCCGGCAGCGGTTCGCCGGTCAGCAGGTCCTTCTTGGCCGAGGGATGCGGCAGAACGAGCGGCTGCGGGTTGTGCATGTCGCCGTTGCCCAGGATCGCGAACGCCTTCCGGAAGCCGGGTTTCTGGCGCAGGTAGCCGAAGACGGCGCGGTTGCCGGTTTCGAGCGGGATGATGGTGCCGGGCGAAGCGTCGCTGAACAGCTCGCGGTGCTTGTCGCGCAGGGCGTGCACGCGGCGCAGGTCGGCGACGAGCGTTTGCGCGCGCGTCCAGTCCATCGCGGCGGCGCTGAACAGCGGCAGGACGGACGCCGGCAATTGCGCGACTTCCTCGTTGGTGAAGTCGAAGCCGGTGTTGACGGGGACGGGTTCGGCCAATTCGATGCCGTTGTGCAGGTAGGGTACGCCGGGCAGGAACGCGCCGATGGCCTGCGCGTAGAGGGCGTAGGCCGCGCCGCCGGCCCAATGCACCGCGCGCGGAGTGTTGTGGTTTTCCGCCATGGCCATGAAGGGCACGGGCAGGCCCGCGCCGTGGATCCAGCGCAGCCAGCCGCGGAAGTTCTCCGCGTTGCGCACGGTCTGCATGAAGGGCCCGACGCAGACGTTGTAGCCTTCTTCGCGGGCGTGGGGCGTCAGGTTGAATTCCTCGGCCCAGAGCGCGAAATCGGGATCGACCTGGCGGGCGCGCGCGACGAGGCCGCGCTTGAGGTCGGCCGGCAGCGCGTGGCCCATGTCGATCATCACGCCGTCCACGCCGAACGTCGTCTGGTAGTGGGGGATGACTTCGGTGATCTTGTCCCACAGCGGGCGCACGACGTGCTCGGGGCGCGCGAACTGGGAGGAATACATGCGGACGGTGTTGTAGGCGATGTAATTGAAATCGGGGTGGTCGTAGAGCCGCAGGTAGGTGACGTCCGTCCACGGCGGCTGCTCGGAGTCCGGGCCCCAGTCGCAGAAGGCACCGGGGATGCGCACGGCCACGGGCTGGCCGTTGCGGGGATCGGGCGCGGTGCCGCGCCAGCAGCCGTTTTCCAGGCGGACGGTTTCGGGCTTGGGCGGCGCCGTGAACATGTCGGTGTAGATCTGGTGCGGCGGCAGCAGTTCGTGGAAGCGGCCGTGGCCGA
>CAYTEK010000129.1:6447-7841 GCA_964436715.1 uncultured Verrucomicrobiota bacterium | reverse complement strand
GCCTGGAACTGGAGCAAGGCCGCGCCGCTCGCTCCCTTCCGCGCCTTCGCCATCGCCGGCGGCTTGAATCCCCAGAACCTGGCGGCCGTCGCCCGCGACAGCCGCGCCGCGGGCTTCGACGCCTCTTCCGGCGTCGAAATCTCCCCCGGCATCAAGGACGAAGCCGCCGTCCGCGCCTTCCTGCGCGCCGCGCGGGATCTCCCCCCGGCGCCCCAGCCCTTTTCCTGGAAAGGCGCGCCATGAGCCAGCCGCGCCTCGAAAACGTCAACATCGAATCCGTCGTTCCGCTCGCGACGCCGCGCGAAATGAAGGCGGCCATTCCGCTCTCCCCCGCCGTCATCGCCACCGTCGCCCAAGGCCGCGAAACCCTCGAGCGCATCCTCGACGGCGAAGATCCGCGCCTCTTCGCCGTGGTCGGTCCCTGTTCCATCCACCATCTCGAGGCCGCGGAGGAATACGCCCGCAAGCTCAAGGCGCTCGCCGACGAAATCGCCGACTCGATCTTTCTCGTCATGCGGGTCTACTTCGAGAAGCCGCGCTCGTCCGTCGGCTGGAAGGGCCTCATCAACGATCCCTACATGAACGACACCTTCCACATCGAGGAAGGCATCCGCATGGCGCGGCATTTCCTCTTCCGCGTGGCGGAAATCGGCCTGCCGGCGGCCACCGAACTGCTCGACGTCCTCATGCCCCAGTACATCGGCGACCTCGTGTCCTGGAACGTCATCGGCGCGCGCACCGCCGAGGCCCAGACCCACCGCGAAATCGCCAGCGGCATTTCCACGCCCATCGGCTTCAAGAACGGCACCGACGGTTCCCTCGATGCCGCCATCAACGGCGTGCGTTCCGCCATGGGCCCCCACCACTTTCTCGGCGTCACCGAAGACGGCCTGCCCGCCGTCTTTTCCACCACCGGCAATTCCTATCCCCACGTCGTGCTCCGCGGCGGCAAGCAGCCCAACTACGACGCCGCCTCCGTCGCCGCCTGCGAACGGGCCCTGCGCGCCGCCCACCTGCCGCCGAACGTCGTCGTGGATTGTTCCCACGGCAATTCCGGCAAGAAACCCGAACGCCAAGGCGACGTGCTCCGGGACGTCTTGGCGCAGATCGAAGCCGGCAATCGCTGCATCCGCGGCTTCATGCTCGAAAGCAACCTCGAGTGGGGCGCGCAGCCCATGCAGGCCGATCCCAAGAAACTGAACCCCCGCTGCTCCGTCACCGACGCCTGCATCGACTGGCCCACCACCGAGAATCTGCTCCGCGAAGCCCACGCGCGGCTCAAGAACGTGATTGGCTCTTCTCGCCAGACCTGCCCCCTGAACTCTGACCCCCATGAATAAACTGATTGGTAGCTATCCCGATTCCACCGGCCACTTCGGCCCCTACGGCGGCCG
>CAYTEK010000129.1:0-6437 GCA_964436715.1 uncultured Verrucomicrobiota bacterium | reverse complement strand
GCCGATCCCAAGAAACTCCATCCGCGCCAGTCCGGCACCGCCGCCTGCATCGACTGGCCCACCACTGAGACTTTGCTCCGCGAAGCCCACGCCCGCATGCGCAAGCTCATGCGGGAGAATTCAGGAGTCAGGAGTCAGAATGAAAATCCTTCGACCCGAACGAACCTTTTCACCACAGAGCGCACAGAGATTCACAGAGATGATTAAATGTTTTCTCTGTGCCCCTCTGTGCCCTCTGTGGTGAAAATGTCTTCGCCCCCCTGACCTCCGAACCCTGAACTCTGACCTCCATGAATAAATTGATCGACCAATATCCCGATTCCACCGGCCACTTCGGCCCCTACGGCGGCCGTTTCGTCGGCGAAATCCTCATGACCGCGCTGCTGGACGTCGAGGCCGCGTGGAAATCGGCCAAGCACGATCCCGCTTTCATGGCCGAGTTCCGCGCCATGCTGCGCGACTACGCCGGCCGGCCCACGCCGCTCGATTGCATCGAACGCCTCTCCGCGCACGTCGGCGGCGCGCGCCTCTGGCTCAAGCGCGAGGACTGCACCCACACCGGCGCGCACAAGATCAACAACGTCGTCGGCCAAGGCCTGCTCGCCCGCCGCATGGGCAAGAAGCGCGTCATCGCCGAGACGGGCGCCGGCCAGCACGGCGTCGCCACCGCCACCATCGCCGCCCGGTTCGGCTTCGACTGCAAGGTCTTCATGGGCGCGGAGGACATCCGCCGCCAGGCGCCCAACGTCCGCCGCATGGAACTCCTCGGCGCGCAGGTCGTCCCCGTCACCTCCGGCACCAGCACGCTGAAGGACGCCATGAACGAAGCGCTGCGCTACTGGTCCGGCGCCAGCGCGGACACGTTCTATGTCATCGGCACCGTCTCCGGCCCGCATCCCTATCCCGAAATGGTCCGCGACTTCCAGCGCATCATCGGCGACGAAGCCCGCGCGCAGTTCCTCGAGAAATGCGGCCAGCTCCCCGACCTCCTCGTGGCCTGCGTCGGCGGCGGCTCGAACGCCATGGGCCTGTTCTATCCCTTCCTCGACGATCCGTGCGAAATGATCGGTGCCGAAGCCGCCGGCGACGGCCTCGACACGCCGCGCCACGCGGCCTCGCTCTGCGGCGGCTCGCCGGGCGAACTCCACGGCGCCCTGACCTATCTGCTCCAAAGCGACGAAGGCCAGATCCACGAGGCTTGGTCCATTTCCGCCGGCCTCGACTATCCCGGCGTCGGTCCCGAACACGCCCTGCTGCACGACCTCAAGCGCGTGCGCTACGAGGGCGTCACCGACCAAGAAGCCGTCGCCGCCTTCCAAATGCTGTGCACGCACGAGGGCATCATCCCCGCCCTCGAAAGTTCCCACGCGCTCGCCGCCGCCCTGCGCGAAGCCAAGAAACGCCCCGCGGCGCAGAACATCCTCGTCTGTCTCTCCGGCCGCGGCGACAAGGATCTCGACCACGTCACCCGCTACTTGAAAGAGGTCGGAGGTCAGAGGTCGGAGGTCGGGAAAGAATGAGGACAACCCGGCTGTCTCCGCCCGGATTTTCCACACTGTGGAAAAGCGTTTTCCACGGCATGGAAAACTTCCAGTCATCTTCCCCCCTGAACTCCGACCTCTGAACCCTGACCTCTACCAACCATGAACCGCATCACTTCCACCTTCCAAAAGCTCGCCGCCGAAAACCGCAAGGCCCTCGTCGGGTATTTGACCGCCGGCGACCCGAACCCGGAAACGAGTTTCGAAATCCTGCGCGCCGCCTGCGGCGCCGGCATCGACGTCCTCGAACTCGGCGTGCCCTTTTCCGACCCCACCGCCGACGGCCCCGTCATCCAGGAAGCCTCCCAGCGCGCCCTCAAGGCCGGCATGACGCTGACCAAGACGTTGGAAATGGCCGCGCGGCTCCGGCGGGAGTCCGAAATCCCAATCATGCTCTTCGGCTACTACAACCCCCTCTTCAAGTACGGACTCGAGCGCCTCGCGAAAGCCGCGCACGCGGCCGGCGTCGACGGCCTCCTCGTCGTGGATCTGCCGCCCGAGGAAGCCGGCCCGCTGCGCGCCGCGCTGCAAGGCACCGACATCCAGATCGTCTTCCTCGTCGCGCCCACGACGCGTCCTGACCGCGTGCGAATGATCGCGCAGGAAACCGGCGGCTTCCTCTATCTCGTCACCAAGGCGGGCACCACCGGCGAAGGCGGCTTGGATTACGAGGCGATCCGGAAACACGCGGCCGAGGTCAAGGCCGACAGCCCCCTGCCCGTTTGCCTCGGCTTCGGCATCCGCAACGGCGCCGACGCGCGCAAGCTCGCCCCCATGGCCGACGGCGTCATCGTCGGCTCCACCCTCTGCAACGTCGTCGGCCAAGCCCCCGCCGCTTCCGACCTCCCCGCGCGCATGGCCGCCAAGATCCGCGATCTCCGGCAGGGACTGGACTCCTGATCCGCCGCCTCCCCTATTTCCCAATCGGTTTCGTTGCCACCGCCTGCTCGTACCACTTGAACATCTCGGAGAAGAAGAACTTGCCGAAGCCGGGATCGGTTTCCGTCTTCGACATGAAGCCGAGAAACTCGTCTACGTTGCTCAAGAAGGCGCCCTTGATGCTGTCCTGCAATTTCTGGCGGCGGAGGAATTCGATGCTGTTGGTCTTGAACGCCTCGCGCAGCGGCTTGTCCTCTTCCAGTTTTTGCTTGATGGCGCTGACCACGCGGTCGGCTTCCTCAAAGCTGAAGCCGTAGTCCTCGTTCAGTTTCCGGACTATGACTTTCAGCTTCTCCTTTTCGCCTTCCGATCCACCCCGGTGACCGTCGTCCGCTCCGGGCTTCAGCGTCCCATCCTCGTCTTTCAAAACGACGCGGCCGTTCTGCTCCTCCTGCACGCGGAACTTCTCCATATCCACCATGTCCGTCACTTCGCGCGGCAGCGTGGCGCGCTCGAAGGGCAGTTGCTTCAGCAGCAGCTTGGCGAACAGGTAAAATTTCTCGAGGGCCGCATCGGTGAACGTCATGATCTGGCTGATGAAGCTGTACTGCTTCACGTAGCGGGCGGTTTCCTTGCGGAACTTCTCCTGCGCCTGCGCCTTTTGCTTTTCGAAATCCTTCTGACCCTCATGTTCTTTCCCAAGCGCCGCATATCCGGTTTCCACGATGCGCTTGAAAAACGGCGAGAGCTTGTCCGCCGCAACCTTCTGCACAACGAACAGTTGCGCGAACTGGTCCACGTCTTCCGCCGAAAATACGCGCATCTGCTCCAACGTGTATTTCAAATTATACAGCTTGTTCCGATCAGTTTCCCCTTCGAGTTCGGTGCGCTGGTAGTAATCCTGGAACGACGCCTGGATCACTTTCTGTTCGTTTACGAAATCGAGGATCATCGTGTCCTGTTTGAGCGGCGGACAGGTGCGATTGAGGCGCGAGAGCGTCTGGACCGCCGCCACCCCGCCCAGCTTCTTGTCCACGTACATCGTGTGCAGCAGCGGCTGATCGAACCCGGTCTGGAACTTGTTTGCCGCCACTAGGATCCGTTGCGCCGGATTCTTGAACGCCTCGGCGATGTTCCCCGTTCCGGGTGGATTCATGCTGTCTTCGGTATGCTTCTTCTCCTGGACCGTCACTGTGCCGCTGAACGCCACCAGCACGCAGAAAGGCAAATTCTGCTCGCGAAGGACGTCGTCGATCGCCTGCTTGTAGAGCACGGCATGGGCGCGCGAATGCGTCACCACCATTGCCTTGGCCTGCCCGCCGATTTTGTGCGCCGTCTTGCGGGTGAAATGGTCCACGATGATATGCGCCTTGCGCCGGATGGCGAACGCATGCTGATCCACGTATTCCAACAGGAGCCGCCGTGCCTTCAGTTCCTCGACCAGTTTCTCGCCCTCCGCCTTCTCGTTCTCGATGAGCTCGAAATAGGTCTTGTAGGTCGTGTAGCTCTGCAGCACATCGAGGATGAACCCCTCCTCGATGGCTTGCCGCATCGTGTATTCGTGAAACGCGCGAAACCCCTTCTTCACCTTCTTGTCCGGCGTGCCGAACAGTTCCAGCGTCTTGTCCTTGGGCGTCGCCGTGAAGGCAAAGAACGACAAGTGCGGCAGCTTCTGCCGCGCCTTCTGGATGCGCTCCAATTCCGCTTCGAGCGGATCTTCTTCCTCGCCCTCGTTGTCTTTGGCCATAGCCGCCGCAAGCTGCTCCTCGCTGGTCAGGACCAGCTTGAGGTCCTTCACGTTCTCGCCCGTCTGCGAACTGTGGGCCTCGTCCACGATCACCGCGAACTTCTTCCCCGGCAGCTTCGCCAGCTCGCCGACGAATCCGAACTTCTGCAGCGTCGTGATGATGATCTTGTCGCCGCGCTCCAGCGCCTTCACGAGCTGTCGCGTGTTGCGGTCGATCTTCGTCACCGTGCCCTTGATCTTCTCGAACTGCTTGATGGTGTCTTGCAACTGCCGGTCCAGGATCCGGCGATCCGTGATGACCACGATGCTGTCGAACGCCGGCGCCCCGTCCCCGCCGCAGAGATTGGCGAGCTGGTGCGCCAGCCACGCGATGCTGTTGCTTTTGCCCGACCCCGCGCTGTGCTGGATCAGGTAGTTGTGCCCGCTGCCGTTCGCCTTGGCGTGCGCCAGCAGCTTCCGCACCGCCATCAGCTGGTGGAAGCGCGGAAAAATGAATTTCTCCCGCCCCGTCTTCTCGTCGCGCTCGAAATGCAGGTAGTTCTGGATCAGTTCCAGCAGCGAATCCGCCTTCAGCACCCCCTGCTCCTCGCGTCCGTCCGCATCTTTGAAATCCGCCCACAGGTAGGACGACGCAAACCGGCCGTAGATCGCCGGGTTTTCCGTATCGCGGTTGAACGGCAGAAATTGCGTTTCCTTCCCCTCGAGCCGCGTCGCCATGTAGACCGCATCGTCGTCCACCGCGAAATGCACCAGGCACCGCCCGAAAAACGCCTCGCGCGGATCCCGCCGCCGGTACTGTGCAATCGCATCCTGCACGTTCTGCCCCGTGAAGTGGTTCTTCAGCTCGATGGACGCGATCGGCAATCCGTTGAGGAAAATCGCCATGTCCACCGACTGATCCGGAGTTTTGGAGGAAAAATGGATCTGCCGCGCGATGGCGAAGCGATTGCCCTCGTAGCGCGCCTGATGCTCCGGATTGCCCCCCGCCGAGGGCTTGAAATACGCCAGATGCAGGTTGATCCCGTTGAACGCCACCCCGTTGCGCAGCACTTCCAGCGTCCCGCGCTTCTGAGTCAGCCCCGACACCTGCGCCACCAGCGTCTCCCGCTCCGCGCCCGGGAATTGCTTCGCCAGCTTCGCCCATTCCTTCGGCTGCGTCGCCTGCACAAACGCCGCCAGCTCCTCCGCATCCAGCAAGGTCGCGACGTCAAACGCCTCCGCCGGGCGCTGCCGATAGAGCGGACTCCCCGCCAGCGACAGCACGATGCCCGCTTCCGAGGCCGATTCCTTCAACTGGCTCGTCTCAATGGGCGATTTCATGGCTTATGTTTGGCTTTTCTTTGCTAATCAACGGCCGGCGAAACAAATGCAACCATTTGGAAATGAAAGCATTGCGGGTTATGAGATTGCTTCATGCCTTTGTTTCGCTTTGTTTTCTTTGCTTAAACCTTATCTGCCGTTTCCACTTCCGAACGCCCCAGCCAGTAGCACGCCAGCGGTGCGGGAATTTTCACCACCGTCGCATCTCCGCCCGCCGCGCCCAGCGGCATCAGGCCGAAATCCGGTGCTTCCTTGGTGATCACGGAGCCGCGCGCCTCCTGTTTTTCGGCAATAGTTGAAAGCCACGCTCTGCTCGTAGTAGCGCGTCACGATGTGCTTGAAGAACGCCGTTTCCACCGCCACCCCCAGCGCCGCGGCATCTTCCAGCAGCGCCTTGCCCTTCAGCATCACGCTCGGGGCGATCGCCGCATCCGCCAGATAGACCTTGTAGCGCGCCCGCAGGATTTCCTTGCCATAGCCGAAGGGCGCCAGTCGCTGGATCAGGTGCGCATTTTCCAGCAGCGCGATGAAATTGTTCGCCGTCGGCTTCTTCACTTCTAGATTGGCGCAGAGTTGCGTCATGTCCAGCAGCCCGCCGTCGTGCAGACACAGATAAAGGAACAACTGCTCCAGTTCCAGCACCCGCCGCACGCCGAACAGCGCCGTCATGTCCCGCTTGAGCACTTTGTCGACGATGTCCTCCCGCAGCAGCTTCTGCGCCTGCGGAATGCTCTCCATCAGCGCGCTCTGCGGGAAGCCGCCGCGCAGCAAATACTCGTGGAAATGCGCCACCAGCCCCCGCCCCGCCTCGCCCACCTGCGCAAACTGCTCCGGCCGCCAATCGAACAACTGCGTCAGCGAGCTCACCGCCGGCAACGGCGGCGCCGCGATTTTCTTGATCTGCAGGTATTCATAGAACGACAGCGTCGCCAGCGGCAGCGTATGCCACC
>CAYTEK010000128.1:0-7842 GCA_964436715.1 uncultured Verrucomicrobiota bacterium | reverse complement strand
CCGTTCGAGCCCGAAACATTACCCCTCCCCCCTCCCCCTTTTCCATCTTAAAAACGGGCGGCCGGGCAAAAAATCCGCCCGGCCGTCCATCTGCTTCCGCCGCTAGTCGTTGCGCGATTTCGAGCCCGCATTTTACGGGGCCACGAAACGATACATGCCCTCCGCGGCGTTCAACCAATTCGTATCCACGGCCACGGCCGCTCCATCCACGATGGGATAGGTGCCCACGTCCTGCCAAACCGGCGCCAACAGGTCGCGGCAGGCCTGCACCTTGACGGTTTGGCCGTCGGCCCACTCCATCGCGATCCGGAAGGTGCCGTTCGTCGTCCAGAGGCTGACGGCCTCCGGCACCCATTCCACGGCCGAAACGCCGCCGAACGTGCTGCCCCAAGTCGAGGCGGCCACCAAGTAGTAGACCGTGGCGGCGGTGGAACCGAGGAACACGTCCTCCCCCGCCGTCGGCTCGTCGCAGAGGAAATAGACGCCCGTCAGCGCGGGGCAATCGGCGAAGGCGCCGTCGCCCACGCCGGCCACCCCGCCGTTGAACACCAGCTTCGTCAGGCCGTCGCAGCCGGCGAAAGCCTGGTCGCCGACCGCATTCAGCGCGCCATCCAGCGTCAGCGCCGTCAGCCCGAAGCAGTTGAAGAACGCCCCGTAGCCGAGGTTCGTCGCGGCGGCCGGCAGCTCCACCGCAGCCAAGCTCCGGCACTCGTAGCAGAATTGCCCCGGCACGGACGCGACGCCCGCCGGCAACTCGATGGCGGCCAAGCTGCGGCAATTGAGGAACGGCGATTCGCCCAGCCCGGCCAGCCCGCTCGGCAACGTCACCGCCGCCAAACGGTGGCATTCGGCGAAGGCCGCATCCCCGACGTTCGTCACCCCGCCCGGGATCGTCGCCGCGCGCAGCGCCGTGCAGCCGTAGAACAACCCCGGCGCCAGCGCCTTCAACCCATCCGGCAACGCCGCATTGGTCAGGGCCGTGCAGCCCTGGAAGGCCTGCGGACCGACGTTCGTGACGTTCGCCCCGCCGGCGAACGAAACGCCGGTGACGTTGGTGAGATCCTGGAACGCCGCGCGCCCCACCGCGCCCACGACGTAGCCGCCCAGCGTGGCCGGCACGACGAGATCGCCGCTGGCGCCGGCCAGCACGCCGGTGACGACCGCGCGGCCGTTTTCGATGGTGTAGCGGAACAGGTTGGTGTCGGAGGCGCCTTGCGTCAGCGTCAGGTTGTCGAAATAGACCTGGCGCCGTTCCGCGAACTCGTCGTTGGTGATGGCCGAGGCGTAGAAATGGACGTTCGCGAGATAGCTGGCCGCGTTGGTGTTCACGGTGGTCGTGAAGACTTCGGCCCCGGCGCGGCCGGTCGCGTAGACCGCCACCTGCGTGGCCGACACCTGCGTGAAGGTCCAGTACATCGTGTTCACGCCGTAGTTGGTCAGGGCGGCGCCGCCGTTCACCGTGACGACTTCCGAGGCGCCTTGGTTCACCACGACGATTTCCCGGTTGTCGGATGTGCGCAGGGAAAAGCCCTTGTTGCCGCCGCTGCCGGCGTCGTAGTTCAGGCCCAGATCGAGCTTGAACGTGTCGCCCGCGGCCAGCGCCGTCGCGAACGGCCGGTCCAAGGTGACGTAGGCTCCCGCCCCCTTGGCCACGTATCCGAACGCATCGCCCAAATCCAGATACGCGTTGGAACTCGCCCAGATGCCGAAGCCGGCCCAGCCGGAACCGGAGTCCGCCGCGATGCTCCAGGCGCCGAAACCGCCACCGCCGTTCGCCCCGTTCGTCCAGTTGCCGCCGTAGTTCGCCGCCGTATCCACGTTCACCGACGCCCACGCCGTTCCCGCCAGCGCCAGCATCCCGCAAAACCCGCTCCATCCCATCGTTTTCTTCATGGCTGCGCGCTCCTCAATTGACGGTGGTGACCATGGCCGAAGCCGTGAAGGTCTTGGACGTCTTGCCGCCCGAAACCGTCGCCCCCACGTAGAGTCCGTGGAACTCGGTGCCGCCGGAAACCGTGGCGTTGGTCACGATCGCATAGGTGGCATTGGTGAGGCTGGGCAGGCTGAACAGCATCGTCATGCTGGCCGTGCCGCCGCCGGGCCCGCCGCCGCCGCCCGAATACGTGCGCGGGATCTTGTAGACCAGGACGTCGTTCCCGCCCGTCGCGACCCGCACCACCGCGCCCGAAGCGCCCGCCGCGCCGTAGAGCACCGCCCGCTGCGTGCAGCTGGACGACGTCGGCGTGCTGCTGGCGCCGCCCGTCCCCACCAGCGTGCCGCCCCGGATCGCGAAGGTGTTTTGGTCGCAGTCGAAGCCTTCCTCCGGCGCCGTCGTGCCCGACGCCACGATCGTGCCGCCGTTGATCGCCATGGGTCCGTTGGAATCGATCGCGTCGTTGCCCGTGCTGTAGCAGTAGAGGCGCCCGCCGTTGATCACGAGATTGCTCGCGGCGTTCAGGCAGTCGTCGTAGCAGACGACGTCCAGGTCGCCGCCGTTGATCGTCAGCACGTTCTTGCTTTCCAAGCCTTCGCCGCCGTCGTTCTGCGTCGTGGCGCGGAACGTCCCGCCGTTGACCGTCACGTTGCCCTGCGCCGAGAAGGTCTTCGGGTTGGAATACTCCGCCGATTCCCCGGACCCGTAGAGATACACCCGCGCGCCGCGCGTGGCCGCCTCGACGTACGGCACGTTGGTGACGCCCGCCACGCCGATGATCGCCTCGCCGTCCGCGGAAATGGCGTCGCCCGCCGCGCCCGTGCTGATCGCCCGGATCCGGCCGCCCAGGATCCGCAGCGCGCCGTCGGCCTTCAGGCAGTCGGCCGCCGCCACGTCCAGCACGCCTTCGTCGTTGGTGAAGGCCGCCGAATTCCCGCCGGTGGTGTACAGGTCGAGCGCGCCGCCGGTGATCGTGACGTCGCCGTCCGCGGACACCCCCTTGCCCGCCGTCCCGGAGTGGGTCACCGTGATCGCGCCCGCGTTGATCGTCACGTTGCCGTCGCACTTGACGGCCGCGCAGTAGGACGGATCCACGTAGACGTTCGTCGCGACCGTCGTGCCGTTGGTGGTCACGTTGGTGACCGTCGCCAGCACCGCGGCGCCCGACAGCCGGAACAGCAGCGCGCCGCCGTCGAGAGTCAGGTCGGTGGCCTTGATGCCCTTGCCCTGCGCCCCCCGCACCGTCGCGTTGACCAAGCCGCCGGCGACCGTCATCGCGCCGTCGCACTTGATGGCCTTCGTGTCGTTGGAGACGCTCAGGATCGACAGCGCGCCACCGGCGATCTGCACCGTGCCGGCATCGACGCCGTCGCCGTAGGCCGCCAGCGCAAGCGTGCCGTTGTCCAGGCGGAACGATCCGGCGTGGATGGCGTCCGAAGCCGCGCGCGGCACCGCGAATTCGCCGTCGCGGATGCGGATCGCGCCGGCGCCGCTGAGGCCGTGCTTCTTCGTGCCGCTGACGGACAGGAAGCCGGGCCCGCTGAAAATCAGCGGACCGCTGCCGTAGAACGCCCCGCCGACGGCGTTCACGGTCCCGTCCGCCAAGACGTTCGTCGTGCCCTTCGCCAGCACCACGTAGCACCGGTTGCTCGTCCAGACGCCGATGGCCGGGTTGGTCGCGCTCGCGAGATTCACTCCGTTCAGCGTCAGCTTGAGCGGCTGGCTGCTGCCGATCCGCAGCGACGCGTTCGTCGCCGCGCCGGACACGAGGTATTCCACGCCCGCGACCGTCGAGGTGATCGCCAGGCTTGCGCCATCCTGCAAACAGGTCACGCCGGAACCGGCGTTGTTCACGACCGTCGCCGTCGCGCCGCTGAATGCCACGGCCACCGTGCTCGTGAACGACTGGGACTCCACGTAGTCGTCGTCCGCCGCTTGCGCGCACCAGGCCGCGCCCCAGATTCCCGCGATCGCCAGCCCGCATTTCAACCGTTTTTCCATAGGAAGTTCTCCCGTCGGCACGTTTCGCCGTTTGCGGTGCGATCAAAGCATACACGATATGAAGCCGCCATGAACAGTTCGGCGCCGCGCGCAAACGTGCGCGCTCCGCTAGCCATCACCCCCAACGGGTTGCGCGGGAAACAAAAAAAAGAAGCCGGCGCCGAAAGACGCCGGAAATAATCAACGGATTTCCCCATTCGCCGCCGAACGCCTCGCCGGCGCGCGGCGGCGAAGGCTCAGGCCAACTCGATCAGCGCTTCCGACAGCGCCCGCAAAAACTGCGCGTTTTCCTTCGCCGTGCCCACGCTGACGCGCACGTGCTCCGGCAAACCGAAGCCGGCCATCGGCCGCACGATCACCTTGCGCTTCGTCAACGCCGCCGTCAGCCCCGCCGCCTTCTTGAAGGGGAACAGGATGAAGTTGGTCACCGATTCCACCGGTTCCAGCCCCAGTTTCCGCATGCCTTCCATCAATTGCGTCCGGCCGGCGCGGAGCATCTGGCGCGTGGCGTCCAGATGCGCGGCGTCGCCCAGCGCGGCCACGGCCGCGGCCTGCGCCATCGCGTTCACGTTGAACGGTTGGCGCACCTTGTTCAGCAGGTCGATGCCGTCCGGCTGCGCCATGGCGTAGCCCACGCGCAGCCCCGCCAGCCCGTACGCCTTGGAGAACGTCCGCAGCGTCACGACCGGCTTCTTGCCGGCCTTCACGTGCTTGACCGTATCCACTTGAAGCGCCGGGTCCAGCAGCTCCATGTAGGCTTCGTCGAACACCGTCACCACGTTGGCCGGCACCCGTTCCACGAACCGGTCGATCTCCGCCTGCCCCACCATCGTGCCGGTCGGGTTGTTCGGATTGCCCACCACGACGATCTTCGTCCGCGGCATGATCGCCTGGAGCAGCGCGTCCAGGTCGTGCGTCATGCCCTTCATCGGCGCTTCGACGCACTTGCAGTGGTACAGTTCCGACACCAGCTTGTAGACCACGAACGACCGTTCCGAGGCCACCAGTTCGTCGCCCTTGTCCATGAAGGCGTGCGCCAGCAGCACCGCGTGTTCGTTGCAGCCGCAGCCCAGCATGACCATGTCCTCGGCGATGCCGTACTTCTGCGCGAGCGCCTGCCGCAGGTAGAACGAGCCGCCGTCCGGATAGAGGTGCATCTTCGGAATCGCCGCCCGCATGGCCTCCATCGCCTTCGGCGACGGTCCCAGGGAATTCTCGTTCGACGCAAGCTTCACGATGCCTTCCGCGTCGCCCAGCCCCAGTTCCCGCGCCACTTCTTCGATCGGCCGCCCCGGCTGGTACGGCCGCTGGCTCGCGATCCACGGATTCGCCAAACGCGCAAACAGGCTCATGTCTCTTCTTCCTCGTCTTCGTCGTCTTCGTCGTCTTCGTCTTCGTCGTCGAATTCGTCCTCGTCGAACTCTTCTTCCTCGTCCTCGCCCCCGACGATTTCCTCTTCCGACCGCTCCTCGCGCTCGATGGCCGCGTCTTCGGCATCCGCGCCCACGGCTTCCTCGGGCGTCGGTTCGGCGGGCGCGGCGGCCTCGATCACGTCCATCTTCATCTGGTTCGGGTCTTCCGGCGGCGTTTCCGGCGCGGTTTCCGCCGCTTTCGGCGCGCGCGCCCGGGCCTGTTCGGCCTCCAGCCGCCGCAGTTCGTCCGTGCCCGGCAGGTCGTCCAGGCTCTTCAAGCCGAAATGCTCCATGAACTTCTGCGTCGTGCCGAACATCCACGGCCGGCCCGGCAGTTCGCTGCGGCCCACCACGCGCACGAGCTGCATCTCCAGCAGGTTTTTCAGGATCGCGTCCACGGCCACGCCGCGCACGGCTTCGATCTCCGACCGCACGCACGGCTGCCGGTACGCGATGATCGCCAGCGTTTCCAGCGCCGGCAGCGACAGCCGCGCGCCGCGGCCCTTCTGCAGCATGACCCGCAGCCACGGCCCGCAGTTCGCGTCGTTCTCCAGCCGGAAACCGCCCGCCACCTCGATGACGTGGAAGCCCAGCTTGCGCTCGGCCAGTTCGCGGTCGAGCTCCGCCACCGCGGCGCGCACCAGCGCTTCGTTCGCCTTCGCGAAATCGCTGGTGATGCCCCCGCGCCGTTCCGCGGTCGCGGACAGCACGCGGCGGATCTCCGCCACCGTCAGCGGCTCCTTGCGCACGAAAAGCATCGCGCCGATGATCTGCTTCAGTTCCGGCAGCACGAAATCGTTCATCGCTTCGTTCCTCTATTCCCCGGCGCCGGCCCCTCGTCCACCACGGGCGGCACCACTTCCACGACGCCTTCGGCCCGCTCGATGAAAATCTCGCCGTACGTCTCGCGCTGCACCGCGCGCGCCTGGTTCAGGCGGATCAGTTCCAGCAGCGCCAGGAAGGTGCACGCGATCTCGTGCCGCGAGCGCATGCCCGCGAACATCTTCGAGATCGAAAAGCTCTTTTCCCGCCGCAGCCGGTCGCCCAGCGTCTCGATCTTGTCCGCCACCGTGAAGCGCTCGGCGAAGATTTCGCGCAGCTCCTCGCTCTTGACCTTCTTGAGCGCCTCGCTGAACGCGCTGATCAGGTCGAAGAGCCCCACGTCGTGCAGCGCCACGTCGGGCTCCTTGCCCAGCACCGCTTCGGCTCCGTCGCGCCCGAAGATGTCCTCGCGCCGCGCCTCCAGCGCTTCCAGGTGCAGCGCCGCGTCCTTGAACTTCTTGTACTCGACCAACTGGCGCACGAGGTCCCAGCGCGGATCCTCTTCCTCCTCCTCCAGCTCCGGCCGCTCTTCCGCCGGCAGCAGCATGCGGCTCTTGATCATCATCAGCGTCGCCGCCATCACGAGAAATTCGCCCGCGACGTTCAGGTCCAGCATCTGCATCAGCTCGAGGTACTGGACGTACTGCGAGGTGATCTTCTCCATCGGGATGTCGTGGACGTCCAGCTCGTCCTTCTTGATCAGGTAGAGCAGCAGGTCCAGCGGACCTTCGAACACCTCGAGCTTGACCTTGTATTCTTCCTGGGACATCGATTTCCTGAGTGCGGGGGCCTGAATCCTGTTGGGCGGTCCGGAACGGGCCGGCTCATTCCAATCCGACCGCGAGCCGCGCCTTGTGCAGCGTCTCGCGCGCCAGTTTCCGCGCCTTGGCGGCGCCCGCCTGCAACACGCCTTCGACGTATTCCGGATTCGCCGCCAGCTCCGCGCGCTTCGCCCGCAGCGGCGCGAAATGCGCCTCCAGCAGGTCCGCCAGCTCCTTCTTGGCGGTGCCGTAGCCCATCCCGCCCGCGCGGTAGCGCGCGGCCAGGTCTGCCTGCTGCGCCGGCGTCGCGAACAGCTTGAACAGCTTGAACACGTTGCAGGCGTCCGGATCCTTCGGCTCCTCCAGCGTCTTGCTGTCGGTGACGATCGACATGATCCGCTTGCGCGTCGCCTTCAGGTCGCCGAAAATCTCGATCGTGTTGCCGTAGCTCTTCGACATCTTCTGGCCGTCGAGCCCCGGCACCACCGCCACGTCCTCGGAAATCTGGGGTTCGGGCACCGTGAAGGTCTCGCCGTACGCCAGGTTGAACTTGATCGCCAGGTCGCGCGTGACCTCGACGTGCTGCTTCTGGTCCTTGCCCACCGGCACGACGTTCGCCTGCACGATCAGGATGTCCGCCGCCATCAGCACCGGATAGGCCAGCAGGCCGTGGTTCGGGGCGATGCCCTTGGCCAGCTTGTCCTTGTAGGAATGGCACCGCTCCAGCAGCGCCAGCGGGGTCACGTTGGACAGCAGCCACGCCAGCTCGTGCACCTCCGGCAGGTCGCTCTGGCGGTAGAACGCCGTGCGCTCCGGATCCAGGCCGCACGCCAGGAAGTCCAGCGCCACGTCGCGGACGCCCTGCCGCAGCGCCGCCGCGTCCGACACGCTCGTCAGCGCGTGGTAGTCGGCG
>CAYTEK010000127.1:0-7892 GCA_964436715.1 uncultured Verrucomicrobiota bacterium | reverse complement strand
GCATCTCGAAGCCGTCGTGCCGGATTCGCTCGAAGGCATCGAGAAATTCCTGGGTTCGGGGCTCATCAAGGGCATCGGGCCGGTCTACGCGAAAAAGCTGGTGGACGCGTTCGGCATGGGCGTGCTGGACGTCATCGAGCACCGTTCCGCCGAACTGGAGCGGGTGGACGGCATCGGGAAGTTGCGCCGCCAGCAGATCAAGGAATCGTGGAAGGCGCAGAAAACCATCCGCGAAATCATGAGTTTCCTGTTCGCGAACGGCGTGAGCACGGGCCGCGCGTTCCGCATCTACAAGGCCTACGGCGACCAGGCCATCGCGAAGGTGCGGCTGGATCCGTACTGCCTCGCGCGCGACATCCACGGCATTGGATTCAAGATCGCCGATCAGATCGCGGAGAAGCTGGGCATCGGCAAGGAATCCGTCCTGCGGGCGCGCGCCGGGCTGGCGTACGTGCTGCTCGAATTGTCGAACCAGGGCCATTGCGCCTATCCGCGCGACGACCTGCTGGCCAAGTCCGCGGAGATGCTGGGCATCCCGCTCGGCACGCTGGAAGAAGCGCTGCGGATCGAGGTGGAAAACGGCGCGTTGACCGTCGGCAGCGGCGAAGACAACGAGCCGTGGGTGTATCTCGCGGTGCTGGATCTGGCCGAACGCGAGGTCGCCGCGCGCTTGGCCGAGATCGAAAAGGGCGCGCATCCGTGTCCGAAGATCGATTTGCCGGCGGCGGTGGATTGGGTGCAGAAGCAACTGGACATGCAGCTCGCCGAGGGCCAAAAGCAGGCCTTTTTCGGCGCTTTCCGGCACAAGGTGCTGGTGATCACCGGCGGCCCCGGGGTGGGCAAGACCACGCTGATTCGCTCGTTGGTCAAGGTGTTGGCGGCGAAGAAGCTGCGCCTGATGCTCTGTGCGCCGACGGGCCGCGCCGCCAAGCGCATGGCGGAGCTGTCGGGCATGGAAGCCAAAACCATCCACCGCCTGTTGGCCTTCGAGCCGGGCACCGGAAAATTCCGCCACGACGCGCGCCATCCGCTCGAAACCGACGTGCTGATCGTGGACGAGACGAGCATGATCGACGTCCAGCTCGCGGTGCATCTTTTCCGCGCCATGCCGCGGAACGGCCTGTTGATTCTGGTCGGCGACGTCGATCAACTGCCGTCCGTCGGTCCCGGCTGCGTCCTGCGCGACGTCATCGAATCCGGCACGCTGCCCGTCTATCGCCTGACGGAGATCTTCCGGCAGGACGAAGGCAGCCGCATCGTCCGCAACGCGCATCGCGTCAATTCGGGCCAGATGCCCGAACTGCCGGGCAAGGACGAGGGGATGGCCGGGGGCGGGGATTTCTTCTTCGTGAAGGCGGAAACGCCCGCGCGCGGCGTGGAACTGATCCGCAAGCTGGTGTGCGAGGCCATCCCGCGACGGTTTCGATTCGATCCCATGAGCGACGTGCAGATCCTGACGCCGATGCAAAAGGGCGAACTCGGCGCGCGCAACCTGAACGCGACGATGCAAGCCGCGCTCAATCCGCGCGGGATCGACGTCGAGCGCTTCGGGTGGAGGTTTCGCGAAGGCGACCGCGTGATGCAGACGGAGAACGACTACGACAAGGACGTCTTCAACGGCGACGTCGGACTCGTCGCGAAAGTGGATTTGGAAGAGCAGGAAATCGTCGTGCGCTACGACGACCGGAAGGTCGCCTACGATTTCCAGGAACTGGACGAGTTGACGCCCGCCTACGCGGTGACGGTGCACAAGAGCCAGGGCAGCGAATATCCGTGCGTGGTGTTGCCGATGCATACGCAGCACTACGTCATGCTGCAGCGCAACTTGCTTTACACGGGCATCACGCGCGGCAAGAAGCTGGTCGTGGTCGTCGGCACGGAAAAAGCCGTGGGCCTGGCCGTGCGCAACGCCGAAGCCGGCCGCCGCAACACGACCCTGCGGAAGCGCCTGCGCGAAGCGTTCGGGGTGGTCTGATTTCCCCATGCGGCCCGGCGCCGCATGGGCGTTTATCCGGCCTTATCATATTGAATGAAAACGGGATGCGAAGTATTTCGTCGTGGGTCGCGCCGGCCACCTTTTTATAAAAAGGTGGCTGTTGGCCAAGCGGCGCCGGACCGCATGGGATAGGCGGATTGTCTGGCGGAATCCACGGGCGCAGGCGTACGATGGCGGGCACATCCAACAGGAGAACTTCATGACCGCTTCGGAGATCCGCAAGTTTCTCAACGACCATCCCGCGTGCCACTTGGCGACGCTCGAAAACGGCCGGCCGCGCGTGCGCGGCATGCTGCTGTATCGCGCCGACGAGCAGGGCTTGATTTTCCACACCGGCGTCGGCAAGGCGCTGGCCAAGCAGGTGGTCGATGGCGCGCCGGTCGAGGCGTGCTTCAACAGTCCCGAATTGCAGGTGCGCGTGGCGGGCACGGCGAAGATCGTGGACGATCCGGAACTGAAAAAGGAAATCGTGGCGGCGCGGCCATTCATGCAGCCGTGGGTCGCGCAGCACGGCTACGGCCTCCTGGTCGTCTTTCGCGTCGTCGCCTGCGCCGCCGCCACGTGGAGCATGGCCGCCAACTTCGAGCCGACGACGTACCAGAACATCTAGCTGGAGGAAAAACCATGAACGCCGAAAAGGAATGCTGCCCGAAATTCGACCCGGCGCCTTGGCAGGAACGTCGGGTGGCGCTGGACGGCAAGAAATTCGTGCGGGACCGCGTGCGGAGTTTCCTGCGCATTCCGCTCAATTTCGGAGCGGTGATGGCGCGCAACATGGCCGCGATCCAGGCGGCCGGCGCCGAACCGCCGAACATGCTCGTTCTGTCGGACGAAAATTCGCTCTGGGGCGCGGACGTCTATCTGGAGGTGTCCCAGGACATTCCCGGCCTGCGCATGGCGTCGATTTCGGGGACGTTTCTGGCGCAGGCGTACGAAGGATCGTATCGCGACATCCCGAAATGGATCGCGGATCTCAAGCGGCGGATCGCCGACAAGGGAAAAACGCTGCGGCGATTGTTGTTCTTCTACACGACCTGTCCGAAGTGCGCGCGGAAGTACGGCCGGAACTACGTCGTTTTATTCGGACAGATCTGAGCCGCAGCGGCGCGGGCGGAGGGGCGCCGCAGGCCCAGCCGGCGCAACAACCAGCGGAATGGCCGATTGCCGCCGTCGCGCCAGAACTGCTGGACGCGCCACCAGCAGGCCGAGTCGGCTTCGCCCAAATAACGGCGCAGGAATGCGCGGCGCAGGGATTCGTCGAGATTCAACCGGCGCAGATCGCCCAGATCGAAGAAGCGCTTGAGGCGCGGAAAGCGCCGCCAGCGAACCGCGCGGACGTGATCGACGTCGATCAGGTGCAGGCGCCCGTCGTCGCCGATCAGGAAATTGCCGCAGGCCAGGTCGTCGTGGCGGAGCCCGCTGCGGTGCAGCGCGGCCACGAGATCGGCGATTCGGTCGGTCAGTTGCGCCAGCGCGCGGTCTTTTTCCGCCGGCGGAATGCCGGCGCGATCGAGTTGGACGTCGCGGACCGAGCCGCAAGCGGGAATGCGGGCGTAGAGCAAATAGCTGTCGGACCAGAATCCGGCGCCGCGCGCCTTCCAGCAGGCGAGGGGCCGCAAGGTGGGGATGCCGCGTTCGGCCAGCAGGCGCGCGCCGCGCAGGGCGCGGCGGGATGGATCGCGCAGCCAATGGGAGACCAGCACGTTCAGGCGTCGGCTCCAGCGATAGGCCGCCGGCGCGGCGCGGGCGATCTTGAGGATGCACGGCGTTCCGCCGGGTTCCAGCGCGAGGGCATGGATTTCGTAGCGCGGATTGCGGGTGGCCAGCCGGGTGTCCGGCGGCGGCGGGCGCCAGCGGTCGGAAGCGATGAATTTCCGGACCGCCGTGGCCTCCGGCTGATCGTCCAAGACGAGCACGTGGCTGGCGAAGGCGGGGCTCATGCGGGATGGGGCGTTTTCTGCGCGAGCCGGCGCGCGACGGCGGCCAGCGCCGGCAGCGACTGTCCGCGGAGGGCGCGCAGCAACTGGCGGGCGGCGGCGGGCACGTGGCGCGCGAAATGCGACATGCCCGGCTTCTGCGAAAGCACGGCATAGGCGCCGAGCGCTTGGCACAGGCGCTGGACGGCGGCGGCGGGAAAAACCGCGGCGATCGCGCGGCCTTGGGGATGCCGATTCGCATAGTGGCGCAGGAGCGTCTGCTGGAGGGATGCCGGCAGATCGGCGTAGGGATCGCAAAGCAGGCTGGCGAGATCGTAGGCGGCCGGTCCGCGGCGCATGCCTTGGTAATCGATCATGACGGGCTGGCGTCCGCGGAACAGCACGTTGCTCGATTGCCAATCGCGATGGATCAGCGCGGCCGGGGAGGCCGCCAAGCGCCGCGCGACGGAGGCCAGTTCGGCGGCGACGGCGGCGATTTGGGCGGCCGGCGCGCGCAGGCGTTCGCGCAGGACGTGGTCGATGAAATAGGCATGCTCCCACGCGTACAGCTTGGCGTCGAAGCCGGGCATGAGCGGGAGGCGGCGGCGGCGCGCGGCGGCGAGGCCGGCGCCGTGCAGGCGCAAGGTGACGTCGAGCAACCGCCGGTAGGTGCGGAGGATTTCGGCGCGGTTCATGCGCGGCAGGCGCGCTTCGAGCGTGGCGGGTCCGAGGTCTTCGATGGCGAGCAGCCGGTCGCGTGGCGCATCCAGCCGGAGGCGCGGGACGGGAATGCCGAGGGATGCGAGAAAACGCGTGTGGCGGGCGTAGAGGCGGTTGTCGGGGCGTTCGGGCGACCAGCGGATGAGGATGGAAGGCGTTGGGCCTTCGCGCAGGCGGAAGAATTCGCGGTTGGAGCCGCGCGGCGGCAACACTTCGATCGGCTGGAAATCGGCCAGGCGCAGGCGGGCGCGTTCGCGCGGCGCCAGCACGGCCGCGGCGGGCAGCGTGAAATTCTCGCCGGCGCGGCCGAAGCGGGCGGCGACGTCGCGATGGGCTTGGACGTATTGCGCGGGCGTGCCGATGTCGGCCCAGAAGGAGCCGGGGACGAAGACGCCGGCGAGGCGGTGGCCGCGCCGCTGCGCGCGGTGCTCGGCGGCGATGAGCGTGTCGAAACCCGTTGGCGCGATGAACGGCAGGATGCGCGGATCGAGCAATTGCAGGCCGCAGAACGTGGCGTGGCCGCGCGCGGGGTCGTGGAAGTTCCGGATGACGCCGTTTTCGCAGCGCACGGTTTTGGGACCGGCGTCCTCCGTCAGCCAGCAGGCGGCGAGGGGTTTGCGCCTTTGCCAAGCGCGGAGCAGCGGCGCCGGATCGACGTCGGCGACGACGTCGGCGTTGAGGAGCCAGAACGGCTCGTCGACGAACCACCGCGCGTTGCGCAGCGCGCCGCCGGTGCCGAGGATGACCGGTTCGAAGACGGCCGAGATGCACAGCTGCGGAAAAGGTTGGGTCCGGAGATAGTTGACGATGGAACCCGGCGCGTGGTGGAGATTGACGAGCACTTGTTCGACGCCCCACGCCGCGAGCATTTCGAGCGTGCGGGACAGCATGGGGCGGTCCCACAGCGGCAGCATGGGCTTCGGCGTTTCCAGCGTCAGGGGACGCAGGCGGGGGCCGAGGCCGGCGGCGAGGATAAACGCTTTGCGGGGGGCGCGCATGGGGGAAAGAATAGCGGGTGCGCGGGAAGGCACCAACGAAAAAGGGAAGTCGAAGCATCAAGCGGCGCCTAACCGCATGGGCGGGCGCGGAGCGCCTCAGGGGGACTTGCGGGGCGCGAGTTTTTCCTTGGCGGTCGCGAGGGGGTCGAGGATTTCGGCATCGTGGGGCCGGAGCGCGTGCGCCTGCTGCAGCAGCTCGAGAGCATCGGCGTAGCGGCCCTGCTGGTAATAGACCCAGCCGAGGGTGTCGAGATAGGCGGCGTTCTGGGGGTCGAGGGCCAAGGCGGTCTGGACGTGGCGCAGGGCCTCGTCGAGGCGTTCGCCGCGGACGGCCCAGAGGTAGGCGAGATAATTGAGGGCGTCGGCGAACTCGGGATCTTTTTCCAGGCAGGTTTCGAACGTTGCGACGGCGCGGTCGGTCTGTTTGGTTTGGTCGAGGGCGACGCCGAACCAGAAATAGAAGCGCGGGGAGAGGACGGCCGCCTGGAGAGGTTCCTTGGCGACGATGGCGGCGGCGGCTTCGAATTCGCGGACGGCGCGGGCGGGCTTGTCCAGGGCGAGGTAGAGATTGGCCAGATGGGCGCGGATGGCGGCGGATTCGGTGCTGGGGATGTCGGCGAGCGCGTGGAGGGCGGCGGCGGCGTTCTTGCGGAACGTCGCGGTGCCGGTCAGCGCGCGCTGCATGTAGAGATCGAGGAAGGTCGGATCCTGTTCGGCGGCGCGGTGCAGCCATTGCGCGGCCTCGCCGGTGCGGCGGAGATGGGTGCAGGCGACGGCGTAGTTGTAGAAGAACAAATTGGAGGGAACGGCCTCGGGATCCTTGGCGACGACGGCGTCGTAGGCCTGCTGCAGGAAGGCGGCGGCGTCCGCGTAGCGCCGTTGCTGGAGGCGCACGAGGCCAATGACCTCCAGAATCTTGGGGTTGCCGGGCATTTTCGCGAGCGCCTCGGCCAAGGTGGCGTCGGCGAGCTCGGCGTCCTCCTCCGCCTGCAGGGCGGCGAGCTTGATCCACGGCGCCGGATCGCCGGGGGAAGCGTCGGCGGCGAGGCGGAAATGGGCGACGGCGTTGGTGGAGTCGCCGGCCTGCAGATAGAGTTCGGCGAGATAATAGTGGACGTCGATGGGGCTTTTCCGGGCTTGGGCCAGTTTTTCGAGGATGGCGATGGCCTTGGGCTGGTCGTCCATTTCGAGGAACGCCTGGGCGAGCCGCGGCTTGACTTGCGGATCGTCGGGTTGGATGCGCTCGATCTTTTCGTAGGTGCGGATGGCTTCTTCCAACTGCTCGTCCTTCACGAGGAGATCGCCGAGGGCGTGAAGCGTGCCGATGTCGCCGGGCAGTTCTTCGGCCACTTGGCGCAGCAGCGCGATGGCCTGGCGCAGCGCCGCGCGCTGGCGTTCCGGATCGGCGGAATCCTGAATGCGCGCGAGCTGGAGGCGGGCGAGTTCCTGGCGCAGGGCGGTGGGCGGCCGCGCATGGGCGAGGCCGTCCTGGAGGATGGCTTCGACGGCGTTGGTGTCGCCGGCGCGTCCGACGGCGGAGGCGAGCTGGAGCCAGCCGAGGGGTTTGTCGGGGAAGCGCCGGGTCATCTGGCGGAAGAGCTCGACGACGCGTTCGCGTTCGCCGGTGCTGTCGTAGAAGGTGGCGAGCCAGATGAGGGCGCTTTCGGAGTCGGGATGGAGGCGGAGGAAATCCTCGACGGCGCGGAGGGCGTCCGCGGTGCGGCGCTGGAGGACCAGGGTGGAAGCCAGGCGCAGCACGACGCGCTCGTTGCCGGGATCGAGTTCGGCGGCCTGGCGATAGGCCTCGTAGGCCTGGGGATATTCGTCGGCGAGTTCGTGGTGGATGCCCAGCGCGTAGAGCGCATGGGCCCGGGCCGCGGCGGCGCGGTCCGGCGGCAGCACGTCGGCAGACGAAACAAGCCCTCCGTCCAGCAAGGGCGGAGGGCTAGGCAGCGAGCGGCAACCGGCCGCGACGCCGAGAAGGACGAGGCCGAGCGCAAGCCGCCATTGGAGAAAGCCGCGCATGGCGCGCCCGCGAACGGGCGAAAAATCCCCTTACTTCTTCTTGTGACGGTCCGCGCGCAGACGTTTGCGGCGTTTGTGCTTGGCCATCTTCAAGCGGCGTTTCTTTTTGACGGATCCCATGACGTTTTTCTCCTGATTCGACGATGTCGGACGGTGGTTTTACGGCACTACCTTGTTCAATGCAAGTTCAATAATGCCGGAGGCGCCGGCCGCCTTGAGCTGCGGAATGATCTCGCG
>CAYTEK010000126.1:0-8071 GCA_964436715.1 uncultured Verrucomicrobiota bacterium | reverse complement strand
AGCTTTTTGGCCGGGGCGCGGACGCGCGCGGCGCGGATTTGCGGCTTGAAGGCGGCAAACGGGGGGTGGTAGGGTTCCGCCCGTGAAAGGCAACGTGGACAACAAGGCTTGGACCGTGGTGACCGGCGTCGCCGGGTTCATCGGGCGCAACGTGGTGGCGGAATTGAACCGCCGCGGCGTGGAACGCATTTTGGCCGTGGACGATCTCGGCACGGACGAACGCTGGAAGAATTTGCGCGGGTTGACGTTCGAGGAAATCTGGTCCATCGCCCGCTTTCGCGAAGCCTTCCAGGCCGGGCGGTTGCCGGAGACGCGGACGGTCTATCATCTCGGGGCTTGCAGCGCGACGACCGAGACGAATGCCAACTACTTGCTGGACAACAACTACCAATATACGCGCGACCTGTGCGAATGGTGTTTGGCGCATGGCGCGCGCTTCGTCTATGCCTCCAGCGCGGCGACCTACGGCGACGGTTCGCAGGGCTATTCCGACGCGGATGCCGCGACGCCATCCCTGGTGCCGCTGAACATGTATGGGATGAGCAAGCACCTCTTCGACTTGTGGGCGCTGCGCAACGGACTGCTGGGGAAAATCGCGGGGCTGAAGTATTTCAACGTCTACGGCCCGGGCGAGGACCACAAGGGCGACATGCGCTCGGTGATCCACAAGGCCTACCACCAGATCCGCGAAACGGGCGCCGTGAAGCTGTTCAAGTCGTATCGGTCGGATTGCCGGGACGGCGAACAGGTGCGCGATTTCGTGTACGTGCGGGACGCCGTGGCTGCGACGCTGTTCTGCGGCGAGAACGCGCGGGCCTCGGGGCTGTTCAACTGCGGCACGGGTCGGGCGCGGTCGTGGAACGACCTGGCCAAAGCGGTTTTCGCGGCGCTGGGGATGGAGCCGAAGATCGAATACGTCGAGATGCCGGAGTCGCTGCGAAGCAAATACCAGTATTTCACGCAGGCGGAGATGGGCAAGCTGCGGGCGGCGGGCTACGACCGGCCGTTCGCGGCGCTGGAAGACGGCATCCGCGAGTACGTGCAAGGGCATCTGGCGAAAGGCTGAGGGGCGCGACATGGCGAAGAATCCGTTTCCCAAGGCGCCGGTCAAGGCGATTTCGGTCGGGCGCGTGCGGTTCGGCGGCGGCGCGCCGCTGGCGCTGATCGCGGGGCCGTGCGTGATCGAAAGCCGCGCGATGGCGTTCGACCTGGCGGCGCAATTGGTCGCGCTGGCGAAGAAGGAAAAGATTCCGCTGGTTTTCAAGGCGTCGTACGACAAGGCGAACCGCACGAGCATCCGCGCGTTCCGGGGGCCGGGTCTGGCGCAGGGGCTGGAGATTCTCGCCGGCATCAAGGAAAAGTTCGGCGTGCCGATTCTGGTGGACGTGCACCAGGTGGCGGAAGTGAAGCCGGCGGCGGAAGTGGCCGACGCGCTCCAATTGCCGGCCTTCCTGTGCCGCCAGACGGACTTGGTCGTGGCGCTGGGCGAGAGCGGCCGCGCGGTCAACGTCAAGAAGGGCCAGTTCCTGGCGCCGTGGGACGTGCGGCACGTGATCGAGAAGATCGAAAGCACGGGCAACCGCAAGATCCTGCTGACGGAACGCGGCGCGAGCTTTGGCTACAACAACCTGGTGGCGGATTTCCGCAGCCTGCTGATCCTGCGCCAGTTCGGCTATCCGGTGGTGTTCGACGCGACGCACAGCGTGCAGCTGCCGGGCGGACGCGCGGAAGGCACGGGCGGCGACGGCCAGTGGGCGCCGTACCTGTCGCGCGCGGCGGCGGCGGCGGGCTGCGACGGACTGTTCTGGGAACCGCACCGGAATCCGCCGGAGGCGAAATCCGACAAGGACAACGCGCTGCCGCTGGCGGTGCTGGGTCCGCTGTGGCGGCAATGCCGGAGGATCGATGAGCTGGCGTAGGGCGCTGCTCGCGGCGGCGGCGTTCTGGGTCTGCGCGGCGGGGGCCGGCGCGCAGCTCGAAGGCCAGAGCGTCAAGGGCTTCCGCCTGCCCGAATACGACGAGACCGGCAAGCTGAAGCACCAGCTCTACGGCCAGACGGCGACCTTCCTCGCCGACGGCATCATCCAGCTCACCGGGCTGAAGATCGAAATCTTCCGCAAGGGCGAAGTCATGGCGCGGGTCTATTCGTCCCTGTGCGCCTACGATCCGAAGCGCCAGCGCGCGGCCTCGAAGCAGCACATCCGCGTGGTGACGGAGAAGGCCGTGCTGACGGGCGACGGCTTCGCGTGGAACGGCGAGACCCAGCAATTCCAGATTTTCCAGAACGCGAAAGTGACGTTGGACGGACAGATGGACACGAAGAAGCTCGTGGCGCCGCAGCCGGCGGCCGGAGCGGAACCGGCCGCGGGGCCGGCGGCGGAGGCAACGGAATGAACGGAACGATTTTCGGCAAACGGACGTGGGCGGCGCTCGCGCTCGGCTTCGGCCTGGCGCCGGCGGCGTGGGCGGCGATGGCGGACGACGGGCGCTCGCTGGAGGCGTCGCCCGACGCGACGGTGGTGACGGCGGAAAAGCTGACCTTCGACTACATCCAGAAATTCGCGCTCTTCGAGAACGACGTGCAGGTGAACGATCCGCGCCTGCAGCTCCGCGCGGACCGCTTGACGATCGTCTTCACGGAAGACGGCGGCGCGCAAACGATCAAGGCCGAGGGCAAGGTGCTGCTGACCCAAGGCGACAAGAAGGCGCGGGCCGACGTGGCGACCTACGACGTGGTGTCGGGCAAGATCGTGCTCGCGGGCGGGCCGCCGCAGGTCATGCAGGGCCGCAACATCCTGGAAGGCGAAGTCATCACGTTCTGGCGGGACGAACAGCGCCTCGAATGCAAGCCCAAGGCGCGCCTCGTGGGCTATTCCGAGGATTTCGGCGACGCCGAATCCTATTTCAAGCGCTGAGGGGCCGGAATGGGGCTTGCCGGGGGGCGGCGGGGAGTGTAAATTGATGGCGATGAGGTACAGGTAGTGACCGAATCCGTTCGAGAAAACATGCTCGTCGAAACCCGCGGGCTCGTAAAGGAATACCGCCGCCGACGAGTGGTGAACGGCGTGGATCTGAACGTGCGCGAGGGGGAAATCGTCGGCCTGCTGGGGCCCAACGGCGCCGGCAAGACGACGACCATCAAGATGCTCACCGGCCTGATCCGGCCGCCGAGCGGCCGCGTGCTGTTCAAGGGGCGGGACGTCACCCAGCTGCCGATGTATCGCCGCGCGCGCATGGGCCTGGGCTATCTGGCCCAGGAGCCGAGCATCTTCCGCAACCTGACGGTCGAGGAAAACGTGCTGGCGATCCTCGAGACGCTGCCGCTCGGCGCGCGCGAGCGCCGCCGGCGGCTGGAATACCTTCTCGAGGAGCTGAAGATCGGCTATCTCGCCAAGCAGAAGGCCTACACGCTCAGCGGCGGCGAGCGGCGTCGGCTGGAAATCACCCGCGCCTTGGTGACGGATCCGGCCCTGATCCTGCTGGACGAGCCGTTCAGCGGCGTGGATCCGCTGGCGGTCTACGACGTGCAGCAGATCATCCGCGACCTCAAGCAGCGCGGGCTGGGCATCCTGATCACCGACCACAACGTGCGCGAAACGCTTTCGGTGGTGGATCGGGCCTACGTGATCTATTCGGGCGAGGTGCTCACGGAGGGCACCCGCGAATTCCTGGTGAACGACCCGCAGGCGCGGGAAAAATATTTGGGCAAGGCGTTCAGCATGTGAGCCCGCGGATTTCATCGCAGACAACCACAACCAACAGAAGGGAGCCGCAATGGACATTCAGATCACGGGACGCAACGTGACGGTGAACGATGGCTTGAAGGAATACGTGGACGGCCGGCTGGGACCGGTGCTCGCGGACCATCCGCGGGTGGAAAGCTGCCACGCGATTTTGGCGCACGAGAAGTACCGTTTCACGGCGGAATTCGTCGTGCAGGGCCGGGACAAATTGCGCGAAGTGGCCCAGGAAACCACGGACGACCTTTACGCGGCCATCGACGCCGCGGCGGACAAGATCGACAAGCAGCTGCGCAAGTCGCGCGAAAAGCTGATCGAGAAGCACCACGAGCGCCAGCGGTTGGCGGACGTGGAAGGCAAAGTCGAGGCCTAGGCCGCGACGCGGCGGGGGCCGGCCCGGTCGGCCCCCGGCGCAAACGAACAGGACGCGATTCCATGTGGCGCACGGCGGAAAGTCCCCGAATCACGGTCGCCGATTTCTTTGCGGCGGGCCGCGCGGCGCTGCAGATGGATTGGGAGGCCAATGCGGAAGCCGCCGAAGGGCGCGAGATCACCGAAGTGGCGCTGAACCGGCCGGGCCTGGCGCTGGCCGGGTTCCTGCGCTATTACGCCCACCGCCGCATCCAGGTGCTGGGCTTGGCGGAAATGACCTATTTGGGCAGCCTGCCGATCGCGGAACGGATGGCGCGCATGCTGGCCCTCGGCCACGTGCCGGCGATCGTGATGTCGCGCGGCCGCCGCCTGCCGGGCTATGCCCGCCAGGCCTTTGCCCAGCTGCGCGTGCCGGTGATGCGCACGCACCTGGTGACCGGTCACTTCATGAACGCGGCGACGGTGCTGATGCAGAACCTCACCAGCCCCCGCATGCGGGTGGCCGGCACCATGGTCGAAATCAACGGCGTCGGCGTGCTGCTGGAAGGCGAACCGGGCATCGGCAAGAGCGAAATCGCCCTCGCCCTGATCAAGCGCGGCCACAGCCTGGTGGCGGACGACACCACCATCCTGACCCTCGACAGCACCGGCGTCGTGCACGGCTCCGCCGTGCCCATCACGCGCGAACACATGGAAATCCGCGGCCTGGGCATCATCCACGTGCCGGGCCTGTTCGGCGTGGCGTCGATGCGGGAAGGCATGCGCCTGGACCTGATCATCCGCATGCAGAAGTCGGCCGCGGGCGAGGAAAACCTCGACCGCACCGGACTGGACACGCAGTTTCGGAACGTGTTGGGGATCGACGTGCCGCTGATCGCCGTGCCCGTCGCGGCCGGCCGCGACCTGACGAACGTCGTCGAGGTGGCCGCGCTGAACCAGCGGATGAAGCAAATGGGGCACGATGCCGCCCGGGAGCTGGACGACAAGCTCAAGGTGGCCTTGGCCCGGAAGGATTGACGCGTGAGCCCCGAACCCGCCCAGACGAAAGCCGCCGGCGCCAACGCCCTGACGCGCGACGTGACGGTTCTGAACCGCTACGGCATCCATGCGCGGCCCGCGGCGCTGCTGGTGAAGACGGCTTCCCGCTTCGCGTGCGAGATCCTGCTCGAAAAGACCGGGGTCAAGGTGAACGCCAAGAGCATCATGGGCCTGCTGACCCTCGAAGGGCACCATGGCGCCAGGCTGAAGATCCACGCCGCGGGGGCCGATGCGGCCGAAGCCGTCGCCGCCTTGGCGGAATTGTTCGAGAACAAGTTTTTCGAGGACTGAGGAGGCCGCCCATGGAGGCGCAGCGGGAACTCGAGCTCAAGGGGATCGGGGTTTCCCCGGGCATCGTCGCCGGCCCGGTCCTGCTGCTGAAGGCGGACGACGAACCGTTGCCGGAATACGCCGTCCCCGCCGCCGACGTCCCGCGCGAATTGCTCCGCCTCGAAGCGGCGCTGCTTGAAACCCGCCGCCAGCTCCACGACATCCAGCGCCGCGTGGGCGACGCCATGGGCGTCGAAAGCGCCGGCATCTTCGACGCCCACCTGCACGTGGTCGACGATCCCGCCTTCGTCGACGAGGTTTATCGCGAGGTGCGCGAAAAGCGCAAGAACGTCGAAAAGATCCTGTTCGAAGTGGCCGAACGCTACGCCGAGACGCTGCTCCGGATGGAAGACGACTACCTGCGCGAGCGCGCCGTCGACATCCGCGACGTGACGCGGCGCATCCTGCGGAATCTCGCGGGCGGCGGCGGCGAAAGGCCGGGCGGGCTGGAAACGCCCCGCATCCTCGTCGCGCGCGACGTCGCGCCTTCCGAGATGGCCGCGTTCGACCGCCGCAAGATCCTGGGCGTGGTGACGGAACTGGGCAGCCCCACGTCCCACACCGCCATCATGGCGCGCGCGATGGACGTGCCCGCCATCGTGGGCCTGCGGGGCGTGACCGCCCGGCTGGCGGACGGCGACCGCGTCGTGCTCGACGGCGTCCGGGGCCGCTTGATCCTGCACCCCACGCCGGCGCGGGAAGAGAGCTATGGCCGGATCGCCCGCAGCCGCGCGATCATCCAGAAGCGCCTCGGCTCCCTCAAGGACGAACCCGCCGTCACGCTCGACGGCCATGCGGTCGTCCTGTCGGCGAACATCGAAATGCCCGCCGACGTGGAAGCCGCCTGGGCGCGCGGCGCCCGCGGCATCGGGCTGTTCCGCAGCGAATATCTCTATTTGACGGGCCTGGGCGAGCCCAGCGAGGAACGGCAATACCAGGCCTACGCGGAAGTGGCCCGCAAGATCCTGCCCGAATCGGCGATCATCCGCACGGTGGACCTCGGCGGCGACAAGGTCGCGGCCCCGAGCAAGACGCCGCCGGAGTCCAATCCGTTCCTCGGCTGGCGCGCGATCCGGCTGTGCCTGGATCGCCCCACGATGTTCAAGACGCAGCTGCGGGCCATCCTGCGCGCGTCCGCCCACAATCCCAAGCTGCGCATCATGTATCCGATGGTCGGCAGCGCGAGCGAAGTGGACCAGGCCGATGCCTTGCTGGCGGAATGCAAGGCCGAATTGGCCGCGGCGGGCGTCGCCTTCAATCCCGACATCGAAGTCGGCGTGATGATCGAAATCCCGTCGGCCGCGCTGACGGCGGACCTGATCGCGCCCAAGGTGAAATTCTTCAGCATCGGCACCAACGACCTGGTGCAGTACACGCTGGCGGTGGACCGCGGCAACGAGCGCATCGCGCGCCTCTACGAGCCCACCCATCCCGCCGTGCTGCAGCTCATCCGCCACACGGTGGAAGCGGGGCGCCGGCACGGCATCTGGACGGGCGTGTGCGGCGAGGTGGCGGGCAATCCCATCCTGGTGCCGCTGCTGCTGGGGCTGGGGGTGGAGGAACTCAGCGCCAGCCCCGGCGCCATCCCGCTGGTCAAGGACGTCGTTCGCCACGTCCGTTTCGCGGAGGCGCAGGACCTGGCCGAGGCGGCGCAAGGCCTGTCCACGGGCGCCGAAATCCTCGACCAATGCCGGGCGCTCGTCCGGCGCGCGGCGCCGGAAATACTTGAATTGGCCGAATAATCCCGTATATTGGTCGGGATTATCGGCAACAACCCCGAAGGAGTTCCCATGTCCAAGAATACCGTGTTCACGTCCGAATCCGTCTCCGAAGGACATCCCGACAAGCTGTGCGATGCCGTGTCGGATGCGATCCTGGACGCCTGCCTGGCGCAGGATCCCAAGAGCCGCGTGGCCTGCGAATCGCTCGCCAAGACCGGCATGGTCGTCGTGGCCGGCGAAATCACCACGAAGGCCATCGTGAACTACGCCGAAGTCGCCCGCAAGGCCGTCTGCGAAATCGGCTACAACCATCAGGAAGCGGGCTTCAACGCGAACATCTGCGCCGTGCTGGTTGCCATCGAAAGCCAGTCGCCCGACATCGCCCAGGGCGTCAACGCCGCCAAGGCCGAAGGCAAGGCCACCGCCGAGCAGGGCGCCGGCGACCAAGGCATGATGTTCGGCTACGCCTGCGACGAAACCCCCGAGTTGATGCCCATGCCGATCATCCTGGCGCATCGGATCATGCGCACCCTGACCGACCTGCGCAAGGCCGGCAAGATGCCGTGGGTGCGTCCCGATTCCAAGAGCCAGGTGTCCGTCGAATACGATGCGAACGGCAAGCCCGTCCGCGTGGACACCATCGTCGTTTCGACCCAGCACGCCCCGCACGTTTCGAACAAGCAGATCCGCAAGGAGATCATCGAGAAGGTGATCAAGAAATCCGTGCCCGCGAAGCTGCTCGACAAGCGCACCGTGTACCACGTGAACCCGACCGGCCGCTTCGTGACCGGCGGACCGCAGGGCGACTGCGGCGTCACCGGGCGCAAGATCAGCGTGGACACCTACGGCGGCATGGGCCGCCACGGCGGC
>CAYTEK010000125.1:0-8275 GCA_964436715.1 uncultured Verrucomicrobiota bacterium | reverse complement strand
CGCAGATGGTTTTTGCGATAACGCTCCACTGGATGCGCATCTCGATTCCATTCCAACGGCGGCTGGCGGCGGGCTTCGCGTGCGCCGGCTTGGCGGCGGGCTTCGCGTGCGCCGGCGAACCCCAGCGCGCCGATTTCCGGCCCATCTTGGGCAACGAGACGACGGCACAGCTGCAGTACGACGCATCCGCGCCGTTCACCAACGCCATGAAGCAAGTGGTGCCGGTGACGAACGTGTGCGTGGCGGGCACCTGGAACCGCTGGCAGACGCAATATCCCCTGGCGCGCAACGCGGACGGCCTGTGGGAACTGGACGTGCGCACGCTGGGGGCGCGGCTCGGCCGCCACGAGTTCAAGTTCATCGTCAACGGCGAATGGGAATCCGGCGACAACCGCATCTTGCCGATCAACCTCGACGGCCAGATCGAGCGGCCGCCGGCGATCATCCAGCGGGCGACGATCGACGACTTGAAGATGATCCGCGTGTTCTTCAAGCAGAGCCTGCCGCCGGGGATCGCGCCGACGGCGACGTTGGATCCGCCGGTGCCGGTGATCTGGACGGAAGTGGTGACGACGGAAGAGGACGCGCGGCGCACGGGCTATCTGCTGTCGCAGGGCGTGGTGACGTTCATCTTCGACCAAGCCGCCTATGGCCGCGAGCTGCCGCGGGAAACGAAGGTCGTGGTGGCCGGCAACTTCACGGGCTGGGACGGCGGCGGCGGCAACGGCAAATGGGTGCTCAAGCGCGGGCGCCTGCCGGGCACCTGGGAGGGCACCGCGCAGCTGGGCGGCTTGCGCCTGCCGCCGGGCGAAAAAGATCTCGTGTTCAAGTTCGTGCTGAACGGCGCCGAATGGCTCTCGCCGCCGGAAGGCGCGCCGAACGCGCTGCCGGACGGCAAGGGCAGCGTGAACCTGAAGCTGGACGTGTTCCGCAGCGGCGGCGCCGAAATCCGCGTGCACGTGGCCGAGCCGCTGGATCTCACCCAGGCCTACGTGCTGAAGCTCGACGGCGTGACGAACCGCACGCTGGGCGTGATGACGACGCCCGACGGCGTCTTCGACAAGATCCGCAGCGACAAGCCGATGGGCGCGACGCTGGACAAGGCGCGGGGCACGACGACCTATCGGCTCTTCGCGCCGCGCGCGCGCAACGCCTGGCTGTGCTTCTTCGACCGGCCCACGGCGGTGACGTGGACGCCGAGCTTCAAGCGCTTTCCGCCGACCGAGGAATTCCGGATGTGGAAGGATCCCAAGGACGGCGTCTGGGAAATCACGACGCGCGGCCTGGACGTGGGCCGGTTCTACGGCTTCCGCGTGGACGGCCCGCCGGGCGACGGCGAGGGCTTCGATGCGGCGTTCGTCGTGGGCGATCCGTACGGCCGCGCGGCGGCCAACGCCGACGGGCTGACGATCGTGGTCGATCCGGCCGCGACCAACCAGTGGTTCAAGGGCTGGACGGACCAGGCGTGGCAGACGCCGAATCCGCAGGATGCGGTGATCTACGAATGCCACGTGCGCGGCATGACGGTGCATCCGTCGTCCGGCGCGCCGGCGGCCAAGCGCGGCAAGTTCGCGGGACTGGTCGGCACGCTGGGCAAGGGCACCGGCCTCGACCACGTCCGGAAACTCGGCGCGAACACGATCGAACTGCTGCCGATCAGCGAGTTCTCCGAAAGTTCCGATCCCTACAACTGGGGCTACGCCACGGTGTACTACTTCGCCCCGGAATCCACCTATGCCCAGGAGCCGGAAAAAGGTTCCGGCTTCTACGAGCTGAAGCAGCTGGTGAACGACCTGCACAACCAAGGCTTCGCCGTGGTGCTGGACATGGTCTACAACCACGTGGGCGGGCCCAACGTCTTCGCGCTGATCGACCGCAAGTGCTACTTCCGCTTGAATCCCGACCTGAGCTTCTCCAACCACAGCGCGTGCGGCAACGACGTGAAGACGGAATCGCCCATGATGCGCAAGCTGATCCTCGACACGATCCGCTACTACATGGAGGAATTCCACGTGGACGGCTTCCGCCTCGACCTGGCGGAGCTGGTGGACATGGAAACCATGCTGGCGATCCGCGACCTCGCCCGCTCGATCAATCCCAAGGCCATCCTGATCTCCGAACCGTGGAGCCCCGGCCGCGGCGAGAACAAATACCAGCTGCGCGGCACGGGCTGGTCGGCGTGGAACAACGATTTCCGCTACGCGGCGAAGGATTTCGTGCGCGGCTCCGGCAACCGCGACTGGCTCAAGGGCAGCGTCTTCGGCTCGGTGGACCTCTGGGCGCTCAATCCGCTGCAGCCGGTGAACTACCTGGAAAGCCACGACGACGTGGCCTACATCGACGAAATCACCCTGAATCCCGGCAAGGACGGCCGCGAGCTGAACGACCGCGACGCGGCGATGAACCGGCTGGCGGCGACGATCCTGTTCACGTCGCTGGGCAAGGCGATGCTCTACGAAGGCCAGGAATTCCTGCGCAGCAAGTGGGGCATCTTCAACACCTACAACCGCGGCGACGCGGTCAACGCCGTGCGCTGGACGGATCGCGACCGGCCGCTGGCCCGGCAGGCGCTGGACTACTACGCCGGCTTGGTGCAGCTGCGCATGAGCGAGGAAGGCGCCGCGTTCCGCGTGGCGCAGCGCCCGCCGCGCAGCTACTATCGCTGGCTGATGCCGGACAATCCGAAGCTGATGGGCTACGTCGTCAACGTGCCGCAGCTGCACGCGGGCCGCGGCTTCGTCGTGCTGCTCAACGCCGACGACCGGTCCCGCGAATTCGACGTGGAACTCGGCGGCACCTCCGCCTGGAAGATGGTCGGCAACGGCCGCGACATCGATCGCAAGGGCCTTGCGCCCCGCGGTTGGCCCGCCGGCAAGGCGCCGCCCACGTGGCCCGCCGGCTGGCAGGGCCGGATCGAAGTGCCCAAACTCGAATCCGTCATCCTGATGAACGGATTCTGATCCCCGCGGCCGCATGGACTTCCTGGAACAACTGTTGGCGCGCCTGCCGGCGGCGCCCGCCCCGGTGCGCGGCGTTTGGATCGGCCCTTTTTGGACCGTCGTGCAGACCGAGGCCGGCGCCGGCCTGGCCGCGACCTGCCTGGCCAACGCCCCCACGCACGGTCCGCACGCGCAGCATTTGCCCAACGCCGGGAGCTGGGTCGGGCGCGATGCGCGCGAACTCGCCGCCGGCGCGGCGTCCGTCGATCCGCTCGCGCGCAGCGTCGGCCTGGCGACGCTGAACGCGCTGCTGCCCGAACCGACGGGCCGGATCTCCGCGCGCAACGCCGGCGAACTCGCCGCCGAAAAAGGCGCCGGAAAAACCGTCGGCGTGGTCGGCTGGTTTCCGTTCATTCCGCGCCTGCAAGAAAGCGCCGCGCACGTCGAGACGTTCGAACGGGACGCCGAAACCGGCTTCGAATTGACGGCGGAACGCCGGGCGCGGCTGGCGGCGTGCGACGGGCTGTGCATCACCGCTTCCGCGCTGGTGAACCGGACGCTGGACGACCTGCTGGCGGCCGCGCGTCCGGACGCCTGGAAGTTGCTGGTGGGACCGTCCGCGCCGTTGTGCCGCGCGACGCTCGAACTCGGCTTCGCCGCCGTCTGCGGGGCGCGCGTGGCGGACTTGTCCGCCGTGGTGCGGATCGTGCAGGAAGGCGGTTGCTTCCAGCAGATCCGCCGCGCGGGCGGCGTGCGCCTGCTGAACCTCGAAGCCTGATCCGCCGCAAGGGCGGAAACGCGATTCGCAAGGGAGGACAAGCGCGCCGGCCGCGGATCGGGCAGGATGCGCGGCGAATTTTTCCGGCAAACGGTCTCGACTTGGAGAGGAATTTGTGAACAAATCGTCCGCCGTTTCCGGGCCCGGCGTCGTCGGCCCGGAACACAACGAAAGGACCGCGTCCGCCAAGGGCACGGAGTCGAAGTCATGAAACGCAGATGGTGGTGGGCCGGGATCGGCCTGATGGGGTGTTGCGTCGCCGGTCCGGGCCGAGCGGCGGAACCGGCCGCGGCGGAACCCCGGCCGGCGTTCACGCTGGCGGAATGCCTCGAGCTGGGGCTGGAACAGGCGGCGGCGGCGCGGAACGCGGAGCGCGACGCGCAGATCGCGGGCGCGCGCATCGGACAGGTGCGGGCGCAGGTGCTGCCGGAACTGACGGCCAAGGGCAGCTACACGCGGCTGGACGAGGTCGCCGCGTTCGAATTCGACGGCGCGCGCTACGAAATGGGGCGCGCCGACAACTACGCGGCGAGCCTGGAGGCCAGCCAGCTGCTCTATTCCGGCGGTTCGGTCGGGGCGGCGCTGCAGGCGGCCAAGCTGTACCGCGGCGCCGCGCAGGCCCGCGTGCGCGCCGTGGACAACGAGCTGGCGCGCGACGTCCGCACGGGGTTCAACGACATCCTGCTCGCCGACGAACAGGTGCGGGTGCAGGCGGCGTCGCTGGCGCAGCTGGAAGACCTGCTGGCGCAGGCGGAGAGCCGTTTCCGCCAGGAGACCGCGGCGGAGTTCGACGTGCTCACGGCGCGGGTGAAGGTGGCGAACCACCGGCCGCTGCTGATCGCGGCGCGCCAGCGCGCCGAACTGGCCCGGGCCGCGTTCCGGAACCTGGTCCAGCTGGAGCCGGCGGATTTCGACCTGATCGGCGAACTCGCGTTCGAACCGGTGGAGCGGTCGCTGGAAGACTGGCAGGCGCAGGGCGCGGCCCAGCGGCCCGAACTGATCGAGCTGCGGCAGTATCTCGGCATGCGGGCAGCCGACGTCCGCTCGGAAAAGGGCGGCTTCCTGCCGCAGATCCGGGCCTTCGCCAACTACGCCGGCAACGATCCGGAAAGCGGCTCGGCGCGCGACGAGTGGGAATGGGGCTGGAACGCCGGCCTCTCCGCGGAATGGGACGTGTTCGACGGCCTGCTGCGGAAGAACCGCGTGCGCGAAAAGCAGCTGGACCTCGACAAGGCGCGCGAAACGCTGGCGGATTTCGAGCGGCAGGTCGCGCTGGAAATCCAGACGCATTGGCTGGAACTGCGGCAGGCCGCCGAAACGGTGGCTGCCAGCCGCGAAACCGTGGAACTGGCCGAACGCAGCCTGGCGATCGCGCGCACGCGCTACGAAAACGGGCTGGCCACCAATCTGGACTACGCGGACGCCAATCTGGCCTTGAGCGTCGCGCGGCTGACGCGCCTGCAGGCGCTGCACGACCACATGAACGCCTTGGCTCGCCTGCAACAGGCCAGCGGCGAAGGCGGCGAAACGGGAGAAACGCCATGATGCGCACGAACGTCGTCGAAACGAAAAGCGGAGCCGTCGCGATTTGGGCCATCTTGGCGCTCGTGGTCGCCTTGATCGTGGGGCTGGCCGTTTTTCGGAAACCGCCGGAAAAAACCGAACCGGCCGGCGAAAAAGCCGTGACCGTGCGCACGGTGGCGATCGTGCCGCGGCCGGTGCAGGACGTCCTGCGGCTGCCGGCGCGGATCGAACCGCGGCAGGAGGCGAACCTGGCGGCGGAGCGCGCCGGCCGCGTGGTGGAAATCCTGGCCGACAAGGGCCAGGCGGTGGCCGCCGGCCAAGTGCTGCTGCGGCTCGACGCGCGCCTCTGGAACGCCGCGCGCCGCCGCGCCGAAATCGAAGCGCGGGACGCCGAACGCGATTGGAAGCGCTGGCAGGAACTGATGAAGGCGGGGTCCGTCTCGGCCAGCGAGTTCGAAAGCGTCGCGCGCCGCCGGGACGCCGCGCAGATCGCCTTGGACGAGGCGCGGACGATGGAAGACCAATGCGAAGTGCGCGCGCCGTTCGCCGGGACGATCGTGGACCGGCTGGTGGACGTGGGCGACTACGCGAACGAAGGCCAGGCGGTGCTCCGCCTCGTCCAGCTGGATCGGGTGAAGGTGGCGTTCGCCGTGCCGGAGCAGGACGTCGGCGCGCTGCAGCCGGGCCAGGAAAAGACGTTCGTCCTGGCGGCGCTGCCGGGGCGCGAATTCGCGGGCACGGTGACCTTCGTGTCCAGCCAGGCCGCGCGGGAAAGCAACGCGTTCGCCGCGGAGCTGGAGGCGGCGAACGCCGACGGCGCGCTCAAGGGCGGCATGATCGCGGAAGTGGCGCTGCCGCGGCGCGAACGGGCCGACGTCATCGCGGTGCCGCTGGCGGCGATCGTGCCGCGCAAGGGCGAGCATTTCGCGTTCGCGGCGGTGGACGGCCGGGCGGTGCGCAAGCGCGTGCTGATCGGCGCCCTGACGGGGAGCGAAGCCGTGCTGGACGGCGGGCTGGAACCCGGCGACCGGATCGTGGTGGAAGGCCATCGCGGGTTGCAGGACGGCATGGCGGTGGTCGAAGCCGACGCGGCGGAGTCCGCGCCGGCGGCGGAAGCCGCGGAATAGGCGGCGAGGGCGCGCGCGATGATTCTGTCCAATTATGCGATCAAATTCCGCGTGGCGGTGCTGGCGTTCGTCGGCGTGCTGGCCATCGCCGGCACGGTCAGCTACCTGACGCTGCCGCGCGAAGGGGCGCCGGACATCACCATTCCCTACGTGTTCGTCAGCGCCTACTACGAAGGCACGGCGCCGGAGGAGATGGAAAAGCTGGTGACCATCCCGCTGGAAGAGCAGCTCGCCGACGTGGAGGGCCTCAAGGAGGTGCGCTCGACGTCGGGCGAAAACGCGAGCAGCCTCGTCATCGAATTCGTGGCCGGCGAGGACATCGAGCAGGCCAAGCAGCGGGTGAAGGACAAGGTGGATCTGGCGAAGCCCGACCTGCCGGCGGACCTCGACGAGCCCGCGGTGGACGCCTTCAACTTCAGCTCGGACTATCCCGTGTACATCTTCGCGCTGTCGGGGGCGACGGACCCGGAGCGGCTGAAGAACCTCGCGGAAGACCTGCAGGACCAGCTCGAACGGCTGCCGGGCATCCAGGGCGTGGATCTCGCCGGCACGCGCGAACGCGAAGTGCGGGTCGAAATCGACCTGCCGCGGCTGATCGCCTGCCGGATTCCGCTGGGCTTGGTCATGAGCCGGATCGCGCAGGAAAACGTGACGATTTCGGCGGGCAACCTCGAGATGGCCGGCGACAAGTTCCAGGTGCGCATCCCCGGCGAATACCGGCTGGTGGCGGACATGCGCGACCTCCTGCTGGCGGAGCGCGACGGCCACCCGACGTATTTGACCGACGTCGCCGCGGTGACGGACACCTTCAAGGACCTGTCGTCGATTTCGCGGCTGAACGGGGAGCCGTGCGTCTCGGTGAGCCTGAAGAAGCGGGCGGGCGTGAACGCCGTGGCGCTGATCCGGCAGGTGAAGAAGATCTTGGCGGACTACCGGCTGCCGCCGGACGTGAAGCTGACGGAAGTGATGGACCAGTCGGACTACATCCGCTCGATGATCGAGGAACTGGAAAACAACATCTTCACGGGCTTCGTGCTGGTGGTGGCGGTGCTGCTGGTGTTCCTGGGCGTGCGCAACGCGGTGTTCGTGGGGTTGGCGATTCCGCTGTCGCTGCTGATCGGGTTCACGCTGATGGCCGCGGCGGGGACGACGCTGAACATGATCGTGCTGTTCAGCCTGGTGCTGGCGACGGGCATGCTGGTGGACAACGCGATCGTGATCGTGGAGAACATCTACCGGCACATGCAGCTCGGCTACAATCGGCTCGACGCGGCCATTCTCGGCGCCCGGGAAGTCGCCTGGCCGGTGATCACTTCGACGTTCACGACCGTTTGCGCGTTTTTGCCGCTGATGTTCTGGCCGGGGATCATGGGCGACTTCATGAAGTACCTGCCCATCACCCTGAGCCCCGGGTTGCTGGCGGCGCTGTTCGTGGCCCTCGTGTTCAATCCGGTCATCACCTCTATCTGGGCCGGACGCGCCGTCAAGCAGCAGAACCACCGTCACTGGTTCATGCAGGGATACAAGCGTGTTCAACGACTGGGTCTGGAGAATCCCGGCATGGCGTTGTTTCTGTCCGTCTGTCTGCTGGTCGCCATGGGAACCCTCTACAAGAAGATCGGCAGAGGCACCGAGTTCTTCCCCGAGGGCGACCCGGAGCGGGCGTTCATCAGCCTTCGCACGCCCCAGGGGACGAACATCCACGAGATGGACCGGCTGACCCGCGTCATCGAGGAACGGATCAAGCCCTGCGAACCGTGGCTCGACGACGTCATCACGAACGTGGGCTCGGCCGGCGGGACCCGGGACGGCGCCGACCGGATTATCGACGTCGAGCTCGGCTCGGGAGTCGATGCGACCGGCTACGACGTCTGCGAGATCCTCCCGGCGGCGATTTCCGGCGACGT
>CAYTEK010000124.1:0-8302 GCA_964436715.1 uncultured Verrucomicrobiota bacterium | reverse complement strand
TTGCGCTGGACGAGTTCGAGCAGCTTGCGCTTGCTCATGACCGTGTAGGTCAGCGCCAGCCGGGCGAATTCCATCTGCTGCGAGGGGAACAGGCGGCAGTTTTGGATGACCCAGTCGTACAGCGGCCGATGCACCTCGAATTCCAGCGTGCACATCGAATGCGTGATTTTTTCGAGCGCGTCCTCGATCGGGTGCGCATAGTCGTACATCGGGTAGATGCACCACTTGTCGCCGGCGTGGGGATGGGGGGTGTGGAGGATGCGGTAGATGACCGGATCGCGCAGGTGGAGGTTGGGCGAGGCCATGTCGATCTTGGCGCGCAGCACCTTGGCGCCGTCGGGGAATTCGCCCGCGCGCATGCGCTGGAACAAGTCGAGGTTTTCCGCGGGCGACCGGTCGCGGAAGGGCGAGGCCTTGCCGGGTTCGGTGGGAATGCCGCGATGCTCCTTCCACTGCTCGGCGGTCAGCTCGCACACGTAGGCCTTGCCGGCGCGGATGAGGTCGCAGGCCAGCTCGTACATCCGCTCGAAATAATCGGACGCGTGGTAATAGTGTTTGCCCCAGTCGAAACCCAGCCAGCGCACGTCGGCCTTGATGGAATCCGTGTATTCGACGTCTTCCTTGACGGGATTGGTGTCGTCCATGCGCAAGTGGCATTCGCCGCCGTTTTCGAGCGCCATGCCGAAATCGAGGCAGATGGCCTTGGCGTGGCCGATGTGGAGGTAGCCGTTGGGCTCCGGCGGAAAGCGCGTGACGACCTGGCCGCCGTATTTGCCGGTGCGGTTGTCTTCCGCGATGATTTCGCGGATGAAGTGCATGTTCTTGGCCGGGGATTCCGGCGCGGGCGGGACGGGAGCGTTCACGGTTCGCCTTGGGTTGGGGCCATGGTTTTCTTGCGCGCGAAAAACGCGGCGGCCTTCTTGCGGAGGGCGGCCAGGCGGGGATGGTTGGATTCCTTGACGGCGGCGCCGAACGCGGCCAGCAGATCGGCGGCGTTGCCGTGCAAACCGGTGGGCACTTCGATGGTGACGGCGACGTAGTGGTCGCCCGTGCCGCCGCCGCGGACCTCGGGCAGGCCCAGACCGCGCAGGACGAACGTCTTGCCGGGCTGGGTGCCCGCGGGGATTTTCAGCGGCACGTCGCCGCGGATCGTGGGCACCTGGATTTCGCCGCCGAGCGCGGCGATGTGGAAGGGGATGGGGATTTCGCAGTGCACGTCGAGACCATCGCGCGAAAACAGCTCGTGCTCCCGCACGTGCAGCACGACGAACAGGTCGCCGGGCGGGCCGCCGCGCGAGCCGCCTTCGCCCTTGCCGGCCAACCGCATGCGCGATCCGGTATCGACGCCGGCGGGCACGTGGAGGCTGATCTTGCGCGGCACCTTCACGCGTCCTTCGCCGCCGCATTGGCGGCAGGGATGGCGGATGATTTCGCCGGTGCCGCCGCAATGGGGGCACGGCTGGCGAACCTGGAAAAAGCCGTTGGAGCTGACGACCATGCCCCGCCCGCCGCACTTGGGGCAGGTGGTGCGCTGGCTGCGGCCATCGGCGCCGGTGCCGCCGCACGCTTCGCAATCCTCGACGACCTGGATGGACAATTCGCGCTGGACGCCGAACGCGGCCTCTTCGAAATCGATTTCGAGGTCGTAGCGCAGGTCGGCGCCGCGCGCGCGGCCGTCGCGGTCGCGCATGCCGCCGCCCATGCCGCCGAAGAGACTTTCGAAGAAGCTGCCGCCGAAACCGCCGCCGCCCCCGCCGCCGAACGCCGACGCGAAGGCGCGCATGGCCTCTTCCAGGTCGATGTTGCCGGCGCCGCCGAAGCCGCTGCGGCCGTTGCCGCGCTCGAACGCGCCCCAACCGTACTGGTCGTAGCGCTGTCGCAGCTCCGCGTTGGATAGGATCTCGTAGGCCTCGGTGGCCTCCTTGAACTTCTCCTCCGCCTCCTTGTTGCCCGGATTCCGGTCCGGGTGGAACTTCATGGCGCACTTGCGGTACGCCTTCTTGACGTCGTCTTCGGAGGCCTCGCGGCCAATGCCGAGCACTTCGTAGCAGTCGCGCTTCTGGCTCATGGGAATTTGCTGGCTTCCTACGCGGCGGGGCCGGCGGAAACGACGACCTGCGCGGCGCGCAGGAGCTTGTCGCCCAGCTTGTAGCCCCGGCGGGTCTGGACGACCACGCGGCCTTCGGCCACGGTCGCCGAGGGCAGGTGGCTGATGGCTTCGTGGAGATGGGGATCGAACGCCGCGCCTTCCGCCGCATCGACGACCTGCACGCCGGTCTTTTCGAGTGCGGCGCGCAATTGGTTGCAGATGAGCTGGAAACCTTCCGTCACGGCCGGGGGCGCGCCGTTCTTGGCGCCGTCGGCCAAGCCGAGTTCAAAGTGGTCGAGCACCGGCAGGAGTTCGAGAACGAGCTTTTCGCTGGCGAAGGCGATCCAGTCCTTCTTCTCGCGGTCCATGCGCTTGCGGTAGTTCTCGAAATCGGCCTGCAGGCGCAGGAGGCGATCCTGGAGAACGGCTTCGGGCGACGGCTGCGGTTCGGCGGCTTCCGGCGCCGGCGCCGGCGCGGCGTCTTCGGGAACGGGATGCGCGGGATCGACGGCCGGCAAATCGGGGTCCGCAGCCGGTTTCGGGGCTTCGGGTTTGGAATGGGGATGCTTGTGGGTCATATCAGGGGGGCAACCATACGCACGGAAGCGGTTTTCGTCAATCCTGACGGGGTGGCGCGCGGCCTAGGGCTGGGCGGCCAGTTCGCCCAGGATGCGGGTCGCGAAGATCTCGAGGGCGGTCTCGGGCGGGACGGCTTCGCCGCCGGTCATGGCCGCCTGGGCGTCCACGGCGGCTGTGAACCAGCGGTACCAGCGGGCGGGAGGCAGCCGGTTGGCTTGGGCGGCCATCTTGGCTACGGCATAGGGGTTGCCCGTGCGCGGATCCTTGGCCAGCCCGCCGAGAATGGCCTCGCCTTCGGGCGGCAGCGACCAGGTCAATCGCGGCCAATCGCCGCCGGACACGCGGGCCCAGCCGCGCTTGAGGCAGTCGGAGAGCACCACGATGTCGCGCAGCCGGTTCTGAAGATTGACGATCAAAGCCACGGGCGAAACGCCTTGCGCGAACATCTGCCGCATCGATTGCAGCGTGTCGGCGAGGTTGCCGTCGCAGAACGTGTCGGCGAATTCCCAAAACTTGCTTTCGCGCACGGGCGCGACCATGAGCTGCACGTTTTCGGCGGCGACGGTCTTGCGGTCGCCGAGATAGAGCGCGAGCTTTTCGACTTCGCCTTCCACCTGGCGCAGGTTGTAGCCGGTGCGGTCGAGAAACGCGGCGAAAACGGCGCGCGGCATCGTCAACCCCCGGTCCGCGAGCATCCGTTCCACGCGCGGGATGAAATCTTCCGCGGCTTCCTTGTCCTTCTCCGGTTCGTCGAACGCGTACACTTCGCCTGCGGCGTTGAACGTCTTGTAGAAGGTGGTGGATTTGTTGACCTTGTCGGTCAGGAGGATGAACGCGACGCCCGGCGGCAGGCCTTTCTTGAGCAGATCGACGAGGCGCTCGACTTCGGCCTTCACGGAGGCGAACTTGCCCGGTTCCGTCAGCGGATCGAAGAACGGCGCGCCGCGCACGAAGACGGTCTTGTCGCCGCCGAGGAAGGACGGGGTCAGCAGGGCTTCGACGACGTTGCGCAAGAAGGCGCAGATGGCTTCGGCGTCGATGCCGGGTTCGGGCTGGAGGGTCTCGAGGCCGAAGGCCTGGTTTTCGGGCGGACACAACCGCGTCGCGATTTCGTCGGCCTTGCGCGTGGCGGACAGGTCGTCGGTGCCGCAGACGAGAAACAGCTTCGCCGCGCCCGTTTTCGGGGCGGCGGCGGCGGGGGCTGGCTTCTTCGTCGGCATGGGAACGAGCGTCCGCCATCCGGCGGAATTTTTCAATTTTATTGTGCGCCGGTTTCCAGCCGCAGGGCGGCGGGGCCGTGGACGTTCCAGACCTGCCGGACCTTGCCGGACAGGCGTTCGACGTCGTCGCGCGGACCGACGTCGATCCAGACGACGTCGGCCTGGTGCCGGAACCAAGTCATCTGGCGCTTGGCGTACTGACCGGTGCGGACGGCGACGAGCCGGATGGCTTCTTCCTCGGCGATTTTGCCGTCGAGAACCTGGCCGGCCTCCTCGTAGCCGATGGCGTGGCGGGCGGTGTCGGACAGCTCCGGATATTTCGCGCGCAAGGCGCGGACTTCCTCGACGAGGCCGTAGGCGAACATCCGGCGGGCGCGCCGGGCGATGCGCGCGCGCAATTCCTCGGGCGGCAGCAGCAAACCCGCCACCTTGGGGCGCGGCCGTTCCTCGGCGACGGGCAAAGGCTGGCCGCTGGCCAGCAGTTCGTAGGCGCGCACGAGGCGCCGCGGATTTTCCGGATCGCGCAGCTTGGCGTATTCGGCCGGATTCAGGGCCTGCGTGGCCGCTTGCAGGGCGGCAAGCCCCTCGGCTTGGAGCAGCGCTTCCGCCGCCGCGCGGCGGTCGGGATCGGCCGGGGCGCCGGCGAGGCCTTCGGTGAGGCACTTCACGTAGAGCCCCGTGCCGCCGACCACGATCGGCGGCGCGCCGCAGGCGGCGATGGCCGGCGCCGCGGCGCGGATCGCCGCGAGCCAGTCGCCGACGGAAAACGGTTGGTCGGGATCGACGAGGTCGAAGCCGAACGACGGGACGGCCGCGCGTTCCGCCGCGTCGGGCTTCGCCGTGCCGACGTCCATCCCGCGGTAGATCGTCATCGAATCGGCCGACAGGATCGGCCGCGGCGGCCGCGATTGCAGCGCCAGGTGCTGCGCGACGGCGCTCTTGCCGGAGGCCGTGGGGCCGACGAGGAAATGGGCGACCAGCGGCTTCATGCGCCCGCCCCTGCGACCCGGCGCCGCGCGCGGGTTTTTCCATGCCGTGGAAAACTTTTTTCCACGCCGTGGAAAAATCCCCCGAAGTTTTTCCACTCCGTGGAAAAATCGCCGAAAGTTTTTCCACTCCGTGGAAAACTCATGGCGCGGGCTTTTCCGGCGCCGGGGAAGGGACGGCGGCGGGCTCCGGGGCGAGGAGCGTGCCGAGCACGTAGATGCCCACGGCGATGCAGATGGCGGAGTCGGCGACGTTGAACGCGGGAAAGTGGTGGACGCGCCAGTAGACGTCGAGGAAATCGACGACGTAGTCGAGGCGCAGGCGGTCGAAGAGGTTGCCGACGATGCCGCCGCAGAGCAGGCCGAGCGCGACGCGGTGCACGCGGCCGGGCGGCAGGATCTTGCGGCGGAAGACCACCAGCGCCGCCAGCATCACCAGCGCCAAGGCGGACAGGGCGATGTTCTGGCCGCTGAACATGCCCCACGCGGCGCCGGTGTTGCGGACGTAGGTCAGGTTGAAGAAGCCCGGCAGCACCGGGATGGATTCGTGCAGGGAAAACGCGCCCCGGACCCATTCCTTGGAGGCCTGGTCGAGCAGGACGACGCAGATCGCGACGAGCAGCGGCGTCATGGCCGGTGCGGGACGGCCCGCCTACTCGAGCGATTCCGCCGATTCGCCGGCTTCTTCGGCCGCCTGCTGCTGCAGCGGCAGGGTGCCGCCGAAGGGACGGTACTTGGTGCGGCCGCGTTCGGCGGCGTTCTGGCAGGTCATGCACTTCTTGGCGAAGGGCAGGGCTTTCAGGCGCGGGCGTTCGATGGCGCCGCCGCAGCTCTCGCAGGCGCCGTAGGAACCTTCATCGATGCGCCGGATGGCGTCTTCGATGTCGTAGAGCGATTCCTGCCGGCTGGAAGCGAGGTTCAGGGCGAGTTCGCGGTCGAAATTGTCGGTGCCCTGGTCCGCCATGTGGGTGGAGTGGGCGCTGATGTCGCCGGAAGCCTCGATGGGCGAGCGCTTGAGGTTGTCGCCGGCGAGGGCGTCGAGGTTGCCTTGGATGAGATCGAGCTGCTTCTGGAGCTGGGCGCGGAAGAACTTCAGTTCTTCCTTGCCGAACGCGCGGGCCGGCTTGACCTTGCGGACGGCGGCGGGCGGCGGCGGGGGTTTCGGGAGGGGCAATTTCTTGGAGACGGGCTTCTTCGCGGCCGCCTTGGCCTTGGGGGCGCCTTTCTTCGCGACCTTTTTGACGGCCTTGCGGACGGGCTTCTTCGCCGCCTTGGCGGGCGCCTGTTTCGCGACCTTCTTGGCGACCGGCTTCCGGGCCGCTTTCTTCGCGGGCCGGGCGGGTTTCCGGGCTGCTTTCTTCTGGACTTTCTTCTTCGTCGCCATGGTGCACCTCGCGTTGTAATAAGTACCGCCGCGGCGCTTGAAATACAACTCCAAGTTCCGCGAGGGTTGCGGTGTTTAGCATGGGCGGCGGACAAAAGTCAACCGCCGGATGGAGACGTTCCGGCGAAAAAAATTGCGGAGGCTTTCGGGGTCGCATAGGATGCGGCGCATGAGGAAGTTCGGACAGGCGGGCTGGGCGGCGGCGATCGGGTTTTGGGCATGCGCGCTGGCGGCGTTCGGCGGCGACGCGCCGGCCGAGGCGCTGATGGAACGCGTGCGGCTTTCCATGCCCGACGTGCCCCTGGAACTGGAAGCCGCCATCCGCGTGGTGGACGCCAACGGCAAGGGCGTGCGCGCCGTGCAGGCCGCCGCCGAACTGACCCCGCAGGTCGCTGGCCGCGTCGCCCGCTACGTCCTGCACGACGCCTTCGGCGGCGTGCTGGAGGAAATGACGGTGACGCTGGGCGCGGGGCGGGCCGAGTTCGCCTTCGCGCAGGGCGATCCGCCGCAAGCGGCGCCTTTGCCGGACCTGTTCGGTCCCATCCAGGGCAGCGAGATCAGCTGGATGGAACTGAGCTTTTCCTATTTCTGGTGGCCGAATCCGCGGATCGTCGGCGTCGAAAAGGTCGCGAACCGCTGGGAATGCCAGGTGATCGAAATTCCGTGCCCGCCGGAGTACGGCCCGGGCTGGTCGCACGTGCGGCTGTGGGTGGCGCCGGCCTACAACGCCGTGGTCCGCGGCGAGGCGTGGCGCGCCGGCCGGGCCGTGAAGCGGTTCGAGGTGCAGTCGGTCAAGAAACTGCGCCAGATCTACATGATCGGCGACATGGAAGTGAAGAACCTCGAAACCGGGGCGCGCTCGCGCCTCAAGGTCGGCAAGATGAAAATGGTTTCGCCGGACTACACGCCCGAAGAATTGGAAGAATTGAACGCGCCGGTCGCGTGGTAAGGCGGCCGTGGACGACCGGTTTCCAGCAGACGGCGCAGGGGCGGGGCGGGAGGCCGCGCAGCCGCCGGTGTGGAAGGTCTCCGAACTCACGCGCCGCATCAAGGGCGCGCTCGAAGGCGCGTTCGGCAGCGTATGGGTCGAGGGGGAAATCTCGAACTTCCGCAAGCCGGCGTCGGGCCATGCCTATTTCACGCTGAAGGACGCGACGAGCCAGCTGCGGGCGGTGATGTTCCGCAGCGCGCTGGCCGGCGTGGCGCTGCCGCTGAAGGACGGAATGCTGGTGCGCGGCTACGGGCAGATCACCGTCTACGAGGCCGCCGGCGACTACCAGATCGTGCTGCGGAAGATCGAAGCCGCCGGCGAAGGCGAGCTGATGCTGCGCCTGGAAGCGCTGAAAAAGCGGCTCGCGGCGGAAGGACTTTTCGCCGCCGAGCGCAAGCGCCCGCTGCCGGCGTTGCCGCAGCACGTCGGGATCGTGACCTCGCCCACCGGCGCGGCCATCCGCGACATCCTGCAGGTGCTGGATCGGCGGTTCGCCAACCTGCACGTGGTGCTGGCGCCCGTGCGCGTGCAGGGCGCCGGCGCGGCGGACGAAATCGCCGCGGCGATCGACCTGCTGAACAAGCGCGGCGGCCTGGACGCGCTGATCGTGGGGCGCGGCGGCGGCAGCCTCGAAGACCTGTGGTGCTTCAACGAGGAAGCCGTGGTGCGGGCCATCGTGCGGTCGCGGATTCCGGTGATTTCCGCCGTGGGGCACGAGATCGATTGGACCCTGAGCGATTTCGCGGCGGACGTGCGCGCGCCGACGCCTAGCGCGGCGGCGGAAATGGTCGTGCAGGGCAAGGCCGAGCTGGAACGGCGCGTGGCCGACCTGCGGCGCCGGCTGGCGCTGGGGGCGCGCGCGGCGACGCTGGGCTGGCGGAACCGGCTCGACCGCGCGGCGCGCGCGCCGGGCCTGCGCGAACCGCTGCAAATCGTGCGGCAGCTCCAGCAGCGCGCGGATTTCCTGGCCGTGCGGCTGCAGAAGGCGCTGGCCGGCCTGCCGCAGCTCGTGCGGCAGCGCGCCGCGGCCGCGGCGCGCCGCATGGAATGGGC
>CAYTEK010000123.1:0-8330 GCA_964436715.1 uncultured Verrucomicrobiota bacterium | reverse complement strand
TGCTCTTCCAACTGAGCTACGCCTCCATCACGAAAAGCGTCGGCATCCTACCCCAGAACCTTGGGGATTCAAGTCTTTTTTGTCCGTTTTTTTTCGCGGATCGAAAGTTCGGGATGCATGGAGGACACCACGCTGTCGGGCGGCACGCTTTCCATCAGGAAGACGTTGGAGCCGACGACGGAGCGGGCGCCGATGACGGTCTCGCCGCCGAGGATGGTGGCGTGCGCGTAGATGATGACGTCGTCGCGCACGGTGGGGTGGCGCTTGATGTGCTTGACCGGCAAGCCGGCGGCGCCGAGCGCGAACGAGCGCGCGCCGAGCGTCACGCCCTGGTACAGCTTGACGTGGTTGCCGATTTCCGTGGTTTCGCCGATGACGACGCCGGTGGCGTGGTCGATGAAGAACGCATGGCCGATGCGCGCGCCGGGATGGATGTCGGTGCCGCTCTTGGTGTGGACCCATTCGCTCATGATGCGGGGGATGATGGGCACGTCGAGCTTGTAGAGTTCGTGGGCGAGGCGGTGGGCGGCGATGGCCAGCAGGCCGGGATAGGCCAGCAGGACTTCCGCGAAGGTCAGCGCCGCGGGATCGCCGTCGTAGGCGGCCTGCACGTCGGCGACCAGCAGGCGCCGCACGCCGGGCAGCGCGTCGAGAAACGCCTTCAGGATGCGATTGGTTTCGCGGTCGAGATTGTCGATCTTGGGCGGACGGGCGCCTTCGACGCGCGCGGCCTCGCCGATCCAGCGGTAGGGCAGGGCGCGGCGGATTTCCCGGCGCAGCAGGCGCCAGGCTTCGCTCAGGCGGCGGACCAGGAACACGCCGAGCTCCGCGCCGTCCACCGGCGTGGCGCTGATCTTGCCGGGGAACATCACGTCCAGCAGCACGCGCAGCGCGTCCACCACGTTCTTTGGCGCCGGACTGTGCGTCAACAACCCGTCGGGCGCATCCGTGGCTTCGCGGTTGAACAACCGCGCCAGCGCATCGGCCGTCTGGCAGATTTCCGCTTCCGGCGCGTTGGCCGTGCACAGATGCTGCGGCTTGGCCATGTTCTTGTTCATGAATGGCGGCTCATGCCAGGCGCATGTCGGGCCACGCGCCACGTGTTGGGCCAGCCAAGCGATGGATCCCAACGGATCCTGAGAACGGCCGTTGTGCCCGTCGCATTGGTCGGGGAATTGGTGGGGGCAACGTTGGTGGTCGCCGGCGAGACGGAGGCGTAGGCCATGATGTTTCCGGAAAAAGAAGGTTCGATCCAGGCGGCATCCATGAAGGCGCTTGTGGAGTCACTGTCCGAAGAAGCATCGATCGTTCCCGCGATTTCGACGGCAATGCCGGCGCTGGTGCGACCGCTCAGCGTGAAGTTGGCAACTCCGCTTCGGATGGCGGAGATGTTGCCGGACCAAGTCAAGCCCGCGTTGTCGTATGCTTCCAAGGCGGTGCCATATTGAAACAGGCGCAGCCAAGTCAGCGGTGTTCCACTTTGTTGTCCTTCGGGAAACACCAGAGGACGCAACATGCCATTCGTGTCCACTCTGGCATAAAGCCCGGCATAATTGTAGATGGTCGGCGTGCCCGAGTTGTCCGTTGCGACGGCAGAAGTGCTGTCCACGGAATCCACGTCGCAACCGGCGAAAACGAGGGCGGCCAACGGCAGGGCGTGGGCCAGGGCCGGTATTCGGAAAGCGGCGGTGCGGAAGATGTTCATGGGCAAGTTCCTCGATGGGTTGTTTTTAACTTCCCCCATCCGGACGTTTTTTGCAAGACTGTTTGCCGCGGGAAAACCGCTTTACGAGGAGATGCCGACCGCATGAGACCCTATCACGTCGATGAAGTGATGATTACGCCCCGCCAATTGGAACGGCGCGTGGACGAAGTCGCCCGCGAAATCGCCGCCGGCGGACGCAGCGAGAATCTCGTGGTCATCGGCATTCTGCGCGGCAGCTTCGTTTTCCTGGCGGATTTGGTCCGGTGGTTTTCCTTGAACGACCTGCATCCGCGCATCGACTTCATGATCATGGAAAGCTACGGCAGCGGCACCACGGCCCAGAAGGAACCCGTGGTGACCCGCGACTGCACCATCGACCTGGCCGGCGCGGACGTGGTGGTGGTGGACGACATCCTCGACACCGGCCGCACCCTGCAGAAGGCCGTGGCCCATCTGCGGGCCAAGGGCGCGAAAAGCGTCCGCGCCTGCGCGCTGCTCGACAAGCCTTCCCGCCGCGTCGTGCCGTTCGAGGCGGATTTCGTCGGGTTCAAGATCGAGGACGCCTTCGTGGTCGGCTACGGCCTCGACTACGACGGCCGGCATCGCGAACTGCCCCACATCGCCAAGGTGACCTTCACCGACGGGAAATAGCCCTGCGCATGAGGACGATCCTGAAAGCCGCCGTTGGCCGCGCCTACGCCGCGACCGGCGGCTTGCGCCGCCTGCACGGCGGCAAGCTCGTCGTCCTGACCTTCCATCGCGTGCGGCCAGGCGGGGACGATCCGCGCACGCGCGCCATGCGGACGCTCGACGCCCCCGTGGACGATTTCCGCCGCCTGCTCGTCTGGATGCGGGAACGCTACGAACCGCTGGCGCTGCGCGATTGGCTCGAGCGCCCGACCCCCCCGGCGCGGCCGTCCTTCGCCGTCACGTTCGACGACGGCTGGGCCGACAACGGCGAGCACGCGTTCCCCGTCTTGCGCGAACTGGGCATTCCGGCCACGATTTTCCTCGCCACCGGCGCCGTCGAAGAACGCCTGCCGTTCTGGTGGCAGCTGCCCGGCCTCTCCGACGCCGAAATCGAACTGCTCAAGCATCGGTCGCCTCGCTGGCTCGAAGCCCGCCTCGCCGAACATCCCGAATTCCGGAAGATCCACGCCGCCGATTTCCTGACGTGGGACCAAATCCGCGAAATGGGGCGGAGCGGACTCGTTCATTTCGGGGCGCATGGCCATCGCCACGTCTTGCTGGACCTGCTGGACCGCGCCGAAGCCGCCGAAGACGTGCGCCGATGCTGGACGCTGCTGAACCAGCACGTGCCGGAAGCGCTGGTGCCGGCACTGGCGTGGCCCAACGGCAACGCCCGCGCCGATCTCGCCGCCGAACTCGAGGCGCTGGGCCTGCGCGCCGCCTTCGGCACCGGCCGCGGCCGGGTCGGCGCAGCCGGCGCCGCCGCCGCGGCGCGCTGGAACCTGCCGCGGAACAACGTCGATCGCCAGCTCGTGGGCCGTCCGGAACTGTGGCCGTGGCTGCTGATGCGCGCCCGCTGATGCGTTTCGGCGCCGCTTGCGGTTGCATGCGCCAGGGCCCCCGAAGCGGGGCTTCATCGAAAAAAAAGATTCCGTTTTGGGGCGGAAGAAACTAAAGTTTGTCCGAGTCGTGGTACTGGCGGCGGCTTGCGCCGCATGAGGATGGGAGTGGGCCATGGGCGAAATGAAGTGGGCGTGGGTCTTGTTCGTGGCGGCGACGTTGGCGCTGCTGATCCGGTTGGCCATGTGGTTCTTGCCGGCCCCCGGCTGGCGGGTGGACAAGGTGGCGAAAGCCTCGGAGGCGATTTCGGCGCAGTTGTCGGGTCCCAGCAACGGCGAGATGCCGGCATCCGCGAAACCGCCGGAAGAACCGACGCCGTCGAAATCCAAGTGGTGGAATGCGCTCTGGATGCACGACATGGCTCCGCCGCCGCCGCCCGCGCCGGAACCGGTGGTCCTGCCGCCGTCCAAGCCCGCGCCGCCGCCGGCAGCGGCGCCGTTCCATCTGCGCCGCGTGCGCTGGGGCATGTCGGCGGCGGACGTGCGCGCCGCGGAAGCGAACGCCCCCTTGCGCGAATCCGAATCCAGCGCGACCTATGCGGTCGAAACGCTGGGATTTCCGTGCCTGCTGACGTATTCGTTCGCGGAAGACAAACTGATCCGCGCGCGCATGTCGTTTTCCGACCCGCTCGGCGTGGACATTCCGCCGTTGAGCGTCGCGCAGGCGCAGCGCCGGTTCCTCGTCCTGCGCGCGCAGCTGAGCGAACGCTACGGCGCGCCGATCAAAAAGACCCTGGCGTTGCCGCGCGACACGTCGGATCTGCAGCGGTGCGCCCAAAAACAAGGCGAATTGGCGAAGCAATACGACGCGGAAATCGCCGAAACGGAAAAACGCCTGAAGCAGGAACGCGCGCGGTTGCAGGAACGGTTCAAGCATTGGTCCAACGCTTCGGAAATGGTTTCCCGCGCCTTGGCACCCTACGAGCGGGATCTGCAGGACCTGAGACAGTGGAAAAAGGAAGCGCTCGCCAGCGCCGAGCAATCGCGGAAATCCATCCAGGAACGCCAGGCGGCCGACCAGCGGGCGCCGCTGATCGCCTCGATGACCGCGCGCTGGACGTCGGCGCGCGACCTGCACGACATCGAACTCCGGTTGGAATGCCGGGCCGCCGTGCCGCGGCTCGACGTCTTCTACGGCGCGACGCGCGCCGCGCCGGACAAGAGCGAGATGAGCGAACTCTGAGCCGGCCGCCGCGCCGTCAGAGCGCCAGCCCCTTGGCGGGCTGCAGGAACGTCTGGGCCACGAGCGCGTCCCGCACTTCCTTCCGGTCGCGCAGCTTGGCGCGCAACGGAGCGCCCGGATGATGCGAGCGATCGCCGCCGGGCATCGGCAGGATGGGGAGGGGGCTGAGCGGAACGCACATCGCGTGCATGCGCGGCAGGATCGCGTCGGCATGCCGCGTGGCGTCGGCCAGCGCGCGATGGTCGTCGGATTGGATTTGGATGTTGGGCGCCTCCGCCGGCGGCGCTTGCGCGGCCCGGAGTTCGGCTTCGGCTTGGCGGGCGGCTTCCGCCGCTTCGCGCTTGGCCCGTTCCAGGCGCCGCGCCAGTTCGGGCGCCACCGCCGCCGCCGGCGTGCGCCGCCGCCGCCCGGCGGGCCGCGGCGGCGCGGCGGGCGGCCGCGGCCCCGGCGGGGGCGCCGGCGGAGGAGTTTGGGGAATGTTCGCGCCCAGGCGCCGGAAGATTTCGACCAGTTCGTCGGGTTTCGGCGCGTCGCCATCGTCGGCCGCGGCGGCGGGAGCGCCGGCGGACCGGGATTTCAGATCCTTTCTCGCCTTTTGCTTCCGGGCGTTCGCCATCTGGATGAACAGCCAGAAGATCCCGGCAACGACCCAAATGACGGCGTCCAAAGGGGAACTGTCGCCGTAGGCCAGGAAGATGGGCGGCCGGAGCGGCATCAGGTCTGCCGGGGTTTTTCGCCTTCGGCGAGCGATTCGCGCATGGAGGTGTCGGCCATGACGTTCTGCATGCGCAGGTAATCCATCACGCCCAGCTTGCCTTCCTTCAGGGCCGTGGCGATGGCTTTGGGAATCTCGGCTTGGGCGGCGACGACGTCGGCCTGCTTGGCCTGGATGAGCGCGCGGTTTTCCTGTTCGGCGGCCACGGCGGTGGCGCGCCGGCCTTCGGCCTCGGCTTGGCGCAGCTTCTTGTCCGCTTCGGCGCGTTCGGTTTCCAGCAGCGCGCCGACGTTGGCGACTTCGCGCACTCCGGACACGCCGGCCACGGAGACGTCGGCGATGTCGATGGACACGATTTCGAAGGCGGTCTGCGAATCCAGCCCGCTGTTGAGCACCTTCTTGCTGATCTCGTCGGGGTTTTCCAGCAAGTTCTTGTAGCTGGGAGAAGAGCCGATGGCCGACACGATGCCTTGGCCGACGCGGGCGATGATGGTGTCCTCGGTGGCGCCGCCGACGAGGCGGGCCAGATTCGCGCGCACCGTCACGCGGGCCTTCACCAACAGGCGGATGCCGTCCTTGGCCACTGCGTCGAGCATGTTCGCGCCCTTGGCCGGATCGGGGCAGTCGATCACCTTGGGATTCACCGACGTGCGCACCGCGTCGTAGACGTCGCGCCCGGCCAGATCGATCGCGGCCGCGCGCTGGAACGACAGCTCGATGTTCGCCTTGTCCGCCGCGATGAGCGCCTGGACGACGTTGATGACGTCGCCGCCGGCGAGGAAGTGCGCCTCGAGCTGGTCGGTGCTGAGCGGCAGGCCGGCCTTCACGGCGCGGATGCGGGCATCGACGATCAGCTTGGGCACCACGTTGCGCAACTTCATGCCGACGAGGTTGAACAGCGAGATGTAGGCGCCGCTCATCCACGCCCGCACCCACACCTTCAGGAAGGCGAACACGATGCCGAGCAGGACGACGACGACGATCGCCGCCAGGAGAAGCAGGATTTGGATGAAGTTCATGGGGCGGTTCCTTGGTTCGGGTTTTCCGGGGACTCGGGTTTCTTCGGCAAAGGGGTCGGCGGCAGGCCGACGGGGAGGAAGGGCCGCTGCAGGATGGCGAGCACCAGCGCGCCGAGGCCAAACGCGACCACGGGAAACGCGACGAAGCCGGCGAAGCCCGGAATCGCGGCGCCGGCGTAGAGCACGAACAGGCCGACGGCCAGCGCCGACAGCACGCGCGCGAACGTCTGCGGCCCCTGCGCCCGCAGCAGCGCATGGCCGATCCACAGCGCCACCACCACGTGCGCCAGGTAGATCAGCGCCAGGTACAGCGCGCCCAGCATCAGCGCCAGCGGAATGCCCACGATCGTCGCGAACGCGAACATCGCCAGGAACGGGCCGGCCAGCAGCGCGGCCAGGCCGGCGGCCAGCGCCCGCCACGGCGTCGCGCGCAGCCGCCGCACCGCGCCGCCCGCCAACAGCGGGAACAGCCCGACGAACGGCATGCCCACCAGCAGCGCCGCCAGGAACAAATAGCCGTGCAGCGCCAGCGGCGACTGTGGCCCCGCCTGCGCCGCGAGCGCCGGCGCCGGCGTCGTCGCGCCGCCGATTTCCACGCTGGCGTCGTGCACCAGCGGCTTCGCGGAGGAGTAGATCAGGTCGCCCGCGATCCGCGTGCCGGGCGCGATGCGGATTTCGTCGGCGCGCACGCGCACGTCGCCGCCCCAGCGGCCGCCCAGCGTGACGGACCGCGCCATCAGCCATGCGTCGCCGTCCACCGCGCCTTCGCAGATCAGCGTCGCGCCGAACAGCGCCGCCTCGCCGCGCACGACGGACGTCGTCGTCAGCTGCAGCGCGTTGGCGTAGGCGAACAGGTTGCCTTGGGCCGCACCGCCGATCACGGCGGAACTGGAAAACACGCGCAGGTCGCCGCCGACTTCGCCGTCGCAGCGCACGGCCGCCGTCGCCAGCAGCCACAGGTCGCGGTCGGCCCGCCCGCGGACATCCAGGCTGTTGGCCGCCCACAGCGCTTCCTCCGCGATCCGTTCGCCGGCGGGCAGCGCGAGCGCGTTGGTGGTTTCGCCCACGCGGAATTGATAGGCCGACGCCGCAACCGGCAGCAGGCCGAAGACCCACAGACCGAACCAGCGGAGTTTCATGGCGCCTCGCTCGCGTTGCGGACCAGCAGGTTGCCGTCGCGCACGGCGGTGACGCGGATCGCGGCGCCGGCGGGAATCCATTCGCCGCCTTCGGCCAGCACGTCGTATCGCTTGCCGGCGATCAGCGCGATGCCGGCGGGCCGCAGGGCCGTCGCCGCTTCGCCGCTGGTGCCCACCAGATCCCGGTCCGGCGCGGCGGCTTTGAAGTCCGCGCCGTCCGTCCGCAGGGCGATCCGCTTGCCCATGCGGCTGCGCGGGAAGAACTGCACCCACAGCAGCAGGGCCAGCCCGCCGACCACCACGATGGCCACGGCCGCCAAATAGCCCCACGGCGCGGGAAACGCCACCAACCCGACGCCCATCGCCCCCAGCAGCGCCAGGCCCCCGAGGACCCCCGCCACGCCGCCGGGCACGAACACCTCGGCGACGATGAGCAGGAGCCCGGCGGCCAGCAACGCGACATACCACGAAAGGGGACTCATGTTCATGGAGCCACGATAGCATGCCCGCGCCGCACCTGGCAAAACGTCTTTTGTTTCCGAATCGCGTTGCCGCCGCCGCCGCTTCGCGCTATAAAACGGATGCGGGACCGACGCAGGGCCGGCTCCCGGAAACGGCGAAAACAGGAGGTTCCCATGTCCAAGTTGAAATGGTTGGCGTTGGTGGCGGCGGCGATGGCGCTGGGACTGGCGGGCGGTTGCGAAAGCGACGACGACGACGACGGGGACGGCGGCGGCGGGACGACCTCCGGCTCCTACGCCGGCACGTGGACGGGCTGGGTTTGCGGCCGCGGCCTGACGATGGTGATCAACCAAAGCGGCACGACCCTCTCGGGCACCTACACCTTCACCGATCCGACCTTCAGCGGCACGTTCTCCGGCACGGCCACCAGCGCGACTCCGCCGGCCACGGCCCATCTGGTCTGCGGCAGCGGCCACGAAAGCTGGTGGTTCGACGTCTCCTTCTCCAGCGAACACCAG
>CAYTEK010000122.1:0-8542 GCA_964436715.1 uncultured Verrucomicrobiota bacterium | reverse complement strand
GCGAACGGCCCGCCGTTGCCGGCGGGCCGCGCGAGTTCGAAACGGAATTCTACATGTCGCCGCCGGCGCCGCCGAAATCCTCGTTCTCGTTCATTTCATCGAACACCGTTGGACGCTTGGCGATGTACTTGCGGTGGAGGCGCACGATCAGGTAGGCCGCCAGCACCGGAATGGCCACGGCCACGACCGCGTAGTTCAGCAGCGACACCAGGTAGTACAGGGGATCGCCGAAATCGCCGGCGATCCGCGCCGCCCACGGCAGCGTGAAGGTCGCCTTCGGCCCGTAGGCGTTGATGTTCCACAGGATGATGGCCACGGAGAGATAGTTGACCATCTGGTTGCCGAAGGCCGAGGACGACGTGCTCCACTTGAAGCCCACCGAACGCCAATGCGTCCACGGCGGAAAGAGGTTCGACCCCAGGTGTCCCAGCTGGTCCACGAAAACATGGCTCCAGAAGGCCAGCGGCCCCATGATGAGCGCGGTGAGCGCGTACGGATTCGCCCACCCCTGCCCGGTCAACCAGCCGGACAGCCCGAAGATCAGGAAGCCCAGCGGTCCCATCAGCAACCCGAGGGTGATGCTGTGCGACCAGTGCCGATGCCACGGAATGAAATCGATGCGCACCCGGCCGTCCTCCTGGGTCTTGAACTGCCAGTCGGGGCCCGAAAAGATTCCGATTTCGGAATCGGCGTAGTAGGTGTTGTGGACGTCGGCCTTGAACTTCGCGACGTGCGCGATTTCCGGCTGCGGCAGCGTGTCCGGCAGGCAGGCGGACTCCTTCGCGATGTCCGCCAGCACCGGCACCGGACCCTTTTCGGCGATCGCCTTGTAGCGCGCGGCGTCGCTGGGCAGGGTTTCGCCGCGGGCCATGCAGTGGCTCATGGTCTTCAGCGGGCCGACGTAGGCGGTGACTTCCTTGCGCTCGCCGTCGATCTGGACCGCGACCGTGCGGTAGTAGTTGGTCGAGATGCGCATCACGTTGAGCTTCACGCGCACCGGCTTGCCGGTGGCGGCGGCCTCGTCGATGGATTGCGCGACGGTTTCCGCCGCCAGCTTGGCGTCGAGGTGGTCTTCCGTCATGTTCACGACGTGGTCGAACTTCCAGAAATAGCGGGCGAACTTGAAGTCCAGCGTGTCGGGCAGGATGCCGCAGAAGCCGCCGTAGAGCATCAGGAAGGATTTGTCCGAGAATGCGGTCTGGATGGCCAGCGGGAAGCAGGACGCCGTCGCGACGCCGGTGAGAAAATGGGTGATGCCTTTCATGCCGTCTTCTCCTCGCCTACCGGAACCCGAGCCAACCGGCCACGTCGTTGCCCACCCCCGCCATGTTCAGACACACGGGCACCAGCAACACGGCCAGCAGGGGAATGCGCCGCGTGTGCCAGAAATTCGGGACCAGCCCGAGCGCCGTCGCCACGCCCATCAGGGCGAGGCCTTGCCAGCTCGTGACGTACCAGACCATCGCCGTCAGCAGGAGCGCCCCGCCGAGGGAAATCCAGCGGAAGTCGATCTTCTCGGCGACCCGCGCGCAGAACCGCGAATAGCCGCCCAGCAGCAGCAGCGAGGCCGCGCCGGCCACGGCGATGATGCCGGAAATCAGGAAGTACTGCTCGGCGGTCTCGGGCACGAAGAACAGGCTGATGTTGATGGCCGCGCCGCCGCGCCGCATGTAGACGTCCGGCATGAAGAACAGCACCAGGGCGCCGATGTAGTAGAGCACGCGCGCGGTGCCGCCGCCGATGATGAACTGCTGTTCGCCGGAAGAGGCCGTGGCGTGCGCGCTCATCAGCAGGGCCGGACCGGGCGTCAGGCCGGGCGTCAGGCTGGAGAACATCCCGCCGACCGTGCCCGTCATCGCGCCGCGGGCGACGTCCTGCGGCGAGCAATCGACGCTGGCGGCGAAGAATTGCTTGGGAATCCGGGCGTGCGCGATCACGGCCATGATCTGGCTCGGGATCGCGAAGAGGCCGATGAACACCGGCATCAGCGACTGGAAGGCGTTGTCCACCGGAATCACGGTGTTGCAGAAGACGAACAGGCCCAGGATGGACGCCGCCACGAAGACGAACAGGCCCATGCCGAGCTGCACCCACGCGTCCGCGAACCGCTGGCCGGTGGTTTTGCCGACGCCGTGGTCCTTGGGCCATTCGCTCATCAGGACGAACAGGCTCACCAGCCCCAGGATCCAGTAGATGTGCGGCCGGATCAACTGCCGCAGGACGCCGATGGCGCCCGTGACGAACGGGAACAGGCCGGAGATCAGCAGCAGCGCGCACAGCGAGCCGATGCCGCTGAGCATCGCCGCCTCGTAGCCGCGCCCCTCGAACAGGAAGCGCTCGTGCGGCAGCATCATCGACCGGTAGCTGTCGTCGCAGGGCTGGAAGAACTGGCTGGACACCGTGAACAGCACGGAAAAGCCCACCACCAGGCCCATGATGAAGCAGGTCGTGATCAGCGGATCCAGCGTCTTGAAGACGTCGATCGCCGCAAACGCGATCATCATCGTGAAGGCGATGACGTTGTAGATGTGCAGCCCCGGGATCAGCGAGAAGACGGAGGCGATGGCGACGCCGATCAGCGCCGCGCAGCAGCAGGTGAGGATGATGACGATGTCCATGGCTTACTCGCTTGCTCCGTCCGGCAGGACGATCACCGCGCCCTGGTCCCAGTCCCGCACCTGGAGTTCCCAGTAGCCCTTCTTTTCGTAGAAGGTGAATTTGCCGCGCACGGAAATCCGCGCGCCCACGGCGGGCACCGCGCCCTTGAACCCGATCACCACGAGCTGCGGTTCCGGCCGGCCTGCGTCGGCCACGCGGAAGAACGGCAGGGCGGCGGGCGTTTCCACCACCTCCAGCGGCCGCGCGACGACCACCTGGCCCCGGTACTTCTCCGGATCGGCCAGCAGGTCCGCCACCGTCGCCCGCACGGCCGGCGTCGCCGGCGCGCGCGTCTCGGCTTCGCCCGCGCCGACGACCGGGCCGGAGCCCTTTTCCAGCACGCGGATGAACTGCGCGCTGCTCACGCTGAGATGGCGGTAGCCGGCGCCGGCGTAGAGCGCGGCGGCCACGTCGACCAAGTCGCCCCGGTTCAGCAGCCCCGGATTGGCCAGGAAGTCGTTCGCCGGCTCCCCTTCCAGGCGGACCGAAATCCGGTTGTCGGGCGACCGTTCGCCTTCGCCTTCGAGCGCGATCCGCACCTGGTGGTGGTCGTAGGCCTCGCGGACGATCTGGACGTCCGCGACGCGCCCGCGAACGCGCACGCGCTCGAAATTGCGCTCCGCGGTCAGGGACGGAATCGGCGCGTAGTCGGGCACGTAGTTCGCCGCCCAGTGGAAGTGCGCCGCCGCAATGGCCAGCAGCAGCACGACGCCGACGGGCACGATCTTCAGGGAAATCCGCCGGACGATGGACGCCCCGCAGAACCGGCAAACCTTGTGATCGGCCGGATTTTCCTTGCCGCAGCTGGGGCAGAACAGGGGCGCGTCAGCGGTTGGCATTGTCGTTCCTCCACGTCGGTTCGTCGGCGGCCGCGAAATCGTCCGGCGCGGCCGGCGCCAATTGCCAGGTGCGCGCGCGGCCCTTCGTCTGCGCCAAGCTGCCGCAGCAGGTGACGAAATCGCCGGCCTTCAGGCCCGCGACGAAGACGGCGGCCGGCTGGGCGGCGCCGTGGGCGTCCAACAGGCCGGCCGAAATGGATATCGCGATGCCGGCGCCGGCGGGATCCACCAGCCACAGGCGGCGATCGTAGGGCCCGGCCTTCGCGTCCTCGACGCGCCCGGTGACCTTCAGCCGCTGGCCGGCCGCCAAGCCCTTTTCCTCCGGATTCCGCAGCCAGGAAATCGGCGTGGCCGTCGCCGGTTTTTCCCGGTCGATCTGCAAGGCGTCGGCCGAGCCCAGGATGATGAAATGCCGCCGGGCCTTGTACTGGTAGCTGCCGTCCACGACGACCTGGTCGCCGGCGCCCGGGATCTTGCCCGCGCGGCGCAATTCGTCGGTGACGTCGTCGTAGGCCCGCACGCGGATCACGTCGGTGCCGTCGTCGAGCTCGAATTCCAGGCTGCCGCCCGCCCCTTCCTCTTCCTTGGCGTGGAAGCGGATTTCGTCGCTGATGCGGCCGGCGAGCCGCACCTGCGCGTAATTGGATTTGCGGCTCAGATCCTTGATCTGCACCGGCTGCACGCCGTAGTGCCGGCCCATGGCGGCAAGCAGGAACAAGCCCACCACCGTCAGCACGGGCATGCTGTACTTGATCAGCCGCACCGGCCACCGCTTGGGATTGAAGTGCCGGCAAAACGGGCACCGTTCCCAGGAACCGATGAACCGGCCGCAGGCGGAACATTCCGTTTCGCGGCGGTTCTGGCCGTAGACCACCTTCTCGACTTCGGGATTCAGTTGAATGGCGTCACCTATTGGGATTGCGTTGTTCTCGGCGAACCGCCGCCGGCGAACGGCGCCGCGCGCGGCGACCGGTCCGAAAACGACGGTTCGGTCAAGATTAGGAAGGCGCACGCACCGACACAAGCGCAATGTGCCCCCCGCGCCGAAAAAAGCGCGCGGCGCGCGAAATCGCTTTACCGAAGGCCGTCGCCGAGCGGTTGCGCCGCGGCGCGCGTTTTCCTGTTGGTGGGAATCCGCAACTCTTGCTAAAGTGTTTTCATGAACCAAGCCGAAGTCGTCAGGCGCTATCTCCACGAGCCGCGCGACGTGGATTTCCGCGACACCGGGTTCCCGCTCGTCACCATCTCCCGCGAAGCCGGCACGAACGCCCACGGCATCGGCCGCCATCTCATCATGCGGCTGGCCGAATACGCCGATCCCGACCTGAACGCGGGCTGGGACCTGTTCGACCAGAAGCTCTGCGCGCTGATCGCCCAGAACAAGAGCCTCGACGCCGACTACGACGCGCTGCTGCACGACAAGTACCGGCAAGGCGGCCTGCACCGCCTGGTCTACGAGCTGCTGATCGGCACGCCGCAGGAATACCGCATCCAGAAGAAGATCGAAGAAGTCATCCGCCTGCTCGCCCGCCTGGGCAAGGTCGTCGTCATCGGCCGCGGCGGCTTCCAATTGGCGCGGCCCATGCCCGGCGCCATCCACGTCCGCCTCGTCGCGCCCTTGGAATTCCGGGTGCACGCCATGGTCCAATACGAACACCTGACCGAGGACGCCGCCGTCCGCGCGATCCGGGAAACCGACGCGGAACGCGCCCGCTTCCTGAAGCGCCACTTCAACTGCGACATCCAGGATCCCGCCCATTTCGACCTCGTCTGGAACGTGGCGCGCTTCAAGGTGTCCGAAATCGTCGACGCCACGGCCGAACTGGTCCGCATGCGCCTGCAGCAGCTGCGCGAAACCAAGGCGATCCACGCGCCCTGAACCGGCGCCGACCCGCCGCAAAGCCCGCCCGTCTTTTTTCCGCCGCCGGAGCAGATTTGGGCTTGAATTGCCCGTCAAACGGGCGAGAATGTCGCGAGTTTTTCATAGGGTTGGAGTCCAATAATGAATTTGAAAAAACCGTTGACCGTGGAAACCATCCGCCTGGACCTCCAAGGCGCCACGAAGGAAGCCATCCTCGCCGAAATGGTGGATTTGCTGATGGCTTCCGGCCACATCCGGGACCGGGACGCCGTGCTCAAGGCGGTGCTCGAGCGGGAAAAGCGCATGAGCACCGGCATGCAGAACGGCATCGCCATTCCCCACGGCAAGACCGACAGCGTCGATTGCCTCGTGGCGGCCTTGGGCATCAAGCGCGGCGGCGTGGACTTCGGCGCGCTCGACGGCCAGCCCTCCAACATCTTCGTCATGACCGTCTCGCCCGACAGCCGCACCGGGCCCCACATCCAGTTCCTCGCCGAAATCAGCCGGCCGCTCAACGACGCCGCCGTGCGCGCCAAGATCCTCGCGGCCACGACGCCCGACGAAGTCCTGCATCTGCTGATCGGCTGACCCGACCGGAGATGCCGGCGTGTTCTCCTCGGAGATCCAGTTCGTCGTTCAACTGGGGCTCCTGATCGTTTTCACCCGCCTGGGCGGCCACTGGCTGCGGCGCTGGCTGCGCCTGCCGGGCGTGCTCGGCGAACTGCTCGTCGGCATGCTGATCGGCCCCTACGCGCTGGGCCACTTCCGCTGGCCGTTCGTCGGCGCATTGTTTCCCCTCGCCGCTTCCGGCTCGCCGGTCTCGCCCGAACTCTACGCCTTTTCGTTGTTCGCCTCGATCATCCTGCTGTTCCTGTCGGGCCTGGAAACGGACCTGTCCACGTTCCTGCGCTATTCCGTCGCCGGCACGGTCGTCGGCATCGGCGGCGTGGTGCTGTCCTTCTTCCTCGGCGCGGGCTGCGCCGTGTGGTGCGGACTGGCCGGCGGCTGGCTGGATCCGGAAGCGCTCTTTCTCGGCGCCATCGGCACCGCGACGTCGGTCGGCATCACCGCGCGCATCCTCGGTGAGCGCCGCAAGATGGATTCGCCCGAAGGCGTGACGGTGCTCGCCGCCGCGGTGTTCGACGACGTGCTGGGCATCATCGTCCTCGCCATCGTCGTGGGCATGGTGCGCACGGAATCCGCCGTCGGCGTGTCGTGGCGGCACGTGCTCTGGATCGCCGCCAAGGCGTTCGGCTTCTGGATCGGGGCCACGGCGCTGGGCCTGCTGGGCGCGCGCCGGTTTTCCCGGGTGCTCAAGCATTTCAAGAGCGCGCCCGCCATCGCGGCGCTGGCGCTGGGCTGCGCCCTGCTCCTCGCCGGCCTCGCGGAAACGGCCGGGTTGGCCATGATCATCGGCGCCTACATCATGGGCCTGTCCCTCTCCCGCACCGATCTCGTCCAGGTCATCCAGCGCGAGATCGAAGGCCTCCACAACGTGCTCGTGCCGGTCTTTTTCGCCACCATGGGCATGATGGTCGATTTCAACCAGATCCTGCCCCTGTTCAAGATTGGCCTCCTGTACACCCTGCTCGCCATCTTCAGCAAGGTCGCCGGTTGCGGCCTGCCGGCCCTGTTCTGCGGCTTCAACGTCCATGGCGCCGCCCGCATCGGCGTCGGCATGCTGCCCCGCGGCGAAGTCGCCCTCATCGTCGCCGGCATCGGCCTGACCTCCGGCGCCATCGGCCAGGACGTCTTCGGCCTCGCCATCCTCATGACCGTGATCACCACGCTCCTCGGTCCCATTCTCCTGGCCGCCAGTTTCGAGAATCCCGCCCCCGGCCTGCGGCATCCCGACGACGTCGCCCAAAGCCGCAGCCGCACCATCGCGCTGTCCTTTCCCTCGCCCGACGTCGCCGACTTCATGGCCTCCCGCATCGTCCGCGCCTTCCGGCAGGAGGAGTTCTATGTCTATCGCCTCACCCCCGAAGACCGCACCTACCACGTCCGCAAGGACGACGTGTTCTTCATCCTCGAATGCGAAGGCCGCGACATCCGCTTGTCCACCCCCATCCAGCACGAGACCCTGGCGCGGCTCATGATCACCGAGGAAATGCTCAATTTGCGCAGCCTGTTGCACGTCGCGCAGGAAAACAGCGACTTCGCCGCCATGGAACAAAACCTCGTCGCCGGGCTCTTCGGCGGCAATGCCCCGGACTTCACGCCATGAACGCACCTGCCCGCTCCCGCCGCCGCCTCGTCCTCTTCCTCGCCGCGGTCGTCCTCGGCGCCGGCGGCTTCGCCCGCGCCGACGAACCCGCGGACGCCGCGGCGCCGGCCGTCCTGCGCCCCGGCGACGCCCTCCTCGTCCGCATCGACCACCTCGGCGGCGGCCTGCCCGAATATCGCGAAGTCGTCGACTGCGACGGCAACGTCGAATTGCCGTTCGTCGGGTTCCTGCCCGCCGCCGGCAAGTCGCCGGACGCCCTCGCCGCCGAAATGGCCGCGGCCTACGCCACCGCGGGACTGGCCACCAACGCCGTCGTGCACGTCGCCTACGTCCGGCATTTCGAGCCGGCGCCGGACCGCGCCAAGCTCGTGCGCGCCCAGGATCCCCGGCGGCCCGTCCCGGCGGCCGCCGCACCCGCCGCGCCCTGACGTTTCGCGCGGCGCCCAAAAAAAGAGTGCCGTTCGCCGGGCGGTTCCGCTATCTTTTCCGCATGACCCTGCCGACCATCCGGGAACTGCTCGCGGCGCGGCGCCAGCCGACGCTCTCCTTGGAATTCTATCCGCCCAAGGACCCCCTCGGCTTCGGCATCCTCGGCGGCTCCATCGAGCGCATGCGCCCCGTCCATCCCGATTTCGTCACGTGCACCTACGGCGCCGGCGGCTCGTCCCGCGAATTTTCCTTCGCCGCCTGGGAACTGCTCGCCCGCATGGGCTTCACGCCCGTCGTCGCGCACCTGACGTGCGTCGGCGCCTCCCGCGCCGACCTCGTCGCGCAGATCGACCGCATCCATGCTTCCGGCATCCGCAACGTCATGGCCCTGCGCGGCGATCCCCCGCGCGGCGAAACCGAATTCAAGCCCGCGCCCGACGGCCTCGCCCACGCTTCCGACCTCGTCGCCCTCATCAAGGCGCGCCATCCCGACGTCTGCTGCGGCGTCGCCGGCAATCCCGAAACCCC
>CAYTEK010000121.1:4498-8706 GCA_964436715.1 uncultured Verrucomicrobiota bacterium | reverse complement strand
CCCGCGGGGGCCCGCCCGGGGGCGCCCAACCCGCCGCGGGCGGCGGGGGTGCGGCGTCGCACGCGCCGGGGGGGGGGCGAGAATGCCGCCCAATCGCGTATTTCAATGAAAGGAACGGCGAACATGGGCTGGAAAAAGATGTTGGCGGTGGCGACGGTCGCGGCGTGCGCGGCGCCGCTCTGCGGGGCGGCGGAACTGAAGATCGCGACGGTGGATTTGGACAAGGTGTTCACGGCGCATCCCAAGACGCAGGCGGCGGAAGCGGATCTGAAGAAGGCCGAGGACGCCGTCCAGGAAGAAATGGACAAGATCGTGGCCGAAGGGCGCGCGCTGCAGGAAGAAGTCGCGAAGCTGCGCGAAGCGGCCAAGAATCCGCTGCTGACCGAAGAGGCGCGGCTCCAGAAGCGCGACGAAGCCGAGACCAAGCTGACGGAACTGCAGGAATTCGAGCTGCGCGCCCGCCGCACGCAGGAAACCAAGCTCAAGCAGATGCGCGAAAAGGTGATGAAGACGCGCCAGGGCATCGTGGACGAGCTGACGGAGGCGGTGAACCATTTCGCGGAGGCGGGCGGCTACGACCTGGTGCTCGACAAGTCGGGCCTGACGATGAACGCGGTGCCGCTGGTGGCCTATTCCAGCCCCGCGCTGGACGTGACGGACAAGCTGATCGCCTATCTGCAGGCGACGGCGAAAGCGGCCGCGGCGGCAAAAGCGCCGGCGGCGGGCGAATAGGCGGAGGCCGGCGGTGTTCACGCTGACGACGGGCGAACTGGCGGCCAAGCTGGGCGCGGAACTCGCGGGGGCGGCCGACGTCGTCTTGAGCGGCGTGGCGGATTTGGCGACGGCCGGGGCCGGCCAAGTGTCGTTCGCCGGGGGCGGGCGCTACCTGGCGGCGGCGGCGGCCAGCGCGGCGGCGGCGGTGATCGTGCCGCGGGACGCGGCGCTGGCGGGAGCCAAGCCGGTCCTGCTGCGGGTGGCGAACGTGGATGCGGCGTTCGCGGCGGCATGCGCGCTGTTTGCGCCCCCGCCGGTGACGTTGCCGCGCGGGGTGCATCCGCAGGCGTGCGTGTCGCCGGAGGCGAAGCTGGGCGCGGACGTGGCCGTCGGCGCCTTCGCGGTGGTGGAGGCCGGGGCCGAGATCGGCGCCGGGACGACCCTGTATCCGCAAACCTACGTGGGGCACGCGGCGAAGCTGGGGCGGGACTGCCTGCTGTATCCCTTCGCGAGCGTGCGGGAACGCTGCGAGCTGGGCGCGCGGGTGATCTTGCACAACGGGGCGGTGATCGGCAGCGACGGCTTCGGCTACGCGGTGGACGCGCAGGGGGTGCGCACCAAGATCCCGCAGACGGGCATCGTGGTGCTGGAGGACGACGTCGAGATCGGCGCGAACACGACGATCGATCGCGCGCGGTTCGGCCAGACGCGGGTGGGGCGAGGCACGAAGGTGGACAACCTGGTGCAGATCGCGCACAACTGCGCGATCGGCGAGCATTCGGTGCTGTGCTCCCAGGTGGGGCTGGCGGGCACCACGACGCTGGGCAAGCACGTGATCTGCGCGGGCCAGGCGGGGTTGGCCGGGCATTTGACCGTCGGCGACGGCGCGGTGATCGGCGCGCAGGCCGGCGTTCCGAAGGATCTGCCGGGCGGCCAGATGTACCTGGGCGCGCCCGCGGTGCCGCGCCTGGAATTCGGCAAGTCGCTCGCCCACGTGGCGAGCTTGCCGAAGCTCAAGGAGCAGCTCAAGAATTTGGAAGCGCGGTTGGCCCGTTTGGAACAAAGCGGCCCCCCCTTGAAAGTTGAATGATGCCCCTTGAATTTCAGGATTCAAGGGCTGACCCCAACGAAAGAACGCGATGACATTGACGAAAGCCTCGGAAAAGAAGATCGAACAACTGGCGGCCCAGGCCCAGGAAAGCTTCCTGGACAACGCGACGGGCGCCTTTTTTCGGCGCAGCGACTGGTGGTCCTTTTGGACGGTGCTGCTGGCGTCGTTCGCCGTCTATTTCTACACGCTGGCGCCGACGCTGACGCTGGAAGATTCCGGCGAACTGGCGGTGGCGTCGGACTATCTGGGGGTGCCGCATCCGCCGGGCTATCCGATCTGGACGTTGGTGACGTGGTTCTTCCAGTGGATTTTCCACTGGGTGACCTACAACGGGCATCCGAATCCGGCGTGGTCGGTGGGACTGGCGTCGGCGGTGGCCGGGGCGGCGGCCTGCGCGCTGCTGGCGCTGCTGGTCAGCCGGTCGGGCGCGGACCTGCTGCGGAGCATTCCGGCGCTGACGGACAAGATCGGTTTCCGGACGGAAAACGTGCTGTGCGCGGCGGCGGGGGTTTCGGGCGGCTTGCTGCTGGCGTTCAGTCCGGTGCTGTGGTCGCAGAGCGTGATCGTGGAGGTGTACAGCCTCAACGCGATGTTCCAGATGGGCGTGCTGCTGCTGATCTACATGTGGATGTGCCGGCCGAAGAACGACGCGCTGCTGTACGTGGCCGCGTTCCTGTTCGGGCTGGGGTTGACGAACCACCAGACGCTGCTGTTCCTGGGCCTGGCGCTGGCCGTGGCGGTGCTGATGAAGGACGCCAACCAGTTCCGCGATTTCGCCATCGCGGCGGCGCTGGTCGGCGTCGTGTTCGTGTTCGCGGCGAAGGGCTATGGGCTGTTCGCGTCGGCGGCGGAAAAGGCCGCGCCGGGCTTCGATTCCAATCTCTGGAAGTGGTCGCAGGGACCGGGCACGACGCCGTTCTGGATCTACAATTTCCTGTTCCTGGCGATTCCGATCGCGCTGGCGTTCGTGCTGCCGCACGGCCGCACGGTGTGCACGACGATCCTGCTGGCGGAGCTGGGCGTGGCGTTCTACATGTACCTGCCCTTCGCGTCGGAGCAGAATCCGCCGATGAACTGGGGCTATCCGCGCACGTGGGAAGGCTTCATGCACGCGGTGACGCGCGGCCAGTACGAGGCCATCGTGCCGACGGACGTGTTCAGCGAAAAGTTCATCCAGCAGCTCGGCATGTACCTGACCGACTTGCGCAACCAATTCTCGCTGCCGGTCGCGGTGTTGGGCTTCCTGCCGTTCTGCTCGTGGGGGCTGGTGCTCGGCGGCAAGCGGCGCTCGGCGTTTCCGCTGGCGCTGGGGCTGGTGCTGGTTTCGGTGGCCCTGATCGTGCTGGAAACGCTGCTCGGGTGGGCCGGCGCGGAGGCGCTGTACCGCCTGCTGATCGGGCCGATCCTGCTGCTGGCGGGGTGGGGGTTCTTCACGCTGCTGGCGCTGTTCCTGAAGAAGCAGGTGGCCGACCTGCGCGACTACGCGCTGGGCACGAAGATCATCATCTGGGGTTTCTTCGCGGCGGTGGCGCTGGGGCTGCTGTTCGTGGACGTGATGAGCCTGAAGGCGCTGTTCAAGGGCGAACTGTCGTTCGCGGGCAAGGCGTTCTTCGGCGGCGTGGTCGCCGGGCCGCCGCTGGCGGTGGCGCTGGCGTGGGCGCTGAGCAATTCGCGCTTCCAACTGGATTCCGACCTGGGCGTTTCGCAGCAGCGGTGGTTGATCACGTCCGTCATCGGCTTCATCTCGGTCAGCGTGATCTTCCTGATTTTCCAGAATCCGCAGCTCGACATCCAGAACCTGTTCATCGGGCGGGTGCAGTTCATCCAGAGCCATGCGCTCTACTCGCTGTGGCTGGGCTACGGCATCCTGCTGTCGGTGGCGTGGCTCGAGCGGATGCTCGGCCGGCGGGCGCTGTATCCGGCGCTGCTGGCAGGCCTGCTGCTGCCGGCCATCCTGCTGTGGCAGAACGGCTACGACGAAGAACAGCTGCGGATCGTCGGCGGCGCCGAGCAGAACGGCCACAGCTACGGCTGGCAGTTCGGCAACTGGTCCCTGCAAGGCGTCGCGGGCATCCAGGAAGACTTCCGCCATTGGTATCCGGACGAAGAAGAATTCGCGCGGCAGTGGGGCGCCTACACCAACGCCATTCCGGCCGATTACCCGCCGGCGATGGCGGAAGGCGCGATCTTCTACGGCGGCACCGATCCGGGACGCTTCGTGCCGACCTACATGATCTATTCGGCCGACGTCCGGCCCGACGTCTACCTCATCACCCAGAACGCGCTGGCCGACAACACGTTCATGAACATCACGCGCGACCTTTATGGCGACCGCATCTTGATCCCGCCGCCCCACGACCCCAACACCGCCATCCAATCCTAC
>CAYTEK010000121.1:0-4488 GCA_964436715.1 uncultured Verrucomicrobiota bacterium | reverse complement strand
GTCGACGACGTGAACGCGGCCCGCATCCAGGCCGGCGCCGACATCAAGATCGAAAACGGCAAGGTCAGCGTGCAGGGCGTCGGCGGCGTGATGACGATCAACGGCATCCTGGCCGAACTGATCTTCAAGGAAAACAAGGCCAAGCACGACTTCTACGTCGAGGAAAGCTACGTCATCCAGTGGATGTATCCCTACCTGACGCCCCACGGGATCATCATGAAGCTCAACGACGAGCCGGTGCCGAGCCTCGATCCGCAGCTCGTGGCGAACGACCACGCGTTTTGGGGCTGGTACACGAAGTGGCTGCTGGACCAGCCGGCGTTCTGCCGCGACATCTGCGCGCGCAAGTCGTTTTCCAAGCTGCGCAGCGCGCTCGCCGGCATCTACGACTATCGGCGCATGTACGACGAAGCCGAATACGCCTTCAAGCAGTCCATTGACCTGTATCCGCTCAGTCCCGAAGCCACCTTCCGCCTCGCGCAGATGTACATGAACATGCAGCGCTACGACGACGCCCGCAAGCTCATCGAGGATTTTGCGAAGGCCGATCCGTTGAACGACAGCGCCAAGGGGTTCCTGGCCCAGATCGAAGGCACGACGAAGATGGCCGACCGCCGCCGGGAGATCGAAAAGCGGCAGCACGAGACCGGCGTGCTGACGCCCGACGAAGCCCTCGAGCTGACGTCGATCTACCGCGCGTCCGGCATGCAGGGCGCCTACCAGAACCTCGCCACGCGGCTGCTGGGCGACACGAACCTGCCGCCGCAGCACGTGCTGGCGCTGGCCGGATTCTTCGCGCAGGACCAGCGCGTGGACGCGCTGATCTACGCTCTCGAACAATACTGCCGGCGCGAGCCGCGCAACTTGGACGTGTGGCTCGATTTGGCCGCCGCCTACGCCTTCGTGCGGCGCGACGCCGACGCCGTTTCCGCGGCGCGGCAGGCGATCGATCTGGGCGGCGACCAGGCGCGCGAGGCGATCCTGCGCGATCAGCGTTTCCAGCCGTTGACCGCCAACCGCGAATTTCGCGCGCTGTTTCCGCGCCAGGCGGGGGGCGTGCGTCCGCCGGCCGGCCCGCTCGCGCTGCCGAATCTGCCGGGCCTGGCGAATTAGGCGCCGCGTGGCCGAAGCGACCGGCAGCGGCGGGTTCGCGGCGCTGGCGCCCGACGTCGTCATGGACTGCGCCGAACGCGCGTCCGGCCGGCGCGCGTCCGGCGTCTGCCGGCCGTTGACCTCCTACATCAACCGCGTCTACGAAATCGGTCTCGAAGACGGCGGGTTTCTCGTCGCCAAGTTCTATCGGCCGGGCCGCTGGACCCGCGCCGCGTTGCAGGACGAGCACGATTTCCTGCGCGAACTCGCCGCGGCGGAGGTGCCGGCGGTGGCGCCGCTCGCGGACGCGGCGGGGCAAACCCTCCACGCGGAAGGCGGCATCTGCTTCGCCTTGTTTCCGCGCATGGGCGGGCGGCCCTGCGCCGAGCCGTCCCGCGACGAATGGCGCCAGATCGGCCGCCTGCTGGGGCGAATCCACCAGGTCGGCGCGCAGAAATCGGCGCCGAACCGGCTGACGCTGGGACCGCAGGAATCCTCCCGGACGCACGTGGCCTTTCTGCGCGATTCCGCCGCGCTGCCGCGCGAAGTCGCCGGGCGCTACTTGGACGCCGCGGAGCGGCTGCTCGACCGCATCGCGCTGCTGTTCGCCGGGGTGGCGCGGCAGCGCCTGCACGGCGACTTGCACCGCATGAACCTGCTGTGGCGGCCGGGCGAAGGCTTCCTCGCCATCGATTTCGACGACATGTGCACGGGCCCCGCCATCCAGGACCTCTGGATGCTGCTGCCCGACCGGCTGCCCGCCGCGCGACCCGAATTCGACCTGCTGCTGGAAGGCTACGAGCTGTTCGCGGAATACGACGACGCCCAGACGCGGCTCGTCGAGCCCCTGCGCGCCATGCGCTACCTGCACTATGCCGCCTGGTGCGCGCGGCAGAAGGCCGACGGGGGCCGCGGCCTGCTGACGGCCGACTGGGGCAGCGTCGATTTCTGGCGGCGCGAACTCGCCGACCTGCAGCGCCAGGCCCAGGACGTCGAAGACGGCCTGAGCCGCGCCTGACCGCCTGGAAAACGGACGGTCCGGCGCGCCGCCGGAGCGCGATTGACCGGCCGCCGGCCGCGGACTATGCTTTCCTGCCACGAATGCATTTTGCATCCTCCATGCGCGCGCGGCGCCGGACCGCTGGCTTGGCCGTTTGGATCCTGACGGTCGCCGCCGCCGGCGCGGCGATCTACGAAGTGCCCGAATACCGCGACCACGTGGTGGGGGCGCGCGACGTGAACATCTTGGCGGACGACGTCCATTTCGAGACGGCCGCCATCGTCCGCATGGTGCGCCTGCGCCTGGCCATCGCCGGCCAGCAGACCTGCCAGGTATGGCTGTTCGCGGCCACGAATGCCGCCCCGCTGTACGTGGCGGCGTTCACGAACGCGCCGGCGACCAACGAATTCGGCGTGTCCACCTACGATTTTCCCATGCACGTGCAGGTGCCCAAGGACGTCTACGTCGGGTTTTCCGCGCAGGGCGACGGCTGGACGGTCAACGACACGGACTACTGGAGCCAAGGCACCAACGTGCACGTCGGCGTGGCCGGCAGCGCCGGGCGCTATTATTACGGGCCCGTCGCGGACGCGCAGCTGACCGCGAGCTATGATGCCGGCGATGGCACCTACGGGTGCATGCAGGTTCTTTCCGAGCCCGTGCGCATCGATGCCGCGGCCGTGGCCACGGGCTTCGTGAATCTGGCGATTTCCGAACTGCCCATCCACGCGACGAACGCCGTGGAACGCATCGCGAGCCTGGGCGCGACCAACTGGACGGAAGTGGAGGAGTTGCCGCAGGGCGTCTCGAACCACGTCTGGAGCGTTCCGGCCGGCACGGCCACCGCGGCTTTCTATCGCGTTACGAGCCGCTAGGTTCCGCTGCGCCGGCGGCATCCATCCGGCGTTTTGCCCACTCGCCGATTGTTTTTCCGTTAACGTTACTTTAAGCGGATTTTAACTACGCGCGGCGGCGGTCGGGACCCTACTATTTCACGTTTATCAAGACAGAGCGCATCGTCTGCGGCGGGCCGGCCTTCTTCGGCGGGTGCCGCGGACGCGAGGCGTAGACGGGTCGAACGATGAAAATCAAAGCGAACAAACTGGGCTGGCTGCTGGCGGCGCTGCTGCCGCTGGGGGCGGGTTGCGCCACCATCCACAAGGCCGCCGACGCCGGCGACGCGGCGCAGGTGGATGTGTTCCTGCAGAAGGGCGTGGCCGTCGATGCGCGCGACGCCTATGACCGCACGCCGCTGATGCTGGCCGTGGGCCAGCCGGAACTGGCGCGGCATCTGGTGGAGCGCGGGGCCGACGTGAATGCGCGGGACCTCAACGGGGAAACGCCGCTGATGAAGGCGGCGTTCATTGGCCGGCTGGACGTGGTCCGCTACCTGGAAGCGCAGGGCGCGGAGCTCCAGGCGCGGGACGACCGCGGCGGCACGGTGCTGATGCTGGCGGCCTCCGACCTTGGTCTCGTGCGCTACCTGGTGGAAAAGGGCGCGGACGTGAACGCGCGGAACGCGCAGGGCGAAACGGCCCTGAAGTGGGCCGCCGCGTTCGGCCACCTGGACGTCGTGAAGTATCTCGTCGAGCACGGCGCGGACGTGAACGCGCGGGATGCGCGCGGCCAGACGCCGCTGCAATGGGCGGACAATTTCGGCCATCGGAGCATCGTCCGCTACCTGAAGAACGACGCGGCCGCGCTCGACGAGCCGGCGCCGCGGAAACAAGCCGCCGGCGACCGCGGTCCATTGCCCGGCGCGGCGTGGCTGGAAGCCCGCAACGGGCTCGACTAGCCGCTGCGCCGCCGGGGGAGTGGCGCGGAACGCCGAAATCTGCCAAGATGGGGGCATGGGCAGGGAAGAACTTCTGCGGCAACTGCACGAATACCGGACGCGCTGGGCGGACGAGGCGGCGACCGTCGATCGGTTCGTCGCCTTCGTCGCGTCCCATGCGGATTGCTTCGCGCGGACGCTGGCGGTCGGCCACGTCACGGGTTCGGCGTGGGTGGTCGATCGAACGGGCCGGCGCGTGCTCTTGACGCACCACGGCAAGCTGGACATGTGGGTGCAACTCGGCGGCCACGCCGACGGCGACGCCGACGCCTTCCGCGTGGCGCTCCGCGAAGCGGAAGAAGAATCCGGGCTGACGGGCCTCGAATCCGTCGCGGCGGGAATTTTCGACGTGGACGTCCATCGGATTCCGGCGCGCGGCGCGGAGCCGGAGCATTTCCACTGGGACGTGCGTTATGCGTTGCGCGCGTCGGGCGGCGAGAAATATCGCGTCAGCGCGGAATCCCGCGATTTGGCGTGGGTCGAGATCGCCGAACTCGGCGCGCTCACGCGCGAGGAATCCATGCTGCGGATGGCGCGGAAATGGATGGTGGGAGCCTGGGGC
>CAYTEK010000120.1:2020-8934 GCA_964436715.1 uncultured Verrucomicrobiota bacterium | reverse complement strand
GAAAATCAGGCCATGACTCTCACGGCAAATGGTCCAGAAAATGGGGGAACCGCACTGGTCCTTGGACCGGACGGTCTCGCCGTTGGCCGTCAGCAACCCCTTGGTCAGATAGATGAAGATCCGGCGGCCGGCCGTGGCTTTGTGCGCGACCGATTTGCCGGCCTCCAGGTCGCACCGGTAGATGGTGGCGTCCGTATGGAAGGAAACCGCCCCGGCTTTCCCCTGACCCGACGCGACCGGCAACAGCTTGTTGCGCCAATCGGCGGCGGCAAACCGCTTCTGGTCGTAGGATGGCTTGAGCCCCGCTTCGTCCGGGAAGATCCAGATCTGGTAGAAATGTACCGGCCGATCGGCCAGGTTGAACTCGGAATGGGTCAGGCCGGTCCCCGCCGACATCCGCTGCACGTCGCCGGGGCGGATGACGGTCTTGTTGCCCATGCTGTCCTGATGGGTCATTTCGCCGTCGAGGACGATGGTGACGATCTCCATCTCCTCGTGGGGATGCGTGGGAAATCCGGTGCCTGGCTGGACCACGTCGTCGTTGAACACCCGCAGGGCCCCGAACTGGATGTTGTGCGGATCGAAGTAGTCCGAGAACGAGAACAGCCAATAGGTCTTCAGCCAGCCGTAGTCCGAAAGGTGCCGTGCGCCCGCCTTGACGATCTCGATCATGCCCGTTCTCCTGCCGTAATTGGACTTTCAAACCCTCTTTGGCTGCGCATCATACATGAAACAGCACGAGGGAACCAAGTTCGCACCCGGCCCCCGAGGGAAGCCGCTTACGGGTCCATGGCCAAAAACCTGCATTTCGGGGTTGATTATGTCAGAAAATGAGATAACTATTTCTGACATTATGGCACGACCAAAGACAAACAACAGCACGGCGGACAAGATCCGGCACCGGATGGACCGCGCCGCCAAGGATGCCGTGTTCCATTCGGGGAAGTTCCTCGATCTGGACACGCGCGCGGCGGTGGACCAGGCGCTTTCCCGCATGGCGAAGGCCGGCACGTTGCGGCGGCTGGCCCGCGGCCTGTACTACCGGCCCAGGCAGCATCCCGTCTTGGGCGAACTCCTGCCCTCCGTGGACGCCATCGCCAAGGCCGTGGCCGAACGCGACCAGGTGAAGCTGCAGCCCTTCGGAGGCTATGCGGCCAATCTGCTCCATCTGTCCGACCAAGTGCCCATGCGGGTGGTGTTCCTGACGGACGGCAAGCCCCGGAAAATCTCCTTTGGGAAACGGGTCATCGAACTGCGCCGCGCCTCGCCGCGCATGATGGCGGCGGCCGGCCGCATGACGGGCCTGCTGATCGCCGGGCTGCGCTATGTCGGCAAGTCGAATGTCACGCCGGAACGCGTGGCCCGCCTCCGCGATTCTCTCTCTCCCGAAGATCGGCGGCGCCTGCTCGAAGATCTCCCGCTGGCGCCCGTCTGGATGCACCCCCACTTCCGCGCCATCGCCGGAGAAGGCGGCGAAGCGTGAAAGCCTTTGCGCGGTTGCCGGCGGAAGAGCGGGCCTTGTACTGGCGGACCTGTTCGGAACGCAAGGGCGTGCCCGAGTTCATCGTCGAAAAGGACTTCTGGGTCTGCTGGTTGCTAAACCTCTGTTTTACCGCAGAAGGCATTGGACCGAATTGCGTCTTCAAGGGCGGCACGTCGCTGTCCAAGGTTTTCGGCGCCATCGACCGCTTCTCCGAAGACATCGATCTGGGGCTGACGCCGACGTCGCTGGGCTGGAAAGAGGCCGATCTCGACGAAGCCCCCTCCCCCACGCAACGCCTGAAACGCGTCAAGAAACTCCAGGACGATTGCATCCAAGCCGTGCAGTCCCGTTTTCTTCCCGAACTGGAGGCCGCCGTCGAGGACTTGCTGGGCTCCGGTCCCGCCGACGGCGGCTGGCTCCGTTTCGAGGTCGATGCGGCCTCCCATTCTCCCGTGCTTCTGTTTGCCTATCCCTGGGCGGTGCCGCCCGGCTCGTACATCGCCCCCCTCGTGAAGATGGAGTTCGGATCCCTGACCGACCAGCGCCCCACCGGGTCGCACCGGATTGCGCCCCTGGTCGCCGATCTGGCTCCCAACGTCTTTTCCGACTTCGGGGCCGAGGTGGTCGCCCTGGAGCTCGAACGCACCTTCTGGGAAAAGGCCACCATCCTGCACGCCGAATACCACCGCCCCGCCGGGCAACCCATGCGGGACCGGTTCGCCCGGCACTACGCCGACTTCGCCGCGCTGTGGAACCATCCCGCCGGCCGTGCGGCCCGAACGCGCTTCGATCTGTTGGAACGCGTCCGCCTCCACAAAAGCCGGTTCTTCGCGTCCGGTTGGACCCACTTCGAAACGGCGGTTCCCGGCACGCTGCGTCTCGTGCCGCCCGAAGCCCGGTTGGCCGAGCTGCGCCGAGACTACGCCGCCATGCGGCCGATGTTCCTCTCCCCACCGCCGAGCTTCGATGCCGTCATCGCCACCCTGCACGCGGCCGAAGCGGCCATCAATACGATGTAGCTGAACGGCGGTCCTGGCGCCGCCTAGGCCGCGTCGTCCGCAAAGGCGTCGTGCAGCAAGGTCTGGAACAAATGCTCGGCCTGGCGCAGCGCTTCCCGCTGCATCGCCCGTAGCCGCTCGTGCTTCTGGACCAGGTCGGCAAATCGGCGCTGTTCCTTTAATGAAACATTGGGTACTGGCAACTCCTCCAACATTGGAAGAGTCAATCCTTCCGTATTGGCACCTCTAGCTTGTCTTAACAGATTGACCTCATGGCACATTAGAACATAGTGGCCGAACTCATGATGAAGCGCATTCGAGCATTGCAGTGATTTTACATCCTGTCCGTGACATAGTTGAACTTTAGCCACAGCAACAGGCAAGCGGTGCATCAACACCTTACTTTTAACAACTAGAAGGATTGAATTTTCAGGCACTAATTTTGTGGCACTGTTTTTAACCGCTTCGTCTGTGACATGTTCTTCAGTATCCCAGATGTAGTCCCCACGCATGTCCTTCGCTGTCAGCCATGGAATACTGCCGTTAAAATATTCTGGGCAGTCACGTGAAGGTGTCCCCCCGCCAGTGATACGAACAAGGTCGCCCAAACGTCTGGTTGCGGAATTGATTCGGTCGCCGAACATCTCCAGAAAAGCAGCGGGCAGGAAAGCATCGGCAAGTTCGAGGGCGTAGCGGCGCGTGCGGCGTAGCCGGTCCGCCTGCTCCAGCCTCGCCGCGATACGGCGTTGGTCTGGGAGAGAAGGAAGAGGTAACTCCATGCGTTCAAGAAAACTGGAGGGTACACGTTTCTGTCCAGCTGATCCGGTCATGGCGGCTTCTGCACGATGCCTCGTATTGGGGAAACGCCAGAAGTAGAAAAGCCACTCAGGTAGAACTTGGTTGCCGACCCGCAAAACATGGAATTCCGTGGTTCCGAATCCGATCCCGCCGACAAGCCCACGCGCAATGGCGCACTTGCCGTTCTCCATGCAGGGGGTGATTTTAGCGAGAAGAACATCATTCTCAGCAAAAGATGTGTACCCCTTGGAAACATCTCCAACGGTCCGCTTGATCTGCGTTAGCACACGGGCAGACCAATCATCAACCGCCTCCATCGGAACAAATGAACAAGTCAAGTTTGGCGACAGATTACGAGGCGGAGCGGGATTGATCTCGCATATATCGCCTAAAGGTGCCGTCCTCGACTTCATGCCTTGAGCATCTTTTCCAGCGCTTTAATCTGCTTGCCGGCGGCCTGTTCCAGCGCCTGCATGCGACCGAGGGTGACGGCGGGTTTCTCGCGGTACTCCTCGTCCTGCTCGACCTGGCGGTAGCGGCTGGCGGAGAGGTCGTAGCCTTGGGCGGCGACTTGTTCCTTCGTCACCCAGAATTGGCGGGTGAGCTGGTTGATTTCTTTCTGGAGAGGCCCGATCCGGGTCTGGAGATCGGCCAGCTTGGCCTCGGCCTTTTCCCGCGCCTTCCGGGCCTTGTCGCCGTCGTTGTGCGCCACGGCTTCCTCGAACTTGAGCCGATGGATCAGGGCGTGGTGTTGCAGCCGCTCCTTCTTGAGCGGCGCGATCTGGTCGCGCAGCTTGGCGAGACGGACGGCTCGTTTTTTCAGGAAGCCAGCATCGTGGCGCCGCTGCCAGCATTCGAGGACGTCGGGGATGTCGTTGTCGGCGACGCGCTGGCGCCTGTCGTCGAGGGAGAAGCCGTCGTGCTCCATGTCGTAGAACCAGATGCGCTCGGTGGCGGCTCCCTTGGTGAAGAGCAGGACGGCGGTCGAGACGCCGGCGTAGGGCCGGAACACGCCGGAGGGCATGGAGACGACGCCGTCGAGCCGGTTGTCCTCGATGAGCGCGCGGCGGACTTCCTTGTGGGCATTGGAGGAACCGAAGAGCACGCCGTCGGGCACGATGACGGCGGCGCGTCCGCCGTTGTCGAGCAAGCGCAGGAAGAGGTGCAGGAACAGGATTTCGGTCTTCTTGACCTTGGCGGGGAGCGTCGGGTTCACGTTGGCGGCGTCGATCGCGCCTTTGAAGGGCGGATTGGCCAGCACGATGTCGTAGGCGCGCTCTTCGGCGAAGTCCTTGGAAAGGGCGTCGGCGTAGAAAAAACGGGGCGCGGACAGGCCGTGGAGCATCAGGTTCATGCTGCCGATGCGCAGCATGGTCATGCCGGAGTCGGAGTCGTAGGCGGTGAAGGCCTCCTTCTGGCAAAAGTCGTACTCTTCCTTGGTCAGGCGGCTGCCGGTCAGACCGTGGGGCCAACCTTCGTCGTCGTAGGAAAGGTCGCGCCTGTCGGTGTGCTCTTCCAGAATGTACTGCCAGGCGTTGACGGGAAACCCGCAGGTGCCGGCGGCAGGATCGACCATGCGCTCGCCGGGCCGGGGGGCGATCATCCGCACCATCATGCGGATGACGTGCCGCGGAGTGCGGAACTGGCCGTTGGTGCCGGCCGTGTTCAGCTTGCCCAGCAGGTATTCGTAGAGGTCGCCCTGCACGTCCTGGTTCTGGCCGGAGACGTCCATGCCTTCGATGGCGCGGCAAGCTTCGATCAGCAGCGCGGGCTTGTTGATCTTGAATTCGGCGTTGGCCATGTGCGCGCCGAACGATCCCGCCCCCTTCCCCATGTTTTTCAGGAACGGGAAGACCTTTTCCTTGACGGCCTTGAGGGCTTCGGCGGCGGGCAGCTGGCTCCAATGCGACCAGCGCAGGGCCGGATCGGGAAAGAACGGCTTAGCCTCCTGCCCGCGCCGGCGGGCCGCGCGCTCGGCGTCCTGCTCGCGCTCGTCGAGCTGCTTCAGGAAAAACAGGTAGGACAACTGCTCGATGGCGTCGAGCGGGTTGGACAGTCCGCCGCTCCAGAGCTTGTCCCAGAGCGCATCGACCTTGGAGCGGAGTTGGGCATCGGTCAACATGGGGTTCCTTTCCTAGGCCACGACGTGCTCGGCCAAGGCGACGATTTCCTTGATTTCGCCGGGAGTGAAGTACCTTTCGACGGCGTTGCGCCCGAATTGGGTCAGAGGCGCTTCGTAGAGGTCGGCCTCGGCGAGGTGGCGCTTGGCCAGGAAGACGTCCTGGACCGCGCGCAGGAAGCGGATCTGGTCGCCCGAGTAGTTGTGGCGGGCCACGTGCTCCTGGAACTCGGCGGCGACCACTTCCGCGTAGTCCGGAATGGCGTCCAGATCGAGCACGTGGCGGACAAAGCCCAGGAATCCGGAACGGGCATCCATCGCGACGCCGAACGCCTGGCGCGCGGTCTTCTCCGTGAGCTGCACGTCGTCCGCCTCGAGCGTGCGATGCAAAATCCGTTCCAGCGCCAGCAGTTCGTCCGCGGTCGGCTCCCGGCCCTCGCGGATGGCGACCAGCGCCGGATGGATCTCGGCGATGGCGAGAATCCGGGCCTCGACGCGCTTGCGGTACTCTTCCACGTGGATGGGCTTCTTGTCGGGGCCGACGATCACGTGGCTCCTGCCGGCGATGTAGTCGGGCAGGTCGATCTTCAGGAAGCTGTCCAGCCGCCGTTTGTTCTTCATTTCCTCGGCCAGATCGTCGATCAACTGCCGGAGTTGGCTCGGTTTGGCTTCGGCCAGGTCGGAGGTGGTCGCCAGCCGCACCGAGCCGGCCTTGGCCGGATTTTCCAGCACCGTCTGGGGCAGGCGCGACACGTCCTCGAAAATCGATTGCATCGCGTCGCGGGCCGGAGATTTCTTCAGGAGCAGCAGGTTGAGCTTCTCGACCTTGCAGGCGAACGTTTCGGCGGGCACGTCCACGTCGGCCACGAACCGCAGGACCGGCGCGACCTTGATCCGCAGGAATTCCAGCTTCTCGGCGTTGAGCAGGGTCCAGAGCGACTCGTCTTCCCAGGCCGCGCAGATTTCGCCCCAGATCTTGCGGACCAGGAAGGAATCGATGCGCACGCGGCCCAGCATGGCGCGAACGCCTGCCAAGGCCAGCCGGTACGCTTCGCCGTCGCGCTGTCGGAGCGTGGATTCGAGGATGTCCAGCCGGACCTTGAACAACTGGACCAGAATGGGCACCTCCGGCGCCGCGGGACGATCCGCGCTTTTGCCGAAGTCGTTCTGCCAAAAATCGACGACCAGGAATTCTTCTTTTTTGCCTTTCGGCAGGCGGTCGTAATAGCGGCAGGCCTCCTGGTTGCGCGTGCCGCGGCCGATCATCTGCCACAGCTTGATGCGGGACTGCACGGGCTTCATGAAAACCAGGTTGACCACCTCGGGCACGTCCACGCCCGTATCCAGCATGTCCACCGAAACCGCGATGCGCGGCTTGTCCTGGCGCTTGAAGCGGGTGATCAAGCCATCGCCCCAGGAACCGTCGTGCACGCGCTCCATGCCGTGGTGGACAAGCTGGAGCATGCCAACCTGGTCGGGAAACATCTCCTCGAACACGTCGCGGATGCGCTCGGCA
>CAYTEK010000120.1:0-2010 GCA_964436715.1 uncultured Verrucomicrobiota bacterium | reverse complement strand
GCATGCTTCTTGGTCATGGCGAACACGATGGTCTTGCCGAGCATGTGGCCGCCGCGGTCGCGGATGCCATTGGCCATGATCTCTTCCCATTGCCTGCGGAGGGTGTCGCGGTTGGAGACCTTGGCCTCGATTTCCGTGCCGGCGTAATCCACATCGTCCGGGTCGATTCCCTGCTGGATCAGGCTCGCCCGGTCTTCTTCGTTGAGCGTGGCGCCCTTGATGCCGTCGCGTTGGAACGCGGTCTGAGCCTGATATAGCCGGTAATTCACCAGGCGCTTGTCCGCCACGGCCTGCTCGAAGGTGTACAGGAACGTCGGAGCCTGGTTGGCGCAATCGAAGACCCGGAAGGTGTCGCGGTCGATGAAGTTGGCCGGCGTGGCCGTCAGGCCGATCATCCGGGCGTCGAAGTACTCGATGACCTCGTTGAAACGGTTGAAGATGGACCGGTGGGCTTCGTCGAAGACGATCAGATCGAAAAAGCCCGGGCTGAACTGTTCGAAGCAGCGCGCCATCGTCTGCAGCGTGGCGACGAACAGACGCTTCTCCTTGTCGATGTTTCCAGTGAGAATGCGCACGCGCGGTTCGTTGGGCAGATGCCGCTGGAACCCGTCGGTCAACGCCTGCTGCACCAGGGCGTCGCGGTCGGCGACGAACAGGATTTTCTGCGCCCACGAGGTGCGCAGGAACAAATCCACGAATCCCATCGCCGTGCGGGTCTTGCCCGTGCCGGTGGCCATGACGACCAGCGCCCGCCGCTTCCCGGCCATGAACGCTTCCGCCACCCGGCGGATGGCTTCATGCTGATAAGGACGATCCACGATGGAGCGGTCGATGGCTTCCGCCGCCAGGGGGCGGCGGTTCTCCCGGATGAACCGAATCCGCCGGAGATCATCCCGGCTGAAAAACCCCGACACCGGGCGCGGGTGCGCGAGCCCCACCTCCCAGAACCACGTTTCCAGCCCATTGGACATGAACCCGAAGGGCGAATAACCTTGCTGGGAACCAATCGATTCAACGTAGAGGCGGAGCTGTTCTTCGCCCTCGCGGGCGCTCCGGCTTGTCCGTTTGCATTCATTGACGGCCAGCACGGTCCCATCGCCGTCGTACATGCAGTTGTCGGTGATGCCGCCCTCCGCCCCCGTCCCGTATTCCGGCGGCGCGGCCTCCGCAACGGCATGCTCGGCTGGAACTTCGCGCCGGATTTGGGTGCGGTCGTCCAGTCGCCAGCCCGCTTGCTCCAACTGCCGATCGATGAACTGCCTGCGAGTGTCCTGTTCCGTCCGCATAACGACGGTCGCAGATTACCCCTGTCCCCACCACGAATCCAGCGCCAAATCCGACCTCCAGCCCGCAAGGGCTTGGCAGTCCGAATCCGGCAAGTAGCCGCATCCGCCAGCGCTTCCCCAGCCCCTTGCCGGCCCCCTCGTCATCCCCGGGCGTTAATTGAAAAGAATCTCAACTTCTCTCGATCATTCGGGTTTTCGCACAAATTCACCAGCAATAGTCGACTCGAACTTGCGCCGGAATCCCCGGAACAGGCCGAAGCCGGCCGCGCCCGCGGAGGGCAACAGACCGGTCAAATAGCGGTTCAGATCGGCCGCATGGTTGCCGAGCCACGAGGATCCCGCGCGCACGTGATCCTGGAGCGAGGCCACGTCGGTTTCGAACCAACCCAGGCTCTTGATCGCCATCAGGACCGTCACCGCCCCGCAGGTGAGCATGACCGAAACCTTTACGAAACGCCGATAGCACCAACCGAGGAAGAATCCCCCGATGTAGCTCACCCCCAGATTGACCGCCGCGGAGGAAGCCGGATTCGTCCCCTGGTCAGCCGACCGAGAAGGACCTGCGGCGTCCACGGCCTGCTCCAGCGCGGCCGGAGCCGGCTGCGGTCCGGGGGCATCGCTCCGCCAAAAGCCGGTTCCCAGGATCGCCACGCCGGCCGCCACCCAGCCCGATTTGGCCTGCCATGGCGCGCCAGCTCCGGTCAGCCCGGCCGCCATGGCCCGC